>DATFCW010000513.1:0-2596 GCA_035252665.1 Casimicrobiaceae bacterium | reverse complement strand
TGAACAAGTTCATTGCAACGCTGATTGCCGCGATGTTCGCTGCTGCGTCGACGCTGGCCCTCGCGCAAGCGACCCCCGCGACGCCTGCCACTCCCGCGACACCCGCAACGCCCGCCACGCCTTCGGCCTCGTCTTCGGGTTCGATGAAGTCCGAGTCGACGACTCACGCGAAGACGAAGAAGTCGAAGCACATGTCGCACAAGGCGAAGAAGAAGAGCAACGTCGCCAAGGAAGACAAGATGGTCCACAACAACACGTCGTCGGCGAACTCGGCCGTCAAGTCCGAGCCCGCGACGGGCGCCGCGGCGACGAGTTCGGGCGCTACGAGCAGCATGAGCTCGAACACGAAGGGCAAGTAAGCCGCCGATTCGCGTCGTCAGGCGGGCTGTCACCGCACGTTCCTGGCGAAGGCGGGCTTCGGCCTGCCTTCGCAGGCTCGCAATTTGCTCACGCTTTCATCCTCGCCTGGAAGTGGATCGCGGGGTGAATGCCCGTCGATGAAATGAATAGAGCCGTCCAATCCGTCAACGTCTCGATCGCCTCGGCCAACGACGCGATCGGCCCGGTCGCGCATCCGCGCCGACCGGTGCTGACGGTCGCCACGATCGCCGAACGCGATGGCCGCTTCCTGATGGTCGAGGAGGAGACGCGCGCAGGCATTCGTCTCAACCAGCCGGCTGGCCACGTCGAGGTTGGCGAATCGATTGCGGCGGCCGCCGCGCGCGAAACGCTCGAAGAGGCCGCGTGGCGGGTCGATCCAACCGCGCTCGTCGGCGTCTACCACTGGCAATCGCCGCTCCACGGCACCTACGTGCGCTTCACGTTCACCGCGGTGCCGCGCGTGCACGAGGCGGCGCGTCGTCTCGACAAGGGCATCGTGCGCGCGATGTGGCTTACCTACGACGAAATCGCCCGCCACGCCCGGCATCGCAGCCCGTTCGTGCTGCGCTCGATCGACGACTACCTCGCCGGCCGTCGCTTCCCGCTCGCGCTCATTTCGAGCCTCTAGCATGAACGACCCCCACGCTCGCGTGGCTCGCTGCCCCCAACGGGGGCGCAGTCAGTGGCTTGGGGCGGCCCGGCACCACTGACGTGGCACGTGAACGCGTCGTCGTCGGCATGTCCGGCGGCGTCGACTCTTCCGTCGCCGCGTGGCTTCTCGCACGGCAGGGCTACGACGTCGTCGGCGTCTTCATGAAGAATTGGGAAGACGACGACGGCGACGCGTATTGCACGTCGCGCGAGGACCTGGTCGATGCGGCGGCCGTCGCGGACGTCATCGGCATCGAACTGGAGGCGGTGAATTTCGCCCCCGAATATCGGGAGCGCGTGTTCGCGCATTTCCTGCGCGACTATGCGGCCGGCCGCACGCCGAATCCCGACGTGCTGTGCAACAGCGAAATCAAGTTCCGCGCGTTTCTCGATCACGCGCTGTCGCTCGGTGCAGACAGGATCGCGACGGGGCATTACGCGCGCGCTGCGCGAGCTGCGGATGGAGGCGTCGCGCTTTTTCAAGCGGTTGACGAGACGAAGGACCAGACGTACTTCCTGCATCGGCTTTCGCAATCGCAGCTTTTGCCGGTGCTGTTTCCGCTCGGCGACATGAGGAAGCGCGACGTGCGCGCGATCGCGAAGCGCGAAGGCATACCGACGTACGCGAAGCGCGATTCGACCGGCATCTGTTTCATCGGCGAGCGACGCTTTCGCGATTTTCTTGCGCGCTATCTGCCGCGAACGCCGGGGCCGATCATCACGCCGGATGGCGAAACGGTCGGAGGTCATCACGGGCTCGCGTATCACACGATCGGCCAGCGACAAGGCCTCGGCATTGGCGGGCGACGGGCGAGCGGATCGCGCGATGCGGCCGGCGCGCCGTGGTTCGTTGCCGCGAAGGATGTCGCGAAGAATGCGCTGATCGTCGTGCAGGGACACGATCATCCGCTGCTTTATCGGCGCGAGGTGAACGCCGTCGACATGCGCTGGATCGCGGGACATGCGCCCGCGTTGCCGGCGCGGCTTGCGGCGAAGACGCGCTACCGGATGCCGAATGCGGCATGCGAAGTGCGGGCCACCACGGACGGCGTGATCGCGACGTTCGACACGCCGCAATGGGCGCCGACGCCGGGACAGTATCTGGTGCTCTACGACGGCGAGCGATGCCTGGGAGGCGGCGTGATCGATGTGCCGCTGGGGATCGCCGAAGTGCCGTCGCCGTCGAACGTTGCCGGCGTCCGTGCGCCGGTCAGTGCCTGAGGAAAAGCTGGACGAACATCGCTGCATTGAATGCGACCAGCACGCCGAACATCCACTTCAGCGTTTCGATGTTGCCGCCGAGTTCCTGTCGAAGCGAGTCGCTCCTTCCGTCTATCTTCGCGTCAACGGCGGCGAAGCGCGCATCCATCTTCGCGTCGATGGCGGCGAAGCCGGCATCCATCTTCGCTTCGAGACGTGCCAGGTCTTCGCGCGAAGCCACGCGATCGCTGAACGCGTCGTTGAGTGCCTGTGCCTGCAACTCGGCTTGCACCTTCGGTACACCTGCCGCCTCGAGCTTGCGCGCGTAGTCGAGGGTATCGAAGTGCGCGGCGGCAGCCATGGC
>DATFCW010000512.1:0-7863 GCA_035252665.1 Casimicrobiaceae bacterium | reverse complement strand
CTTCGCGCCGTAGACGGCAGCGAGCGCGGTTGCGCCGAGCGTCACGATCACCGCCGGACGCTCGCGCGCAAGCTCGCCCTCGAGCCAGACGTGACAGGCGGCGATGTGCCGCTGCATCGGCGTCTTGTGGATGCGGCGCTTGCCGCGCGGCTCGTAGTAGAAGTGCTTGACCGCATTCGTCATGTAGACCCGCGACGGCGCTATGCCTGCTTCGTCGAGCAACGCGCGAAGCAGGCGACCGGCAGGACCGACGAACGGGCGTCCCTCGATGTCCTCCTCGTCGCCCGGTTGCTCGCCGACGAGCATCAGCCGCGCGCCCGGTGGTCCTTCGCCGGGCACGCCCTGCGTTGCGTGTTCCCACAATTCGCAGCGGCGACATTCGTCGAGCGCTTCCTTCGAGGGCTCGTCGCTCATGGAGGCGATTCGAAGGCATGTCCGACGAGACGTCGGCGAAGCGTATTGCGAATGCTGCGGTCGATCTTCGCCTGCAATGCCGGCGTGACGGGTGAAGCGGTCACCGTGCTCGCGCGATATGCCAACTTCGCGCCTCGTGCGCCGAGCGAGCGGAAGTTCGACGCGAAGATGTCGGTGCGGTTGCTCGGATCGGCGTTCGTCTGCGCGTAAAAGCCCACGAACTCGCTCCCGGCGCTCGCCAGCGCCTGGTAGTCGCCGACGAACAATCCGCCTTCGACGATCGGCGCGCGATCGAAGTCGAACGGTCCCGCGACGTGCCGCTCGGTCCATGCGACGCCATCCGTCGACGTGACAAGCCATACGTCGACGAGCAGCGTCGACGGATCGGGCGTGTCGTTGCGCATGTCGTAGTAGAGGACCCCTATCGTGCCGTCGTCACGAATCGACACGGCGGGAAGGAACGCCTGCACCGACCGCACCGCGTTGACCTGGACGGGAGCGCTCCATGTGAGTCCGCCATCCAGCGAGCGCGACAACGCAATGCCATCGTAGGCGCCGGCGACGAAGCGCGCGTCCTGCCAGACGGCGACGACAAGGCCATTTTGACCGCTCGCGAACGAGCCGAGATTCGTCGCGTCGCGCAGCGTGATCGTCGGATTCTGCGGATCGTAGGCGCCGATCGAGCGGATGTCGGACACGACGATCGGCGCGCTCCACGAGATGCCGCGATCGCGCGAGCGGACCAGCACGAGCTTGTCGGTGGCGAGGCCGTTCTGACCCACGTCGATCTCGGTGAACATGTCGAGCAGCGTTGCTTCGCCGCCCGTCGATGTCGACACGACGATCTGGTTGTTGATCGTCTGGTTGATTCCGCCGGGGTCGTAGATCGGGCGGGGTGCTTCCCAGGACACGCCGCCATCGGTGGTGCGCGCGAAATAGCTCGGCCCGTGGTTGGTCGGGTCGAGCCGGTCCCACGTCGCGTACGCGGTGCCGGGGGCGATCGGATCGGCAGTGATCGAGTCCTTGTCGTTGAAGAACGCGCTGCCGTCCTGAATGAGTGCGCTGGGATTGCTCCACGTGCGTCCGCCATCGATCGAGCGGCTGACGACGATCGCGCTCAACGAATCGGCCGCGAACGTGTCGCCGCGAAACGCGATCGCAGCCTGATAGGCGATGCCGTCGGGACCGAACGTGATCCACGGATCGCTCGCGCGCGGGAAGTCGCCTCCGTTGGCCGCATTGCCTCCGGTGCAATGCGTGAAGGATGCCTGCGAAAGCGACCACGTCAATCCGCCATCGAACGAGTAGCCGGTGCGATTGCCGCGCGCCCCGCCGTCCGACCAGCGATCCTGTTGCCAAACGCCGATCAGATGCGCCGGGTCACGCGGATCGATCGCGATCAGCGGCTCGACTTCGGCGCCGACGAATGCAGTGCCCGTGACCGGCGCGAGATCGCAGCCGGGCGCGAACGGCGAAAGCCCGGTCGCGCGCACCTGCGAATCGCCGATCGCCGCGCGCGTCGTGCACATCGCGACGCCCTGCGGCCCGTATCCTTCGGCGATGTAGCCGCGTGCGAGCATTGCATCGCGAACCCCGGCATCGGCGGTATAGCGATGGTTCGAGTCGGCGCGACCGTTCCACAACCGATACACGGGCAACGTGCCGGACGGGCACGCGCCGCTCGCCGTATCCGGCAACGCGATGTAGAACTCGG
Source organism: Casimicrobiaceae bacterium (assembly GCA_035252665.1). Classification (GTDB taxonomy): domain Bacteria; phylum Pseudomonadota; class Gammaproteobacteria; order Burkholderiales; family Casimicrobiaceae; genus VBCG01. The sequence continues at coordinate 5,735 of DATFCW010000512.1, read as the reverse complement.
CCGGCGTTTCCTCGATGTAGCCGCTGAAGTTCGGATCGACGCCGATCTTCGCGAGCACTGCGGCGCATTCGGCCGGCGATGCAGACAGGAAATGCGAATCGCCGTGCTGCGGCGGAATGTAGAAGCGGCACACCGGCGACAGACCCGCGCCTGGCGCGGCAGAGCCATCGAACGTGTACCCGGTGCGCGCCCAGCCCACGATCGTTCCATTGTCGAGCAACGCGATCTCGTTCGCGAGCGGGGTGATGAAGTAATGATCGAGCGTCGCGTTGTAGTACTCGATCACCGTTTCGGCATGAGCCGTGACGGCGAATGCAAACGCGAGCATTGCACCCGCCACCATCGATCCCGCACGCATCTATGTCTTCCGTGTCTTTCCGACGCGGTAGTTTAACGGCGTCGCGAAGCAGGCGGCGCTCCCGTGCTGCCGCGCGGAACGAGCTCGAACGGAAGCTCCTGCGCAAGCTCGCACGGCTCGCCTTCCAATCGCGCGAAGAGTTGCAGCGCGGCCGCGCGCCCGATCTCGACGATCGGCGTGCGAATGCTGGTGAGCCCCGGCGTCTGCGTCGCCCCGAGGTCGGTGTCGTCGACGCCGGTGATCGACACGTCGTTGGGAATGCGCACGCCGGCCTCGCGACATGCGAGCATGGCACCGACGGCGAACACGTCGTTCGTCGCGATGACGGCCGTCGGACGAGGCCGCATCGCAAGCAGCTCGTGCATCGCTTTCGTCCCCGAGTCGAGCGCGATCGGGCCGTAGCGAACGTAGCGATCGGAAAGCGACAGGCCCGACGCACCGAGCGCCGCGCGCACGCCGGCGCCACGCTCGCGCGAGCGATCGTTGCCGGTCGTCGGCGCGCTGATCAACGCGAAGCGGCGATGCCCGAGATCGAGCAGATGGCGCGTCATCGCATACGTCGCAGCGCGATTGTCGAAGCCGATGCTCGGATGCATCCGCGACGCGTCCACGCCCCACGTCAGCACGTAGGGCCGACCATAGCGATCGAGCAGCGAATAGAGCTCGGGATCGTGATCGAGGCCGACGAACACGAAGGCGTCGACGCCGTGCTGCACGAGCTCGCGCGTGACGCGAAGCTCGGTCGACAGATCGTAGTAATGCGTCGCGAGCACGAGCGCATAGCCGCGCGCGTCCGCCTCGCGCTGAAGCGCGCTCGTCGTGCGCGCATAGAGCGCGTAATCGAACGACGGCACGACGGCGCCCAGCATGTCGCTCTTCTGGCTGCGCAGCGCCCGCGCGGCCCCGTGCGGCACGTAGCGAAGCTTGTCGATCGCGGCACGGACGCGCGATAGCGTTTCGGGGTCGACGGTCGCCGGAACGTTCAGCGCGCGCGAGACGGTCGCCGTCGACACGCCGGCGAGACGCGCGACGTCGCGCGCGCTCGAGCGTTCGGCGACCGCTGTCGGAGAATCCTTTGCCATTGAGAGTCTTTCCGGCGTTAGCATACAGTCGCCGGTATCGATTTCAAAGAGTGGGCACGTCGGGCTGGTATTGACAGGGAAGTCCGCGATTCGCGATCATATGTAATCGAATACATCAAGTGAAAACGGGAATGCGAAGCAGCAGGGAATCGAGATGACGCCGACGCGAAGGCCCATTCGCCACGTCATCCTCGTCATCTTCGATACGCTTCGCCGCGATGCGGTCGGCTGCTATGAAAGCCCACCGGCTTGGACGATCGCGGGAGCGAGGAACGCCGATGGACCGGCCGCGCTCGCGCAAGCGATCGCGACCCCGCACCTCGACGCATTCGCACGCGAATCGGTGCGCTTCACCCGCGCGTATCCCGAAGCGCTGCCCACGCTCTGCGCGCGGCGGACGATCTATACGGGCCTGCGCACGTATCCGTTTCACAACGGCGACTTCCGCCACATCAAGGGGGATTTCGTCGGCATCGCGCCCGGCTGGGGACCGATTCCCGAGTCCCAGACGACGCTTGCCGAGATGTACGAGCAGAACGGCTTTCGCACGGGACTCGTCTCCGACCTCTATCACGAGTTCAAGCCGTCGAAGAATTTCTGGCGCGGGTTCCACCAATGGACGTTCATTCGCGGACAGGAGGCGGATGCCGCGCGAAGCGGGCCGTTTCCGTCGCAGCAGGAGATCGATTACTGGGTGCCGCGCGAGCTGCAGGAGCTTCGCGGGAAGGCGACCGGACTCGAGCAGCCGGGCTTCGGCGCGCACTGGTTCTCGAGCCGCATCCTGCTCAACATGCGCGATCGGGTGCGCGAGGAGCAGTGGTTCAACGCGCAGGTCATGCAGGAATCGGCGCGCTGGATCGAGCAGAACCTCGATGCCGATCGGCTGTTTCTCACGGTCGAGTCGTTCGATCCGCACGAGCCGTGGTTCGTGCCGCCGCATTATCGGCGTCGCTACGACGACGGCGATTCGCGCGAGCAGGTGATCTCGCCGTACGCGGAGATGCCGTGGCTCGCGCCCGAGCTCGTGACGCGGACGCGCGCGAATTACGCGGGGCTGGTCGAGATGTGCGATCGCTGGTTCGGCCATCTGATCGAGACGCTTCGCGTCACGGGCGTGCTCGACGATGCGCTCGTCATCGTCACGTCGGACCATGGACACAGCCTGTGGGAGCGGCGCGGCTACATCGGCAAGCGCGGCTATCCATCCGATCCCGAAAGCTTCGAGGTGCCCCTTCTCGTTCGCCATCCCGCGAAGCTTCGAGCGGGAACGACGTGCGATGCGTTCGTGCAGCATCACGACATCGCGGCGACGGCGCTCGACGCGGCCGGCGTTTCGCCGCCGCATGCGATCGACGGCAAGTCGTTCCTCGACACGGCGTTCGGAAACGGCGCGCCGATTCGCGATCACGCGACCGTCGGCTGGGGCGGCGCGATGACGGTGATCGACGACAAGTGGTGGTTCAATTGCAAGATCAACGGGCGCGGCCCGTTCCTGTACGACTCGCCGCGTCCCGCACCCGATGCAGTGAATCTCGCGGACCGGCATCCCGATCAGGTCGAGCGCCTGTTTGCGCTTGGCAAGGTGGACGCGGCCGGCGGCTTTCCGGACTATCTGTTGCGACAGGCCGAAAGCGCGGAGGATGCGCCCGGGTGCAGTCCGTTCGCGGCGATACGTTGAACCAAGGAGGAGAACGATGAAGAAACGCAGCACGAAGTCAACCGCGCCCGCGCGCCGCCGCATGCTCAAGCAGACCGCCGCGCTCGGCGTCGCGACGCTCGCCGCGCCGTACGTGCTTCGCAGCGCGCACGCGCAGGCGAACGCCGATGTCGCGCCCTACACGCAAGCGAAGATCAACTGGCGACAGGCCGAAGGCGCCGAGATCGCCGTCGCCGTCATTCCCGCGAGCTATTTCGACAACCTGATCGCCATCGCGCCGACGTTCGAGACGCTGACCGGGGTGAAGGTGCGCTTCGAGAAGGTGCCGCCAGGGCAGATCCGCCAGAAGGCAATGCTCGATCTTTCGTCGAAGACCGGAACGTATGCGACGTCGGCCACCGATCCCATGTATTACCCGCTCTACGTATCGAACAAATGGATCGATCCGATCGATCGCTACCTGAACGACAGCGCGCTGACCGATGCCAAGTGGTTCGACAACGACGACATCATCAAGGCGTGGCGCGACGCGAATTCGTACGAAGGCAAGCCGTACGCGGTGCCGTACGACGGCGAGGTCACCGTGCAGGTCTATCGCAAGGACCTCTACGACGCGAAGGGACTGAAGGCCGCCGACACGCTCGACGAGTTCCTGAAGAACGCCGCGGCGCTCACCGATCCGGCGAACCGTCTCTATGGCATGGCGCTTCGCGGCTTCGCCGGCGCCGGCCAGAACATGTACATCTATCCGTCGATATTCATCGAGTTCGGCGGCGCCTGGTTCCGCGGCAAAAAGGTCGTCGTCGATTCGCCGGAAGCGGTGCGCGCGCTCGATTGGTACGTCGATGCCGAGACGAAGTACGCGCCGCCGGCCGTGCGCAACTGGAACTGGCCCGACCTCGCCGACGCGTTCTCGCAGGGAACGATCGCCTGCTACATCGACGCGCATTCATCGGCATCGGTGCTCATGAATCCGGAGAAGTCGAAGGTGATCGGCAAGATGGCGTTCGCGCGCTGGCCGAAGGGCCCGACGGGCAAGCGCTGCACATCGATCTGGAACTGGGGCTTCCCGATCAATGCCGCGCTGACCGACCGGCAGAAGAAGGCGACCTGGCTGTTCACCCAGTGGGCGGCGTCGGCCGAGACGCAGGCGCGCACGTCGTGGAAGTACGCGGGCCCAGCGAAGCGTACGGGACTAAATCGCATATCGCTTTGGAAATCACCCGAGTTCCTCGCGATGACGAAGGGCTTCGGACCGAACTTCGTCGACGCCGCATTGACGTCGCTCGAAAAGGACACCGACGTCGATTGGCGCCCGCGCGTTCCGCAATGGCCGGCGATCGGCGACACGATGGCCACCGCGATTCAGGCCGCGCTCGTGGGTCAGAAGAAATCCAAGCAGGCGCTCGACGAAGCGCAGGCGCGGATCGATCAGATATTGAAGGGTTGAGCGCCACGCGCGTTTCAACGACTGCACGGCAGGAGCGGCAGTTCGCGCTCGCGCTGTTGCTGCCCGCGCTCGTCGTGTTGCTCGTCACGACGACCGCGCCGCTCGTCTACCTCGCGTGGAACAGCGCGATGCGCATCGACCTGTCGATGCCGTGGCTCTCCGGCTTCGCGGGTGCTCGCAACTACATCAACATGGGCGGCGATCCGCGCTTCTGGAATTCGCTGTGGCTGACGCTCGTCTACACACTCAGCACGGTCGTGCTCCAGGTGACGCTTGGGCTGGCACTCGCGCTTCTCGTGCTGCGCATTCCGCGTGGACAGGCCGCGTTGCGAGTCGCCGCGATCCTGCCGATCGTGCTCGCGCCGGTCGTCGTCGGTTTGTTCTGGCGAACGCTCGTGCTCTCGCCGGATGTGGGTCTCGTCGACGTCGTCACCCGCGCGCTCGGGCTCGGCAGTCACAACTGGCTCGGCGATCCGCAACTCGCGCTGATTTCGGTGATCGCGATCCATACGTGGCAGTGGACGCCGTTCACGTTCCTCGTAATGCTTGCCAGCCTCTCTTCGCTGCCGCCCGACGTATTCGAGGCGGCGCGGATCGATCGCGCGAACCCATGGCAGCGCTTCGTCCACATCACGCTGCCGCTCATTCGTCCCGCGATCGTCATCGTCGTCATCATGCGCACGATGATCGCGCTCTCGGCGTTCGCGGCGATCTTTGCGGCCACGGGAGGTGGACCCGGCACGGCGACGGAGATTCTCAATCTGTACGCGTACCGCACGTCGTTTTCGGAATTCAACCTGGGTTATGGCGCGGCGCTCGCGATGGTGCTGCTCGCGATCACGCTTGCCGTGTCGTTCGCGATGTTCAGGGTGCGGAGAGGCAGGTGAAGAGCGGCGCTACGCGCATCCGCACGCTCCTCCTCGTCGCGATCGCCGCGGTGCTCCTCGCCGTGTGGGCGTTCCCGATTCTCTGGGCGCTTCTGACTTCGTTCAAGACCGAGCGCGACGTGCTCGCGTACCCGCCGACCGTCGTCTTCACGCCGACGCTTCGCAACTACCACGACGTGCTGTTCGGCTCGGCGAGCCTGCTGCCGAACCTGCTGTCGAGCCTGATCGTCGCCGGCGCGTCGACGCTGCTCACGCTGGTTTTCGCCATACCGGCGGCGTACGCGCTCGCGCGTCTCGAGTT
>DATFCW010000511.1:0-5308 GCA_035252665.1 Casimicrobiaceae bacterium | reverse complement strand
AAACGTATTTCTAATGGGTGCCAGAGATCATTTCGAATACGTCTCTGGCACCAATTTCAGCCTCTGGCACCAATTAGCCTACGCCGCCGCCCTCGCGGTCGCCGCCGGCGCCACCCGCTCGATGCGCATCTCGCGCAGCGTGTCGCGCACCGCGTTCACCGCCTGCCGAATCTCCTCGGGCCCGATCGCGCCAATGCAGCCGACGCGGAATGTCTCGACCTGCGTGAGCTTGCCCGGATACAGGATGAAGCCCTTGTCGCGCACGCGGTCGTAGAACTCGCGAAACGTGTAGCGCGAATCGGCCGGCGCGTGAAACGTAACGATGATCGGCGCCTGAATTGCCGGATCGAGGAACGGCCTGAATCCGAGCTCTTTCATCCCCGCGACTAGCATGTCGCAATTGCGCGTGTAGCGCAAAAGGCGCGCCGGCGCCCCGCCCTCGGCGGCGTGCGCCTCGAGCGCCGCGGCGAATGCCGCAACGACGTGGGTCGGCGGCGTGTAGCGCCATTGCGTCGTCTTCTCCATGTACTGCCACTGGTCGTAGAGATCGAGCGACAGTGACGAGCAATTACCCGCACTCTGCTCGAGCGCCACTCGCTTCGCGATCACGAAGCCCATGCCCGGCGGCCCTTCGATGCACTTGCCGGACGCAGCGACGAGCGCATCGAATGGAACCGATTGCGCGTCGATCGGCAATGCGCCGAACGAGCTCATCGCGTCGACGATGAGCCACTTGCCATGTCGCGCGACGACCGTCGCTATATCGGCGAGCGGATTGAGGATGCCCGTCGACGTCTCGCAATGGATGAGCCCGACATGCGTGATCGAAGGATCGGCGGTAAGCAAACGCTCGACGTCGGCCGCCGTCGTTGGCACATCCTCCGCGGTCTCGAACACCGACACGCGCCGACCCATCATCTGTGCAAGCTTCGCGAGCCGCTTGCCGTACGCGCCGTTGATCAGCACGAGCAGATGACCGTTGCGCGGCACGAGCGTGTTGACGGCCGCTTCGACCGAGAACGTGCCGCTTCCCTGCATTGGCACGCAGACATGCGATTGCTGCGCGGAGACGATTTCGAGCAGTTGCTCGCGCACCGTCGCGGTGATCGAATTGAACGCCGAATCCCACGATCCCCAGTCCCGCAGCATCGCGACCTTCGTCGGCAACGATGTCGTGAGCGGCCCGGGCGTCAGGAGGATCGGATCGCGGCTTACGTTAGGCATGGTGATTCCTCTTCCGTGATATGGCGCTCACCTTACCGACGCGCGCGTCGGAATGTGCGACAGCCCGACCAGGACGATCGACGTGCTCACGGCGAGCACCATCGTCAGCGCAGCCGCGTCGAAGATCGCACCTCGATCGGACAATGCGAAGATGCCGACCGGCATCGTCACCCAGCCGGGCGGATAGACCATCACGGTAGCGCCAAGCTCGCCCATCGAAAGCGCGATGCTCAAGCTGAACGCCGCGATCAGGTAAGGCGTCACGAGCGGCAGCGTAACTCGGCGCAGACGATAGAACGGCCGCGCGCCGAGGCTTTCGGCCACCTGCTCGAAATCGGCCGGCAGGCGCGCGAGCCCCGCTGACACGTTTCCGTACGTGAATGCCGAGACCAGCACGAAGTGCGCGGTCAGAACAATCAGCGTCGTGCCGTTCAGAAGCACCGGCGGCCGGCTGAATGCAACCAGCAGCCCGAGCCCCACCGAAACGGACGGCACCGCGCTCGGGATGAAGAACACCGCATCGAGAAAACGCCTCGACACGCGCCGATGCCGCCGCAATGCCAGTGCGGCCCACGTGCCGCTGACGAGCGCGACACCGCTCGCGACAAACGCGGTCCCAAGGCTCACACGCAACTGATCGAACGAATCGCCGCTCAACGCGTTCCTGTAATGCTCGAATGTGAGCAGGCTCGGCAACACGCCGTTCCATTGTCCGGCGATGCTCGCGAGCGCGATCACGCCGATCGGCAACCCATAGAGCACCGCGAAGAGCGCCAGCGCGAGCGTCCACGTGAGAGCGCGTCCGGCGCTAGACCAGACCAGCACGCCGGCCTCCGAACGTAGCAACGACGTAGCGATAAAGGGAATAGAGCGCGATCGACAGCGCGACGTTGACGACGGCGATCACGCATGCCGTCGTGTAGTCGAATTGCTGGATCGCCTTGTCGTAGATCAGAAGCGGAAGCGTGATCACGTCCTTGGCGCCGATGAAGAGCACGATGCCGAATTCGTTGACGGTGAGCAACAGGCACAGGCTGCCGCCGGCGACGAGCGCGGGCAACGCGGCAGGAAGGATGATTCTGCTCACGATGCGAAGCGGCCGTGCGCCGAGGCTTGCGGCAACCTCGATCTGCGAAGCATCGATCAGCGAGAACGCGGCGAGCAGCGGGCGCATCACGAACGGCGTGTAAACGGTCACCTCCGACAGGATGACGCCCCATTGCGAATAGAGGAAATCGACGGGCGGAAGCTCGCGATGCAAGAGCGCCATGAGCGATTCGTTCAGCATGCCAGCCGAGCCGTAAATGAACGTGAACGCGAGCGCGACGAGAAACGTCGGTAACGCGATGAAGGTGTCGATCATCCGTGCGAGGAAGCGGCTCCCGGGGAACGGCGTAAACGCGATCAGCACCGACAGCACGAAACCGAGGACGAGGCATCCGGCGGTCGCGGAAAGCGCGATGGTCAGCGTATTGCGGAGCGCGTGCCGGAACTCGGCGGACGACACCACCGCCGTGAATTTGGCGAACGAAAGCGCCTCCGCGTCGCCGCCGAGCGCCTGCCGCACGATGAGCGCGAGCGGAAAGAAGAACAGCGCGGCGAGGATCAAAAGCGGCGGCGCGATCCACAATCGGTCCGCGTTCCATTCCACGCCGGCGCGCATCGGCGCGCCGATCGCGAGATCAGCCACGAACCGCGGTCTCCGGAACGAGCGTTGCCTGAGTCGCGCTGAAATGCACGGTGAGCCGCGCCCCGGGCGCCGGCGGCTCGTACATCGGCGGACAGGACAGCCGCAGCACGTTGCCGAGCACGTCGAGCTCGACGTTCTGCATGTCGCCTTGCCACTGAACGCTCTTCACGATGGCGGCGAGCGTGTTGGTTGCCCCGTCCGGCGGCGACAACCTGAGCTCATGCGGGCGCACGCACAAAAGACACGCGCCGCCGTCCGGCAAGCCATGATGATTGCGGGCCGTGAGCGCGCCCTCGCCGAAGCGCACGCGCGCCAAGCCGTCCCCGAGCGGCGAAAGCGCTTCCACCGGCAGCAAATTCGCGCGACCCAGGAACTCGGCGGAAAAGCGATTGGGCGGATAGCGATACAGCGATTGCGCATCGCCAAACGCGCAGAGCTTGCCATCGCGCATGATCCCGATGTGGTCGGCGAGCGTCAGCGCCTCGGTCTGGTCGTGCGTCACGTAGAGGACGGTCAGCGTTGGCAGATCGCGATGCAACCGTGCGAGCTCGTCGAGCATGGAGCGGCGGATCTGCGCGTCGAGCGCCGATAGCGGCTCGTCGAGCAAAAGAACCTGCGGACGAATCGCCAGCGCGCGTGCAATCGCGACGCGCTGTTGCTGCCCGCCGGAAAGCTCGCGCGGATAACGCTTCGCATAGCTCGCCATGCCGACGAGCCGCAGGCATTCGGGCACACGTTCGCGGATCACGTCTGCGCTTACGCCGCGCGCACGAAGGCCGAAGGCAACGTTCTCCTCCGCGCGCATATGCGGAAACAGCGCGTAGTTCTGCACGACCATGCCGATGTTGCGCGCATGCGGCGCGACGTTCGTCACGTCGCGCGTGCCGATCGTAATGCGCCCGCGGATCGGCCGCACGAATCCGGCGACCGCACGAAGCGCGGTCGTCTTGCCCGAGCCCGAGGGTCCGATCAGCGCGACGATCTCGCCAGGATTGACGACGAGCGACAGCGAATCGAGAACGACGAGACCGCCGTACGCGACGGTCACGTCGTCGAAGCCGATGCCGCTGCTGTTCGCTTCGCGGCTCGCGCGGGTCGCGCCCGCGCGAGATGGCGTTGCTATCGCGTCGGCAGTACCGACGAGTTCGGCCGGCATCGGTTGACCGCGATGATCAGTTGCTCGAGATCGCCTTGTTGTACGCGGCGACGTCGCTTTGAAGATCGGAAAGCACCTGCGCCCAGTCCGGTTGCCAGATCTCGACGCCTTCGAGCATCGCGTTCAGCTTCTTGAAGTTGTCGTCGGTCGGATGCACGTCGGTACGCACCGGAAAGCCCTGCGCGACCGAGCTCACTTCCTCCTGAGCGGGCTTCGAGAGCAGGAAGTCGATCAGCTTCTTGCCGTTCTCCGCGTGCGGCGCGTTCGCGACGAGGCCGATGTAGTACGGCAACGCGAACACCGATTTCTTTCCGTTCGGGCCGGCGGGGAAGAACACCTGCACGTTCGGGTTGCTGCGCATCTGCGCGAGATTCATCTGCAGGTCGCCGTTCGCGACGTAGATCTCGCCCTTGTTCACGAGCGCGGTCAGCTTGCCCGTGGACGCCGAGGGCCCAAGGTTGTTGACCTGCAGCTTGCGCAGGTAGTCGAGGCCTGCCTGCTTGCTGCCGAACGCGTGGAATGCCTGAAGCATGAGCGCCGTGCCGTCACCCGCCTGCCCCGGCGTCGAGTATTGGATCTTCTTCGCAAATTTCGGATCGAGCAGGTCCTCGTAGGTCTTCGGGGCTTCCTTGAGCGCCGCCTTGTTGTAGATGAAGTTCGGATAGTTGTTCATCAGCACGACGTAAAGACCCTTCGGGTCCTTGTCGCGCGCGGCAATCTTGTCGGCTTCCTTCGGCGTGTACGGCTGGAGCAGCCCATCGGCCGCCGCGCGCTGCATGAACGGCGGCAGCGTAACGAGCACGTCGGCCTGCGTGTTCGACTTCTCCTTCGCGACGCGGTCTGCGACGCCGCTCGATCCGGCCTCGATGTACTGCACCTTGATGCCGGTTGCCTTGGTGAACGCGTCGAACTGGTCGCCGAACCAGCTCGGATTGCCGTCGTGCAGCCCGTCGGCCGCGTAGATCGTCACTACCTGCTGCGCGAGCGCGGCGCCGCCGAAAGCGGCAAGCGCGATCGCGACGATCATCGTCAATGTCGACTTCATGGATCTCCTCCCGAAAGTCATCGAGTGTGGGTGAGTCGCCCGCGGCGCCCGCCGATCGGGAGCCACGGACATCGCTTGCAAAACGCGGCGTGCATCTTATCGCGCGAAGCGCGCGAGGTCTTGGGGGTCCATCCTGTCGCCGATCGTGCCGTTTCACGGTTCGGCGAGTTGCAGATTGTTGACAATCTACAAC
>DATFCW010000510.1:0-5559 GCA_035252665.1 Casimicrobiaceae bacterium | reverse complement strand
GTTCGCGCGTTGCTCAATGCCGGCGCGGACAAGGTGAGCATCAACACGGCGGGTGTCATGCGGCCCGACCTCTACGAGGAAGCATCGGATCGCTTCGGCGCGCAGTGCATCGTTGCGGCGATCGACGTCAAGCAATGCTCGGTCGACCAGTGGCAGGTGTACATCCATGGCGGCCGGACACCGACCGGCATCGACGCGATCGAATGGGCCGAGGAAGTGGCGCGGCGCGGCGCCGGCGAAATTTTGTTGACGAGCATGGATCGCGACGGGGCGCGCAAGGGCTTCGATCTTCGCGTGACGCGGGAGGTCGTCGATCGTGTCGGCGTGCCGGTGATCGCATCGGGCGGCGTGGGATCCCTCGCCGATCTCGTCGACGGCATCGCGATCGGCGGGGCGGATGCCGTGCTCGCCGCGTCGATCTTTCACTACGGTGAGCACACGGTCGGCGAGGCGAAGGCGGCGATGCGCGCCGCCGGAATCGAGGTAAGAACGTGAGCGGACGTTTGAGCGAGCATGCGGCGCGTGGCGATTGGCTTGACGCCGTGCGCTGGAATCGCGACGGCCTCGCACCCGCGATTGCGCAGGACGCGGCGACGCATCGCGTACTCACGCTTGCGTGGATGAACCGCGAGGCGCTGACGCTCACCCGCGATACGCATGAGGCGCACTACTGGTCGCGCTCGCGGCACAAGCTCTGGCGCAAGGGCGAGCAGTCGGGCCATGTCCAGCGCGTGCGCGAGATCCGCCTCGACTGCGATCGCGACGCGATTCTGCTGATCGTCGAGCAGGTTGGCGGGGTCGCCTGCCACACTGGTCGCGAACGCTGCTTCTACCGGCGCCTCGAGGGCGACCAGTGGCATACAGTCGAGCCGATCCTCGAGGACCCGAACACGATCTATGGCCGCGAATGATTCGCCTGGCGACGTGCTCGCCCGCGTCGCGGCCGTGATCGAAACGCGAAAAGGCGCCGATCCCGCGGCCTCCTACGTCGCCTCGCTGCTTGAATCCGGCGAGGACCGGGTCCTGAAGAAGATTGGCGAGGAAGCGACCGAGACGGTGCTCGCCGCGAAGGAGGGTGATAAAATCCACCTGGTCGCGGAAGTCGCCGATCTGTGGTTTCACTGCCTCGTGCTGCTCGCCCGCCACGACCTCGGTCCCGAAGACGTGCTGCGCGAACTGGCGCGGCGGGAAGGCGTCTCCGGACACGCCGAAAAGGCGTCCCGCTGAAGATTGCGTCGCACCGGGGCACGCCGGGGCGCGAACGATCCCCATGACGAGCGACTCCAACTGCATATTCTGCAAGATCGTGCGCGGCGAGCTGCCGAGTCGGAAGGTGTACGAGGACGACGACGTCCTCGCCTTCCACGACATCCAGCCCCTCGCGCCGGTGCATTTCATGCTCGTGCCGAAAAAGCACATTGCGACGATGTACGACGTCACTGCAGCCGACGCTCCGGCGCTCGGCAAAATCCTCTCGCTCGCCGGCCGGCTCGCGCGTGAACAGGGGGCGGGTGACGGCTTTCGCACGATCATCAACACCGGACGCGTCGGCCGCCAGGACGTGAAGCACGTTCACGTTCACGTGCTCGGCGGTCCGGAGCCGCTCGGTCCGATGCTGGCGCCGAAGTCGGCATAACGAGGAGGGATCATGGGTAGTTTCAGCATCTGGCACTGGCTCATCGTGCTGCTGGTCGTCGTACTGATCTTCGGCACGAAGAAGCTTCGCAACATCGGCCAGGATTTGGGCGGTGCGGTGAAGGGCTTCAAGGAAGGCATGAAGAGCGCCGAAGAGCCGCAGCCGCCGGCCGAGCCGCCGCCGCAGGTGAGCGGCCGCACGATCGAAGGCGAAGTGCGCGAGGAACGCTCGACGAAGGTCTGATCGAGTGACGCGCGGTCCCATCGATCGCCGCCGACTTGAACGCTAGTCGCAAATGTTCGACATCGGCTTTTCGGAAATCGTCGTCATCGGCGTCGTCGCGCTCGTCGTGATCGGGCCCGAACGCCTGCCGAAGACCGCGCGCACGATCGGGCTGCTGTTCGGTCGCCTGCAGCGGTATGTCAACGAGGTGAAGGCGGACATCAGCCGCGAGATGGAGCTCGACGAGTTGCGGCGTCTCAAGGGCGAGATGCAGGGCGCTGCGCGCGAAATCGAGCAGAGCATGCGAACGGCCGCCAGCGACTTCCACGCCGGCGTTCGCAACGTCGAAAGCGAGCTCAACGCGGCGGCGTCGGAGGCATCGAAGAGCGCTTCCGCGGAAGCTACGGCGGCGCCGTCCCCGCCTGCGCCCGCCGTCGAAGCGCCACGTCAGGCGGCGCTGCCTGGATTCGACAAGATCTGATGCGACACGCGGCCGATGGCCTGCGACCGCGTCCATTACTGACCCGCACGAGTGGCCAGCATCACCGACCCTGACGACACCCAGGAATCGTTCCTGTCGCACCTGATCGAGCTGCGCACGCGGTTGATGCGCTCGATCATCGCCGTCGTCGTAGTGCTGCTTGCGCTGTTCCCCTTCGCGAAGAAGATTTACGCGCTGCTCGCGGAGCCGCTGCTTCGCGTGCTGCCGCACGGCTCGACGATGATCGCCACCGACGTGACCGGCACGTTCTTCGTGCCGCTCAAGGTCACGCTGATGACGGCGTTCCTCATTGCGCTGCCCTACGTGCTCTATCAGGCGTGGGCGTTCGTGGCGCCGGGGCTGTACCAACACGAGAAACGGCTCGCGCTTCCGGTGCTCATATCGAGTTGCCTGTTCTTCGTGTTCGGAATGGCGTTCGCGTACTTCGCGGTCTTCCCCGTGGCCTTCGGCTTCTTCGCTGGCTACACGCCCGCCGGCGTGCAGATGATGACCGACATCGACAAGTACCTGTCGTTCGTGCTGACGATGTTCGTCGCGTTCGGCGTCGTGTTCGAGACGCCGGTCGTCGTCGTCGTGCTCGTGCGCATGCGCGTCGTGTCGCTCGAGAAGCTCAAGAAGATGCGGCCCTACGTGATCGTCGGCGCGTTCGTGGTCGGCGCGATCTTCACGCCGCCCGACGTCATCTCGCAGAGCATGCTCGCCGTGCCGCTATGGCTGCTCTTCGAGCTGGGACTGGTGCTTGCCCGGTTCGTGTCGAGCGAGGCGAGCGAAGCGCCCGCGGAGGAAACCGAGCCGGCGCAGTAATGCGTGCGCTCGCCCGTTTACGGAAGCGGGTGCGACGCGCGTAGCGCCGAGCGGGTGAGGGCGTTACGGCGTCTCCGGTCGCGGCCGCTTCGCGACGACGACGTCGAAATCGAGCCGCTTCCCGTCGCGGAGCACCTTGACCTTCGCATTCGTACCGGGCTTGAGCTCGGCAATCCGCGCGAGAAGATGCGGCACGTCGGGCGTGGGTTCCCCGCCGATGTCGACGACGACATCCTGCACTTGAATGCCGGCGCGATCGGCCGGACCATTGCGCTGAAGCGCTCGCACGAGCACGCCATCGACGTTTGCGAGCGCCAGCGCCTGCGCGGTTTCGCGCGTCAGCGCCTGCGGCTCGACGCCGAGCCATCCGCGCGTGACCTCGCCTTCCTTGATGATCTGCGCGAGCACCGTGCGCGCAAGCGACACCGGGATCGCGAAGCCGATGCCCATCGATCCACCCGATTGCGAATAGATCGTGCTGTTGATGCCAACGAGATTGCCTGCCGTATCGACGAGCGCGCCACCGGAATTGCCCGGGTTGATCGGCGCATCGGTCTGAATGAAATCCTCGAAGCGGTTGACGCCGAGATGGTTGCGTCCGAGCGCGCTCACGATCCCCATCGTCACGGTATTGCCGAAACCGAACGGATTTCCGATCGCCAGCACGACATCACCAACGCGCAGATCCTCCATGTTGCCGAACGTGATCGTCGGCAGGTCCTCGCCATCGGCTTTGAGCACGGCGAGATCGGACTCAGGATCCGACCCGCGCACGTGCGCATGCAACTCGCGACCATCGGCCAGAACGAGCTCGATGTCGTCCGCGCCGTCGATCACGTGATGATTCGTCAGGACATAGCCCTCGGGCGCGACGATGACGCCCGAGCCGAGGCTCGTCGTCTCGCGCGCCGGCGCGCGCCCGGCGAGCTCGGGAAAATAGCGTCGCAGGATCGCGTCGTCGAACAGCGGATTGCGCGCGCGCAGCACCTTGGTCGAGTAGATGTTGACGACCGCGGGCATCGCCTTCTTCGCAGCACTCGCGTAGCTCGCGGGTGCCGGCGTCGCGTCGCGTCCAGCCGGCGCTTGCAACAACACGACGTTATCGATCCTGCCGGACAAGCGCGGCAGAAGGTCGGGACGCAGCGTCGCGACGACGAACAGCGCGCCGAGGCAAAGCGTGCACGCCTGCGCGAAGAGCAGCCAGAATTTCTTGAGCACGAGGTGAGGGCGCGAAAGCAACGCCGATTATAGTCGGTGCACCGCGCATTCGACGTTGGCCGCGGGTCTGTTGCTTGCTGCATCAACGCTGTCACGTGCCGCCGAGCTTCAAATCGAGACTTGGAATGCCGTATAATTTCAAGCTTTTGCGGACGAGCTTTCGGTCGCGCACGAGCGAAAGGCGGGGATGGCGACAGACGCGGTCGTTAACAAGGACAAGCGCCGCTTCCTGATAGGCGCGACATCGGTGGTAGGAGGCATTGGCGTTGCCGCCGTCGCGGCACCCTTCGTCATCTCGCTCTTCCCGAGCGAGCGCGCGAAGGCGGCGGGCGCACCGGTCGAAGTCGACATCAGCAAGATCGAGCCCGGGCAGAAGATCAATATCGCCTGGCGGGGCAAGCCGGTCTGGGTCTTGAACCGCACGCCCGAGATGCTCGCGACGCTGCCGAAAATGGATTCACGCGTCGCGGATCCGAAGTCGGAAGTCGATCACCAGCCGCCGTATTGCAAGAACGAGTGGCGCTCGCTCAAGAAGGAATGGTGGATCGCGATCGGCATCTGTACGCATCTCGGTTGCTCGCCGACGTTTCGTCCGGAGGTCGCGCCGCCCGACCTCGGGCCGGATTGGCTCGGCGGGTTCTTCTGTCCCTGCCATCAGTCGAAGTACGACCTCGCGGGCCGCGTGTTCAAGAGCATGCCGGCGCCGACCAACCTCGTCATTCCACCCTACAAGTACGTGAACGACACGCACATCTCCGTCGGCGAGGACACGAAGACGAAATGAGGATGGCTCGATGAGCAAGGTGCTGACCTGGATCGACGAGCGCTTTCCGCTCTCATCGCTGTGGAACAGCCAGTGGGGCAAGTACGTCGCGCCGAAGAACTTCAACTTCTGGTACTACTTCGGCTCGCTCGCGGCGTTCGTGCTCGTGCTGCAGATCCTGACCGGGATCTGGCTCACGATGAATTACAAGCCCGACGCGACAAAGGCGTTCGAGTCGATCGAGTACATCATGCGGGACGTCCCATGGGGATGGCTGATCCGTTACATGCACTCGACGGGCGCGTCGATGTTCTTCATCGTCGTGTACCTGCACATGTTCCGCGGCTTGATGTACGGCAGCTATCGCAAGCCGCGCGAGCTCACCTGGCTCTTTGGCTGCCTGATCTATCTCTC
>DATFCW010000509.1:0-13634 GCA_035252665.1 Casimicrobiaceae bacterium | reverse complement strand
CGCCTCGCGCTCGCGGCGAAGGTCGCGGCTTGCGCGAACGACGCTGCACAGGACGTCGTGCGTAAGCTCGACGCGCCGCACGTCGAGCCGTTCCTCGATGCGCAGAAGCCGGCGATCGACGAGATGCGCGAGCGTGCCGGGCACGGCGCCCGCGGCGGCGAACGCGGTGTTCACGCGCTCTTCGGCAACGCTTTCGCGAAAGCCGGATTCCGTGAGGAGCTGGTCCTCGATGAAGTGCCGAACGCCGGGCGGCTGATCGGCGAGCGCGCGTTCGTAGAACTCGGCAAGGATCGTATCGTGCGAGCCCGCGAGAAGATCGGCCGAAATCTCGCTTCGTCCCTGCGCGATGCGCGCGTTGTTGAGCTCGCGGCAGATCAGCGACAGAAGCGACGGCTCGACCTCGGCGTTGCGAAGCTCCGACCCCCCGGCGATGAAGCGCACGATGGCCTCGGCCACTTCCTGCGACACGAGGCGTCCACCGGGCTTGACCACGGCTTCCAGCGCCTGCTCGCCAGTCATCGGCGCGAGCCGCATCCGGTTCTGCGTGATCGACGGCATTGCCGGCTTGAACGCTTCGAGATGCGCGAGATAGTCCTCGCGCAGCGCGATCAGCACGCGGTAGTCGCTGCGCGTGAAATCGAACTGCTCGGCGATCGATTCGTCGGCGTCGATCCGCGCGTCGAGCGATTTCGGTGGCCGGTTCTCGACGAGATCGGCGAGCTCGTCGATGAATTCGGCGGCGCGCTTGCGTCCGAAATCGTCGCTTTGCGCGAGCGTGAAGATCTCCTCGAACTGATCGAAGATCAGGAGCGGCGTCAGCGTGCGGCCCGATGCGTCGCGCAACACGTCGCCGCGATGATGCAGGAATTCCCACAACGATTCGCCGGGAACGGCGACGCCGACGTGCGTCCATTCGCCCGACGCTTCGCTTGCGCGGAAGATCGCCTGCTTGATCTGCTCTGCGGGGGATGGCGACTCGCGCGCGTAGTCGATGCGCACGTACACCGGACAAAAGCCGAGCGGGCGCAGCTTCGGGACGATGCCGGCGCGAAGGATCGACGTCTTGCCGAGGCCGGACTTGCCGAACAGCAGCGTCAGGAGCTTGCGCTGAACGCGACGCGCGAGCTCGGCCACCTCCTCTTCGCGGCCGTAGAAGAACTCGCGCGTCTCCTCGGTGAACGACGCGAGGCCGAGCCAGGGATTCTCGGCGTTGAGCGAAGTCTGGGCGGCAGGACTGTCGAGCGGCGCCAAGCTAATGACGGGCGGAAAGGAAGTCCTGCAGATGGCGAGCGAACTCCGGCGTCACTTCGCCGCCGGGCAACCGCGTGATGTGCAATGCCTTGAAACGGTCGGGGACGTGCGCGTCGATCGCGTTCGTGTCGTCGGTGCAGACGGGAACGATGAACAGCGCGCCTTCGGCGATATTGCGCGCGCGATCGAGCGCATAGCTCCATTCGCGGCGAAAGTAGCCTTCGAGTCGTCGCTCCGTCGTCGCGGACACGATAGGGATGAAGTACGAGCAGCGCGCGATGTTGCGCCGGATCTTGCGGTCGTAATCGTCGCCGCCTTCGAGGCGATCGAGATCGAACCACGTCGTGATGCCGGCAGCGTCGAGGCCCGCCTTCAGCCGCTGGACCGCGGGCAGATCCTCGCGCGCGTAGCTGATGAAGACCGCGTTGTCCGGCATCTCGCGCTCGGGCGGCAGGAAGCGTTTCGCCGCGGCGAGCTCGATCACCTCGCCCGGCTTGCGACGCGCCGTCCATCGCCGATGCAGCTCGTCGACGAACTTGTCGCCGCCGCTGTAGACGCGCGTTCGTACGCTGACCTGCTGCAGAAAGTTCATCAATCGCGCGTCACCGACCGAATGGCTGTCGGCGAGCACCTCGCCGACATCGCGGGGATCCGAGAGACGATGGCGTTTCGCCATGCGCAGGAACAGTCGCGCGAGCCAGTTCGTGAAACTGCTGCCGATGAAGAGCAGATGGTTGTGCTCGAGCTCGTGAAACAGTCGCTCGGGCGTCAGATGCTCGCTTTGCAGCGCGCAAATGAATTCGAGCATGTCCTCGTCGGAGATCACGTACGTCGGCGAGGCGGAAAGGCGACCGAGCAAGTGATAGATCACCGGACGCGTGAGCTTCTCGCGCTCGGCCGGCAGATCGGCGACGCGATTGGGCGCATAGGCGATCACTTCGGTCGACTGCGCCCCGCCGTAACGCTCGGCGTTCACCGCCTGCTCGAGCAGAGGGTCGAACGTGGTGCTGACGAACAGGTCGAAATCGGTGATCTGCGCGAGCTTGCGAAGCGCCGGCGGTGGCGCGAAATTCGCGTCGCGGAAGATGCTGCGCAGGCGCGTGTAAGCTTCCTCGCGCCGTCCCCGCGACGACAGGAACCAGCAGACGACGTCGTTCAGCGTGTAAGGGCTCGGCAGCTTCGCAGTGTCGACGTTGAGCCGCGCAGCGAGCTTCTCCGCCACCCACGCGTAAAGAAGCTGCGGACCGCCTTCGGTATCGACCTGCAACAACTCGGGGCCGATGATCGGGATGACGCGCCGCTCTTCGATGAAGTTGAGCAGGTCATCCCACGCGTCTTCGTCGAGCGTCGCGAGCGGGGAAGGCAGCGGCAGAGGACTACTCATGGGCTGGGATATCGGCTCTGTGAGGCGCCCGCGAGTGTCGCCGATTCCGCAAGCAGGGTCAAACGCAGGCCCAGAAACGGCCGGAGCGCCCGCAGGCGCCCCGGATTCCTCGACGTACCTCCGCGCAGCAACTACCGCGGATGCGCGACGGTGCGCAGATACGGCTTGTGCGTCTTGAAGCCCTGCGGATATTTCTTCTTGGCGTCCTCGTCGGAGACCGACGTCGGGATGATGACGTCCTCGCCCGGCTTCCAGTTCGCGGGCGTCGCGAGCCCGTGCTTCGAATTCACCTGCAGCGCATCGAGCAGCCGCAACACCTCATCGAAGTTGCGTCCGGCGCTCATCGGATAAACGAGAATCGCCTTGATCTTCTTGTCGGGGCCGATGATGAACACGTTTCGCACGGTCGCGTTGTCGTTCGCGGTGCGCGGACCGCCGCCGCTCGCGTTCGGATGAATCATGTCGTAGGCCTTCGCGATCTCGAGATCGTCGCCGCCGATGATCGGATAGTTGACCGCCGTGCCTTGCGTCTCCTCGATGTCCTTCGACCAGCGCGTGTGATCCGCCACCGGGTCCACGCTGATGCCGATGATCTTGGCGTTGCGCTTGTCGAATTCGGGCTTCATCCGAGCCATCGTCCCGAGCTCGGTGGTGCAGACGGGCGTGAAGTCCTTGGGATGCGAGAACAGGACCGCCCAGTGATCGCCGATCCATTCGTGGAAGCGAATCTTGCCTTGCGTCGTGTCCGCGGTGAAGTCGGGCGCCGTGTCGCCGATGCGTACCGCCATAGGGTCCTCCGTTGAGTTTGCGGGAGCCGGAATGCCGCGCGGTTGCGCGGGATGTGCCACGTTCGCTTCCGGACGCCCTGTGAAAACGAATGAACGTCGCAACCCGGGCAGTATAGCGCCGCGCAAGCCCGCATGGCGCATCGCGGCGCGCGAGGCGAGGCTTTAGACGTCGCCGTTATCACAATATTCCCCCGAGCCGCGCATATTGCTCGCGCAGCTTCGCAAGCGTCGCCGTGGTGCTCGCGAGCCGGCTTCGCTCCTGTTCGACGACCGCGCCCGGTGCGCGCGCGACGAAGCCCTCGTTCGCGAGCTTCGACTGCGATTTCGCGATTTCGCCTTCGTGGCGCGCGATGTCCCTGGCCACGCGCTCGCGCTCGGCGGCGACGTCGACCGCAACATCGAGCATGACGCGAAGCGGCTCGACGACCTGCGCAGGCGCGTTGCGCTTCGGCAAATCGGCAACGATCGAAATTTCCGAAAGGCGGGCAAGCGCCTTCAGGTAATCGAGCAAGCCGTCGAGTCGCGACGCATCGCCCGCGATGAACGCGCCGACCTTCCGGCCCGGCGGCAGGCCCATCTCGCTACGAAGCGAGCGCACCGATTCGACCAGTGCCTTGAGTGTCGCGATTTGCGTCGAGACGCTCTCATCGCGCCTTGCCGATTCGGGCTGCGGATACGCCTGCAGCGAAATCGTCTCGCCGTGCCTCCCCGCGAGCGGCGCGACCGATTGCCAAAGCTCTTCGCTGATGAAGGGAACGAAGGGGTGCGCGAGCCGCAGGATCGTTTCGAGAACGCGAACGAGCGTGCGCCGCGTGCCGCGTTGCGCCGCATCTCCTTCGCGTGCGAGATCGACTTTCGACAGCTCGACGTACCAGTCGCAGTACTCGTTCCAGACGAATTCGTAGAGCGCCTTCGCGGCGAGATCGAAGCGGTACTGGTCGAGCTCCGTGCGGATCCCCTCGGTCGCGTGCTGCAATTGCGCCTCGATCCACCGATCGGCAATCGAGAGCACGACTGGCTCGGCAGCGTCGAGGCCGACGTCCTTGCCGTCGACATTCATCAACACGAACCGAGTCGCGTTCCACAATTTGTTGCAGAAGTTGCGGTAACCCTCGCAGCGGTTGAGGTCGAAGTTCAGCGTGCGGTTGAACGTTGCGAGCGACGCGAACGTGAAGCGCACGGCGTCGGCGCCGAAGGCGGGGATGCCGTTCGGATAGTGCTCGCGCGTTCGCTTCGCAACCTTTTCCGCCTGCCGCGGATCCATCATGTTCACCGTGCTCTTGGCGACGAGCGTTTCAGCGTCGACGCCGTCGATCAGGTCGAGCGGGTCGATCACGTTGCCCTTCGACTTCGACATCTTCTGGCCTTCGGCATCGCGGACGATCGCGTTGATGTAGACGTCGCGAAACGGCACCTTGCCGGTGAACAAGGTCGTCGTCATGATCATCCGCGCGACCCAGAAGAAGATGATGTCGAAGCCCGTGACGAGCACCGACGACGGAAGAAACGTGCGCAGTTCGCGCGTGTCGGCCGGCCAGCCGAGCGTCGAATGGCACCAGAGCGCCGACGAGAACCACGTGTCGAGCACGTCGTCGTCGCGGCGAAACGACGCCGGCGCACGGCCAAGCCTCGTGGCGGCCTTCGCGCACGCATCCGCCTCCGTCATCGCGACGTAGACGTTGCCGTCCTCGTCGTGCCACGCCGGAATCTGATGACCCCACCAGAGCTGGCGCGAGATGCACCAATCCTGGATGTTGTTGATCCAGTGCAGGTACGTCGAGATCCATTCCTCCGGAACGAAGCGCACCCGACCGCGCTCGCCGGTTTTCGGATGAACGATGCCCGCCTCGCTGACGGCGTCGAGACACAGTTCTTGAATCGTCTTTCCCGGCCATAAAGGATGCGATGCGGGCGTCGGCGTTCGCATCGCGACGTACCACTGGCTGGTCAGCATCGGTTCGACGACTTCGCCCGTGCGGCCACAACGCGGGACGACCATCTTGTGGGGCTTCTCGGACACGACGAGTCCGGCAGCTTGCAGATCGGCAAGCACCGCCTTGCGTGCAACGTACCGATCGAGGCCGCGATATTTCGCCGGCGCATTGTCATTGACAGTCGCGTCGAGGTTGAAGATGGCGAGCGCGGGCAAGCCGTGGCGTTGGCCAACCGCCCAGTCGTTGAAATCGTGCGCGGGCGTGATCTTCACCGCGCCGGTGCCGAATTGCGGATCGACCGATTCGTCGGCAATAACGGGAATCTCGCGCTCGGCAAGCGGCAGGCGCACGCGCTTGCCGACATACGCGCGATAACGTTCGTCGTTCGGGCTGACGGCGAGCGCAGTGTCGCCGAGCATCGTCTCGGGACGCGTGGTCGCGACGACGAGCGAGCCCGAGCCGTCGGCGAGCGGATAACGCAATTCCCAGATCTTCCCTTGTTCTTCCTCGTTGTCGACTTCGAGATCCGATACCGCGGTCATCAGCTTCGGATCCCAGTTGACGAGACGTTTGCCACGATAGATCATGCCGTCGTCGTACAGGCGCACGAACGTTTCGCGCACCGCGGCGGAGAGCCCTTCGTCCATCGTGAAGCGCTCGCGCGACCAGTCGGCCGATGCACCGAGCCTTCGCATCTGGTTCGTGATCGCGCCGCCCGACTCGCCCTTCCACGCCCAGACGCGATCGACGAAGGCTTCGCGGCCGAGATCGTGGCGTGTCAGTCCCGCGGCCTTCAACTGCTGCTCGACGACGATTTGCGTCGCGATCCCCGCGTGGTCGGTGCCCACCTGCCACAGCGTGTTGAAGCCTCGCATCCGGTGATAGCGGATCAGCACGTCCATCAGCGTCTGCTGAAACGCGTGACCCATGTGCAGCGTTCCGGTGACGTTCGGCGGCGGAAGCTGAATGCAGTACGGCTTGCTGCCGGGCGCATAGCTCGGCTTGAAGTAGCCGCGCGCTTCCCAGATCGGATACCACTTGGCTTCGATCGCGTGGGGCTCGAAGCTTTTGGGGAGCGTCGTCGTCGTCATGCGGCTGTCATCACGTTCAGGCGCCTTACTGGAACGTTGAATTATCGAACGGGGTGCCGGATCGTCCGAACGGACGATTGACCGAGGGTTCGCAAGGTAATAACATTGTTATTACATGGCGAACGTCCGTATGAAAATCAACATCCGCAGGATCGGCAACTCGCAAGGCATCGTCATTCCGAAGCCGCTGCTCGCGCAAGCCGGCCTCGATGACGAGGCGGAGATAACGGTCGAAGGCAATGCGATCATCCTGCGCAAGCCCGTCCGGGCGGTGCGCGCCGGCTGGGCGGAAGCCGCCCGCAGGATCGCGCAAGCCAACGACGACCACCTAGTGACGACCGAGTTCTCGAACGCCGAAGACGCCGAGAACGTCTGGTGAATCGCGGCGACATCTGGCTCGTCGCGCTCGATCCCACGCTCGGTAGCGAAATCCGCAAGTCAAGACCGTGCGTGATCGTTTCTCCGCCCGAGATGCACGACGCGCTACCCACCGTGATCGTGGCCCCGATGACCACGAAGGCGCACGCCGCGCCTTTTCGTGTCCCGGTCACGCACGCTGGGAAGCGTGGCCTCGTCCTTCTCGATCAAATCCGGGCGATCGACAAGCTGCGCTTGATCAGGCGAGCGGGCACCATATCGGCCAGTGCGCTCGACAAGACGTTCGCGACGCTTCGCGAAATGTTCGCCCATTGATTGTCGGACAGCAAGCAACCCTCGTCACGCCGTCGCGAGTTCCCGCTCCGTCTCCTTCATCGGCGCCACTCCCCTGCCAATCGCCTGCGCAATCGCGCGCAGCTTCGTCATCAGCGTTGAGAACTCCTCGATCGACAGCGCCTGATCGGCATCGCACCACGCTTCGGCGGGACACGGATGCACTTCGATCAGAAGACCATCCGCGCCGGCAGCAACGGCGGCGCACGAAAGTGACGGCACCATCCACGCCTTGCCACCCGCGTGCGACGGATCGATGATCACCGGCAGGTGCGTCTCCTTCTTGAGCACCGCGACCGCAGTCACATCGAGCACGTTGCGATATGCGGTCTCGAACGTGCGAATGCCGCGCTCGCAGAGAATGATCCGGTGATTGCCGCCGGCGGCGATGTACTCCGCCGCCATCAGCCATTCGCTGATCGTCGCGCTCATTCCGCGCTTGAGGATGACCGGCACATTCACCTTGCCGACTTCCTTCAAGAGATCGAAGTTCTGCATGTTGCGTGTGCCGATTTGAATGACGTCGACGTCGTGCTCGAGGAAGGTGTCGAGCATGCGCACGTCCATCAGCTCGGTGACGATCGGCAAACGATATCGTCCCGCCGCCTCCTTTAGCATCGTCAGTCCTTCGACGCCCTTGCCCTGAAACGTGTAGGGGCTCGTACGCGGCTTGAACGCGCCGCCGCGCATCAGGCGCGCGCCCGCTGCGGCAACGCCCGCGGCCGCGGCGTGCATTTGTGGCACCGTCTCGACCGAGCACGGACCGGCGATCACCTGCACCTCGTTGCCACCGATCGCGGTGCCGTCGACCTCGACGATCGTGCTCGCCTTGTGCCATTCGCGCGCGACGAGCTTGTACGGCTTCAGGATGTGGAGCGATCGCTCGACACCCGGTAGCGGATCGAACATCTCCGGATCGAGCTTGCGCTCGTCGCCAATCGCGCCGATCAATGTTCGCTCGGTCCCGCGCGAGATGTGCACGTCGAGTCCGTGCGCGCGGATCTTCGCTTCGACGGCGGCAATCTCCTGCTCGCCGGCATCCGGTTGCATGACGATGATCATCTTCCTCTCCATTTCGTGACGTCGAAAAAAATCGGGCGGCCCTTTTGGAGCCGCCCGATCGGTATTGTGTACGTTTTGCTTTGCTGCTACGGTCGCGTGCGGCCCTTCGCTTGTGTCGAATAAAAGTACGCAAACGCCCACCACGCCGCCAAGGGCGTCGAGACAGGGCGAAGATCGACCGCTTTCATGAAGTCAGTCTAGCACGGGATCCCGCTCGTTTTGCAAGCGGTTTTCGATCGCCGGGACCGGACGTGGCCGCACGCTGGGACCAAAATGGTCCTTTGACAACCCCAGGAGAACGCGATGTCGGCACTCGTATTTCACATGATCGATCGCGCGCCGGAACCGGTGGCCCCATTCAGCCACGCCGTCGAAGCCGATGGCTGGGTGTTTCTCACCGGCCAGATGCCGTTCACCGGGACGTCGAAAACTTCGGCGTATCCAGACACGATCGAGGCGCAGACGCATGCGGTGATGAAGAACCTCGAGACGGTGCTGCACGGATGCGGTCTCGGATTCGAGCATGTCGCGGCCGTGCGGATCTTCCTGCGCCATTTCGACGATCACTACGCGCGGATGAATGCCGTATACGCGACGTACTTTCCCGCCGATCGACGTCCGGCGCGGACATGCATCGGCGTCAACGGACTCGCTCGCGGCGCGCTCGTCGAGATCGACATGGTGGCGAAGCGATAGGACCGTAAATAGGGTCAGAGACGGGGTCGGAGACGGTCTCTGACCCCGTCCCCTACACTGGTTTCTGTCTCTACTTGCGATTCTGACTCCGCCAGTTCTCGATCTCGCGCTCGATCGCCTCGGCCACATAGCCGCGCACGAGCTCGCCCAATTCGCGGTTGATCGTCTCGATCAACTGTGCGCTCGCGCGCTCGACGATCGGCGCAAGGCGTGCGCCGAGTTGCTCGCGTAGACCGGTGTCGGTGAAGAGGTCGAGCCGTTGCAGAACCTGCATCCGGATCTCTTCGATGACACCGTCCCACTCGCGACCTCGCGAAACGGCAGGTTCCTCAGCAACCACAGGCGCCGGCTGCACGGCCTGCATAGGTGATAACGCCTTCTCTTCCGCGGGCGGAATTTCGAGAATGAAATCGTCGTCGAGAAACGGCACGCGAGGCGTCGCCGCCGACGCAGACGCTTCATCGCGCGGCACCGCTTCGGTAGACTCGTCGACGTCGCTCGTCGTGAGCGCGTCCTCTTCGCGCTCAAGCACCTCGGGTGCCGGCAACTCGGCGGCGACGGCGCGCGCCTCCGCGGCGGATTGAGGAAACGCATCGGGCGATTCCGGCGCGGGCGCTATATCACCCTTCGATGACGGAGCTTGCGGCGGCCAGTCGAGCACGACGTCGGTCAGGACCGGCACATCACCCAGCGAATCGAGCGACATGGGCTCCTCTGCCACCATCGAAGGCGCCGGCGCCACATCCGATTGAACCGGAGCGTCGAGCACGATCGGATCGGCCGCTGGCGCCGCATCCGGCAGGATGACCGTGGGCGCGAGCACGTCACGCCCAGTATCGAGCGCCGCAGTAAGAGTCGGCACGTCGCCGCCCGGACCTCGTCCCCGTTTGCGATTGCGGCGCATCAGCGCGTCGGCCTGCTCGAGAAGTTCGCGGGCCGTCGGCATCCCTGGTCAGTCACGCCCCGACCAGTCGTGGGAGCGCAATTCATAGCCGCGCTCGCGATAGAAGCGATAGCGTATGCGTCCCGCGAGCAATTGCGCCTCGTCGGCACCCACGATTTCCGCGAGTCGCTCGAAGCGACTGAAAAACGGCGGCGGCTCGGGGTGCAGGTTGACGAGCACCGTTGCCGGCCCCGCATGCTCGAGCGTCTCGTCGATCCAGATCGGCGTCTCGTTCGCGATCGGGCTTTGCATCCGGCAATGCGGAAGAAACGCAAACGGCGGATCGAGCCACAACAATCGATCGAGGGTTGCGGTGGCGCTCGCATCGGGTGTCAGCACGCGCACGTTACCGTGCTTTCGATACGCCTTGGCGGCGAGCTTCGCGGCGAGCTTGAGCGGCTCGGCCGCGTTGGTATAGAAATCGATCGTCGTCACGCGCGCCGTTCGCAAGCAAGCGCGTGTGACACAGACGAACCCGCGCCATTCAAGCCAGCGTCTCCTGCGAAAGCAGCCATGTCGCGAGCATCGGCACCGGACGACCGGTCGCGCCCTTTTCCTTGCCCTCCTTCCATGCGACGCCGGCAATGTCCAGGTGCGCCCAGTCGAATTTCCGCGCGAATCGCGACAGGAAGCACGCGGCCGTGATGCCACCGCCCGCGCGACTGCCGATATTGGCGAAATCGGCGAAATTGCTCGCAAGCGCCTCCTGGTAATCGTCCCAAAGCGGCATCTGCCAGCCGCGGTCGTAGGCGTCGTCGCCTGCCGCGATCAACGCGCGAGCGAGCGAGTCGCTATTGCTGAAAACGCCGCATGCGACGTGACCGAGCGCAACCACCATCGCGCCGGTGAGCGTCGCGATGTCGACGACCGCATGCGGCTCGTAACGCTCGGCGTACGTGAGCGCATCGGCGAGGATCAGTCGCCCTTCGGCATCGGTGTTGAGCACTTCGACGGTTTGTCCCGACATCGACTTCACGATGTCGCCGGGCTTCGTCGCCCTGCCGGATAGCATGTTCTCGCACGCGGGGACGAGCCCGACGAGGTTGAGCTTTGCCTTGAGCTCGGCGATCGCACGAAAGGTGCCGAGCACCGACGCCGCGCCGCACATGTCGAACTTCATCTGATCGAGATCGGCCGCCGGCTTGATCGAGATGCCGCCGGTGTCGAACGTGATGCCCTTGCCGACGATCACGTACGGCTTCTGCTTGCGAAGCGCCTGCTCGTACTCGAGCACGATGAAGCGCGGCGGCTCGTCGCTCGCATTGGTGACGGACAGAAACGATCCCATGCCGAGCGCCTCGATCTCGGGGCGCTCCATGACCGTTACCTTGATGTCGGGGAACTCGCGACCCAACTCCTGAGCGCGCTCGGCGAGATAGCGCGGCGTGCAGACGTTTGCCGGAAGATTGCCCAGGTCCTTGGTGAGGTCCATGCCGTGCGCGATGGCCAGGCCGCGAGCCGCTGCCGCCTCGCCTGCACTTAAATCCGACCGCTGCGGAACGGACAACGTCAGCTTGCGAAGCGGCCGGCGCACCTCGGTCGGCTCGCTTTTCATCTGCTCGAACCGATAGACCGCATCCATCGCAACGATCACCGCGTGCTCGACGCGCCATGCAACTTCGCGCCGCTTGACCTTTTCCTCGGTCAGATACAGCACCGCCTCGTACGAGCCCGTTTCGTTCAGCAGCTTGACGGCGCTGCGGATCGCCTGGCGAAACTCCTTGTCGCGAAAGTCGCGCTCCTTGCCGAGGCCGATCAGGAGAACCCTGTCGGCCAGCGTGCCGCGAACGTTGTGCAGCAGGAGCGTCGCGCCGAGCTTCCCTTCCATGTCGCCACGGCGGATGATTTCGCTGATATAGCCATTCGAGGCGCGATCGATCAGTTCCGCGGACAGCGAAAGCTTGCGATTGTCGAAGACCCCGACGACGACGCACGCGCTGCGCTGCTTCTCGGGGCTTCCGCTTTTTATGGTAAATTCCATCCGATCCCTCAGGGTCCTTCTCTTCGCGTTTTTGTCCGACAGAGCCGTTACTCACGCATTATCGGCAAAACGCGCCAAAAAAGTCAAAATTTTCCCGCCGTCATGATTTTCCGGCGCAGCCTGGTCCGCGAGCTGACGGCGACCGCGGTGGGCCTGTTCCTCGTCCTGCTCGCGATTCTCTTTACCAACCTGGTATTGCGGCTGCTGGCGCGGGCGGCCGGCGGATCGATCGCGCCGGACGGCATCCTGGCGCTGCTCGGGTTCAACGCGCTCTTTTACCTCAACATCCTGCTGTCCGTCGCGCTGTTCCTGACCGTCCTGTTGACCCTTTCGCGCTGGTATCGGGACAGCGAGATGATTGTCTGGTTCACGTCCGGACAGTCACTGATGGCGTGCCTCAAGCCCATTCTGTGGTTCGCGGCCCCGTTTCTCGTCGGAATCGTCGTGTTGTCGCTTTATCTTTCGCCATGGGCGGAGCAGCGCAAGAACGAGTTCGAGCGCCAGCTCGAGGCGCGCGACGACCTGTCGGTCGTCACACCTGGCTTGTTTCGCGAGTTTTCCCGCGCGAACCTCGTCGTGTTTGTCGAGAGCATCAATCCATTCGACAACACGGTGCGTAACGTCTTCCTGCATTCGATCGAGAACGGCCAGGAGGCGGTGACCGTCGCATCGCGCGGCCGGCTCGAGGACGAGCAGAACGGCGATCGCTTCATCGTGCTCGAGCATGGGCGGCGTTATCAGGGCACGCCGGGGACCGCCGACTACCGCGTGGTCGAGTTCGAGAAGCTCGGGCGGCGCATCGAGCCTTCGGAAGTGCGCACGCTGCCGACGTCGACCAAGGCGATTCCGACGCCGGCGCTCATCGCATCGAACGGACGCGTCGAGCGCGCCGAGTTGTTCTGGCGCATTTCGGTGCCGATCGAGGCGGTGATGCTGACGCTGCTCGCTGTGCCGCTGTCGTACGTCAACCCGCGCATGGGGCGCTCGTTCAATCTCGTCGCGGCGGCGTTCCTGTACATGCTCTACAGCAACTGCCTCAATATCGTGCAGAGCATGATCGCGCAAGGTCGCATCGATTTGTGGGCGGGACTCGCGCTGCCGCACGTGATCGCGCTGCTCGTCGTCGTCGTGCTCTTCCGCCACCAGCTTTCGGTGAGCGGATTGTTCGCGCGCGCGCCGCGAACGCCGGAACCGGTCCCAGCATGAAGACCTTATCGCGCTACATCGGCCGCGACGTGCTGCTCGCGACGCTTCTGATCTTTGGCGCGCTGCTCGGACTGTTCGCGTTCTTCGACCTCATTCACGAGCTTGGCGACGTCGGCCGCGGCGATTACACGATCAGCCGCGCGCTGCTCTTCGTCACGCTGAACCTGCCGTCGCGGCTTTACGAGCTCTTCCCGGTCGCGGCGCTGATCGGAACGCTGTTCGCGGTCGCGCAACTCGTGGCCAACTCCGAATACACGGTGATGCGCGCATCGGGCATGTCGCTCGGACAACTCGCGTGGTCGGTGCTGCGCGTGGGCATTCCGCTCGCTGCCGCGACGTTTCTTGCCGGCGAATACGTCGCGCCGCCTGCGGAGCGAATCGCGCAGACGGTGCGCGCGTCGGACAACGAATCGCGCGTTGTCGCGCAGCAATTCGAGTCCGGCTTTTGGTTCAAGCAGGATCTGACGTTCGTGAACATCCGCACGGTGCTCGCCGACATGTCGCTGATCGGCGTCCGCATCTACGAATTCGGCAAGGACCTGCGCCTCAAGACCGTGCGCGTCGCGCAGTCTGGGACGTTCGCCGGC
>DATFCW010000508.1:0-3051 GCA_035252665.1 Casimicrobiaceae bacterium | reverse complement strand
GGGCGCTCGTGCTCGGCTTCGGGCTGTCGGCTGTCGTGCAGGCGGTCGTTTCCAAGCGCGAGATGTCGTGTCTTCTGCCGGACTCGTCGCCGAAGACTCTCACCGTCGCCTGCGGGCTCGGCGTAGCGTCGTCATCCTGTTCCTATGCTGCTGTCGCGTTGACGCGCTCGCTCGTCACTAAAGGCGCGAACTTCACGAGCGCGATGGCGTTCCAGCTCGCATCGACGAACCTCGTCGCGGAGCTCGGAATCCTGCTCGCGATTCTCGTCGGATGGCAATTCACCGTCGCTGAATTCGCGGGCGGCTTTCTGATGGTCGCGATCATGGCGATCCTGTTCCGCGTCTTCCTGAGGGAGCGTCTGCGTAAGCGCGCCGTCGAACAGGCGCGTCGCGGGATCGAAGGCCGCATGGAAGGTCACGCCGCGATGGACATGGCCGTGACCGAGGGACCGGTGTGGAAGCGAATCACGTCGAAGAAGGGACTGACCGCGACCAGCCACTACTTCATCATGGATTGGGCCGCGATCTGGCCGGACATCGTGCTCGGCCTGGTCATCGCAGGCGCGCTGGCGGCGTGGGTGCCGAAGTCGTTCTGGTCGGCGTTCTTCCTCAAGTCGCATCCGCTCGCCGCGAAGTTCTGGGGTCCCGTCATCGGTCCCCTCGTCGCGATCCTTTCGTTCGTCTGCTCCGTGGGCAACGTGCCGCTCGCGGCGGTCCTGT
This sequence comes from Casimicrobiaceae bacterium, assembly GCA_035252665.1. Lineage (GTDB taxonomy): Bacteria > Pseudomonadota > Gammaproteobacteria > Burkholderiales > Casimicrobiaceae > VBCG01. The sequence goes on along the minus strand of DATFCW010000508.1, from coordinate 2,331 downwards.
GGAACAACGGCATCAGTTTCGGCGGCGTCGTCGCGTTCCTGTTCGCCGATCTGCTCGTACTGCCGATCCTCGACATCTACCGGAAGTATTACGGCTGGAAGATGAGCGGGTTCATCCTCGCGACCTTCTACGTCGCGATGTTGATTGCGGCGCTGATCGTCGAGTTCGTCTTCTCCGCGCTCCACCTCGTCCCAACGGCCGGTCACGCGCGCATAGCCACCGAAGGCATCCGTCTGAACTACACGACGATCCTGAACATCATCTTCCTCGTCGTCGCCGTGCTCCTGCTCGTTCGTTTCTTCCGCACGGGCGGCATGAAGATGATGCACATGATGAACCGTCCGCGCGATTCGATGCGCCACAGGACCACGCACCCGGCGTGATGACTCGCGCCCATTTTTCCGTGGGGCGCATAAACAGATTAGCCGTCGGTTCCGTCGGTGTGATTCTCGGACGTTGCGCGGATCAGATATTTCGCAACAACAGCGGCAGATAAAGAACGACGCTCCAGACGGATAAATCGCGGCGCCGAAATATGTGTCCTCGCTATTAGCTGGACCGTTCGTTTATCTGCTGAGGATCGCCGAATTACCTGCTCGCAAACGCCGCACCAAAATCGCCGCAAAGGACGGTCAGCTCTGGTCGACGGACGCGAGCATGATGCGCTCCACTACGAGCGTCCATTCCGCGCACTTCGTCTGACCGAATACGAAGAAGCCGGGGAAGTCGGACGGACTGAGTCTGCGAGGTCCACCGTCGAGGTCAGTGATCTCCAGTTTGCCGGTGTCCTTGTTCTGCACGCGCACGATCACTCGCACGAGTAGCTGAACGGGCTGACCCAGAAACTGCTGAAGCGAGTGGGTGTGCTGCAGGCGAACCGACAGCAGAGTCAAATCAAGCGTCTCGTCGCCGTGCTCTTCGCAGTGACCGATTCCCCGTTCCAGAAGAAATCGCGTCCCGAATCCCGAGCAGCCCAACAGCGTCTCCTCGACGGGATTCATGCGCTTCTGCTTCGCGAGCACGCCGTTGACTGACCAGCGCTCGTTCTCGTGCACGAGCCGGCTGCTGTGGATGTTCCAAAGCTGGCGCGCGGTCAGTGCCGGAAATCTGCCGTCCTCCCACTGGTCGGGCGCGGCGCGATCGAGGCCGTTCTTCGCCTCGACGTTCACCTTGTGCTCGATCACGGAATCGTCCCACTCGATGCGCCGTCGCGCCTGCGCGCGGCTCTCAGCCGTCGAGACGACGGCGACCTCCGTAGGCGTGGCTATCCGAGCCTTCGGCGCAGCCTCTTCGAGGATCAACTCCGTCCACTCGACATCGAGGGCGGACGCCACGTCTTTGATCTTGGCGACCTGCGCCAGCTCCGTGCGCCCGTTCTCCCAATCTGTGATCGTGTGCGGGTCGACCTTGGCCTTGTTCGCCAGCTCGCGCACCGACATCTCCAGCTCGATGCGCAGCTCGCGAATGCGCGCGGCGGCGATGCGCCGCTGCGTCGCCATCTTCCGCGCGGGCCCTGCGCGCCGCTTGTTTTTCTCCGCCGCCATCGCTCAGAAGATACGGACGCGCGCAAGTTTTCTGCGAGCCCACGAACGCTACCAGATCATTCGGCTTTCGCCAATCCAGTCCCACGCCAGTCCCACACACGCCAACGCTGCTCCCACTGGCGCCATCAAGGGTCCCACGCCGCCCCGGGTAAATCTAAATGCAAGAAGAAAACAAGTTGAGGAGAGCGAGCGATGACGACCCTTGCGATGAAGAAGACGAGCACGATCCCCACCGCTGCGACGTACACGAAGGCGACCGACGCCGAGCTGCTCCAGGGCGTGCTCCGGAACGATCCCGAAGCGTGGCAGGTGTTCATCCGCCGGTTCGAGCCCGTCATTCGGCTTCAGATCGGCAAGACGCTGTCCCCGCACATGCACGCGGGCGAGATCCCGAACGACTCGATCGATGAGGTCGTCAGCATCGTCTGGGAGACGATCCTCGAAAACGATCGCTCGCGCCTGCGTGCGCACAATCCGGCAAAGGGATCGCGCCTCGGGTCGTGGCTCGGGATGATCGCGACGAACCTCGCGCACAACTTCGTGCGCGACTACCCGACGCGGTATCTGCCGCACGCGTCGCTCGACGACGTCGAGCAGGAGGAGGCCAGCGGATTCGCGGCTGGCGCGTCCTGGGCCGCGATTGGCGAGGACGCCATGTGCGAGCTGATCGACTTCAAGCGTTTCTGCGAGAAGGCTCCGCAGGGCGTCGACGTCGAAGAGCTTGCGAAGATGTACCTCGCCGAGAAGTCCTCGCGCGCGACGAAGAGCGCGCGCCGTCGTCGTTAGT
>DATFCW010000507.1:0-7645 GCA_035252665.1 Casimicrobiaceae bacterium | reverse complement strand
GGTGAACCGGATGTATTCGCTGTATCCGGGGCAACGGGCGAGCGGCGAGATCCGGATGAACGGCGCGAACATCCTCGACAACGCAACCGATCTCAACCTGCTTCGCGCGAGGGTCGGCATGGTGTTCCAGAAGCCGACGCCGTTTCCGATGTCGATCTACGAGAACATCGCGTTCGGCGTGCGCCTCTACGAGCGGCTGTCCACGCGCGCAATGGACGAGCGCGTCGAATGGGCGCTCACGAAGGCGGCGATGTGGAGCGAGGTGAAGGACAAGCTTGCGCAATCGGGGATGGCGCTCTCCGGCGGGCAGCAGCAGCGCCTTTGCATCGCGCGCGCGATCGCCGTGCGTCCCGAAGTGCTGCTGCTCGACGAGCCGACGTCGGCGCTCGACCCGATCTCGACCGCGCGCATCGAGGAGCTGATCTTCGAGCTCAAGGCCGACTACACGATCGCGATCGTCACGCACAACATGCAGCAGGCGGCGCGCGTGTCCGACCGCACCGCGTACCTGTATCTTGGCCGGCTCGTCGAGTTCGGCAATACCGACCAGATATTCCTGGCGCCGGCGCGCAAGGAGACCGAGGATTACATCACCGGCAGATTTGGATGATGGACCACACGAACAAGCAGTTCGACGCCGAGATGGACTCGATCCGGTCGGGCGTCCTGTCGATGGGCGGCATCGTCGAACGGCAGCTTCGGCGCGCCATCGACGCGCTCGAGCAGGACGACGACAGCGCGCGCACCGACGCGGTCGGCGCCGACGAAGCGGCGATCAACCGGCTGCAGATGGCGATCGACCAACAGTGCGCGCAAATCATCGCCAAGCGCCAGCCGACGGCGGTCGATCTGCGGATGGTGCTGACCATAAGCAAGATCGTCAACGATCTCGAGCGCACCGGCGACGAGGGCAAGAAGATCGCGTACAAGGCAGCGCAGACGCGAAGCGAGCGCCTTGCGCGCGTACGCCATTACGATACGGCGCGCGCGCTCGAACGCGCGTCGGCGATGCTGCGCGAGGCGCTCGATGCCTTTGCGCGGCTCGACGCGGCCGCCGCTGCGGACATCGTCGCGCGCGATGCCGAGATCGACGCGGCGTTCGCATCGATCCTGCGCCAGCTCGTCAGCTACATGATGGAAGACCCGCGTACGATCACGCCGGCGATCGAGATCGTGTTCGTCGCGAAATCGATCGAGCGCATCGGCGATCACGCGAAGAACATCGCCGAGGCCGTCGTGCAGGTCGTGATGGGCAAGGACGTGCGCCACGCGTCGCTCGACGAGATCCGCGCCGAGGTCGCGGGGAGGCCATGAACGCGACCATTCTCGTCGTCGAGGACGAGCCGGCGATCGTCGAGTTGCTCGAGGTCCATCTCGTCGATGCGGGCTACGAGGTGCGCGTGGCGCTCGACGCGGAAGGCGCGCGGCGCCAGCTCAATGAACGTTTGCCGGCTCTCGTGCTGCTCGACTGGATGCTGCCCGGCCAATCCGGCCTCGCGTTCGCGCGCCAGTTGCGCGGCGATCCGCGCACGCGCGAGCTGCCGATCATCATGGTGACGGCGCGCACCGGGGAAGCCGACAAGGTCGCCGGGCTCGAGGCGTGGGTCGACGACTACGTGACGAAGCCGTTCAGTCCGCGGGAGCTCAAGGCGCGGATCCAGGCGGTGCTGCGGCGGCGCGCGCCGGAAGCCGTGCAGCAAACCCTGCGCCTCGGCAGATTGACGCTCGACGGCGCCTCGCATCGGGTGAGCGCCGCGGGCAACGACGTTGCGCTCGGTCCCACCGAGTTCAAGCTGCTGCGATTCCTGATGACGAGACCCGATCGCGTCCTTTCGCGCGCGCAATTGCTCGATGGCGTCTGGGGCGATCACGTTTACATCGAGGAGCGGACGGTCGACGTGCACATCCGTCGCTTGCGCGCGGCGCTCGAGCCCTTCGGCGTCGATCCGATGATCGAGACGGTACGCGGCAGCGGCTATCGGCTCGTCTCACCGGCCGGAAGCAAGTGAACGCAACGTGAATCGAATCGTGTTGCACGGTTTGCGCGCGCCGGTCGCCGTCGCTGCGATCACGCTCGTCGCCGGTGCATTCGGCGGCATCGGCGTCGCATTCGCCGTCCTCGCGCTCGGCGCGCTCGCGATCATCGCCTTCGACCTGTGGCAGCTTTCGAGGCTGAGCAGGTGGACGGGTGAGGCCGGCGACACCGAAGTTCCGGAAGGGCACGGGGTCTTCGCCCCGCTATTCGCGGCGATCTATCGTCATATGCGCGTGCGCACTGCGTACGAGCGCGAGCTGCGGCACGTCATCGACCGCTTCCGGCAGGCGGCGTCGGCGATGCCCGACGGCGTCGTGGTTCTCGACGCCGCGAATCGGATCGACTGGGCGAATGCGCGCGCGCTCGCGCAGTTCGGACTCGATCTCGCAAAGGATCGCGGGCAGCCGATCGGCAACCTCGTGCGCCAGCCGGAGTTTCGTCGCTACCTCGGCGGCGGCGATTACGGCACGCCGGTCGTCGTCGAATCGGACCGCGAGGCCGGACGCACGCTCGCGTTGCAGCTCGTGCCCTTCGCAGGCGACCAGAAGCTTCTGCTCGCGCGCGACATCACCGAGCTCGAAGCGGTTGCGCGGATGCGCCGCGATTTCATCGCGAGCGTTTCGCACGAGCTCAAGACGCCGCTGACGGTGATCAGCGGCTTCATCGAGACGCTGCAGGACATCGAAGTGGACGAGCGCCAGCGCCGCCGCTTCCTGTCACTGATGCAGGAGCAGGCGACGAGCATGCAGCGACTGGTCGCCGATCTGCTGACGCTATCCGCGCTCGAAAGCGACCAGAGTCCGGTTGTCGACGAGCGTTTCGCGATCGCGCCACTGCTCGCCGCTGTCACGGCGGATGCGAAGGCGTTGTCGAACGGTACGCACGCCATTTCGCTCGGCGTGGCCGAACCCGCGATGATCATTGGCAGCCGCGAAGAGATCGCGAGCGCATTCGGGAACCTCGTCAGCAACGCCGTTCGCTACACGCCGAAGAACGGATCGATCGCGCTCGCATGGCGCGTCGACGGCGACGGCACCGGTGTGTTTTCGGTGACCGATACGGGTATCGGCATTGCGGCCGAGCACATTCCTCGATTGACCGAGCGTTTCTATCGCGTCGACCGCAGCCGCTCGCGCGCGACCGGCGGAACGGGACTCGGACTGGCGATCGTCAAGCACGTGCTGCTACGACATCAAGCGGAGCTTGCGATCACGAGCGAGCGCGGCAAGGGCAGCACGTTCGCCGTGCGTCTGCCAGCAACGCGCGTCGAGCGCGTCGCCGCTGCACCGGCGGAGGCGCTTACCAGTATCGAAGCGCAGCGCGAAACAAACGCTTGATCTCCTCGCGATCGATATCGATCGGCGCGTTCTTGATCACGCGGTATTGCGGTTCGGCGCCGGTCGCGAGCGCGTCGATCTGCGCCTCGCCGAAGCCGAGCGCGCCGATGCCATTCGGCATATCGGTCGCGCGCATCAGCTCGACGATGCGTCCCGCGAGCACTTCGCCCGCGTCGGCGTGCGATGCGCCTTCCGCCTTCGCTCCCAGCGCACGCGCACAGCGCAAGTGCCGCTCGGGATGTGCGAATGCAGTTCTGCGCCACACCGACGGATTGTTGAGCACGACCGACATGCCGTGCGGAATTAGGCTCTTGCCCTGCGGATATCCGTCGACGTGAAAATCCTTGATGAGGCCCGAAACCGCATACGAAAGCCCATGCGGCAAATGGCAACCTGCGGCATTGAACGCAATGCCCGCAAGCATCGATGCATACATCATCTCGGTGCGCGCTTCAGTGTCGTTCGCATCCTTGACCGCCCGCACCAGGAACTGGCCGACGCCATTCAGCGCCTGCGTCGCGAGCGCATCGGAGAACGGATTTGCGCCCTGCGACACCGGACGCCGAATGCCTTGCGCCGGATTGAGCCGGCGCGGATAAAGCCGCGCCGTGATCGATTCCAGCGCGTGGCTCATGCAGTCGAAGCCCGTGGCCGCAACGACCTTCGCGGGCAGCGTGCGCGTGACGTCGGGATCGAGGAGCGCGATCGTTGGAATCAATCGTCGCGAGATGATGCCGGTTTTCGCGTTCATCGACGTCAACGTGAAGATCGCGATGCCGGTCGTCTCCGATCCGGTGCCCGACGTGGTCGGACACGCGATGTGCGGCTTCACCGGACCCGGGACCCGCTGACCGCCGCCGATCGGCGCGTTCACGTACGTCATGAACTCGGCCGGCTGGCTCGTGTAGAGGTTCGCGGCCTTGCACGTGTCCATGACCGAGCCGCCGCCGACCGAAACGTAGCCGTCGACGTTGCTGTCTCGCGCGAAGCGCGCTGCGTCCTGAAACGACTTGTCGGTGGGCTCGATGACCACCTCGTCGTAGACGACGCAATCGACGTTCGCGGCGGCGAGCGATGCTTTCACTTTCGCGACGTGCTCGCCCTGCGCGAGATGGCGATCGGTGAAGAGCGCCACGCGGCGCAGGCCGAGCTCGGCCGCGTTGTCGCCCGCTTCGGCGAGAACGCCCGGGCCGAACGTGAACGTCGGCATGCCGAGCGTGAATCCGCGATCGCTGCCTTCGAGCGCGGCGAAATCGGCGTGACAGCAGGCCATGATCAATCTCCTGTCAAAGGTGGGGAATCGGCAGCGAGAACCTGGATTCGACCTTACAGGATCGCGCGAAATCCCGGTCGCGTCTCGGGCAATCCGTGATCGCGCATTTCAATCAGCGCGGAAAGGGTTGCGAACCGTCAGGCGTCCTTCCAGCTTCATGCCGTGCTGGAAGTCTTCGCTCCAAAGGGTAGTGCAGCCAGCATGCAGCGCCGACGCGACGATCACCGCATCGTAGAACGGAAAGCCATGATGCCGGGAAAGCGACAAGGCGTTGACCGTATCTCGCAACGTCAGGTCATGCACCTTGCACGTGCTGACGGTCGCCTTCATCACGGTCTCGATGCCATCCGGCGGCACGTGCAGCTTGCGCATTGCGACATGCGCGAATTCGTTCAGCACCTGCACGCTTACGTGGCCGCCGGCACGCACAAGCCGCTCGGCGCGGTCGGCCTTCTCAGGGTCGGCCGAGATCATGTAAACGAGCAGATTCGTATCGAAGAAATGCCGCGGGGTCATCGCCGATTGGCATCCTCACGGTCGAACCTGAACCCGGCCGGAGCGCGCCCTCGCAGCTTGCGGAGGTCTTCGAACAGGGCGTCGATCTCGGTCTGGCGACCAATCGTGATGCGTTTCCGGCCCGCCGGCACAATCTCGACGCGGTCGCCCTCCTTGAGCTTCATCTTCTCGACCAGCGCGGCGGGAAGTCGCACGGCCAGGCTGTTACCCCATTTGGAAATCTGCATCGTTCGTGGCCTCTTCAGGATATACGGGTTTCAATTGTATATCCAACGAAGGACGAACGCTACGGGTCGAATGCCTCCGCAAGCATCCCGGGCAGGCAGGCGGCGCAGCACGAATGATGCTCAATCGTCACGGCGCAACAGCGTGTTCCTTCCCGGTTGCTCTTGCCGGCCGGGATCGCTAACTCACCTCATGCACCGCCGCGAGCATCGCCGCGGCTGCTTTTTCCGCGATCATCACCACCGGCAGATTCGTATTGCCCGACACGAGCGTCGGCATGATGCCGCAGTCGACGACGCGAAGCCGTTCCAGGCCATGGACGCGAAGTTGCGCATCGACCACCGCACGCGGGTCGCTCGCCGGTCCCATGCGGGTTGTACCGCTCGGATGGAAAATCGTTCCCGCGGTGTTCTTCGCGAATTCGAGGAGCTCGTCGTCGCTTTGCGCCTTGGGGCCGGGCAGGTACTCGCTTTCGACGTACGGCGAAAGCGCACGCGTGGCGGCGAGCTTTCGCGCGAGGCGAATGGCGCCGACGATCGTCGCGCGATCCTCGTCGGTCGAAAGATAATGGGGCTGCATCGCGGGTGGCGCGAGCGGGTCGGTCGATTTGATCTGCACGGTGCCACGCGAGGTCGGGCGAAGCTGGCAGACCGACATCGTGAAGCCGGAGAACGTGTGTACGGGCGAGCCCGCCATGTCGGACGACAGCGTCGCGAAATGGAATTGCACGTCGGGCCGCGTCGCGTCGGGCATTGCGCGCGCAAAAATGCCGCCCTGGTTGATGCCGATCGCCATCGGGCCGCTGCGGCGAAACACGTAGTCGAGACCGATCGCCAGCTTGCCGAACACCGTGCGAAGCGCGTCGTTGGTCGTGATCGGCTGCGTGCAGCGGAAGATCACGCGCGCCTGCAAATGATCCTGCAGGTTGGCGCCGACGCCTTCGCGCGCGAGCTGCACCGGAATGCCGAGCGATTGCAGCAGCGCCGGCGGCCCGATTCCCGACAACTGCAGCAACTGCGGCGACTGCAGCGCGCCGGCGGACAGGATCACTTCGCGGTTCGCGTTCGCGATGCGCTCTTCGCCTCCCTGGCGATAGGCGACGCCGCTCGCATGCCCTTGCTCGACGACGACACGCGTCGCATGCGCATTCGTCTCGATGCGCAAGTTGGTTCGATGGCGCGCGGGCTTGAGGTACGCAAGCGCCGTCGAGCAGCGAAAGCCGCGGCGTGTGGTGAGCTGATAGTAGCCGGCGCCTTCCTGCGTGGGGCCGTTGAAGTCGTTGTTGCGCGGAATGCCGATCTCGTTCGCGCCGGCAATCATCGCCTCGATCAGCGGATGCGGCTTCTCGATGTCCGAAACCCACATCGGGCCGTTCGCGCCGTGCCATTCGTTGGCGCCGCGCACGTTGTGCTCGGACTTGCGAAACCACGGCAGCACGTCGTCGTAGCTCCAGCCGGGATTGCCGGCCGCGGCCCATGCGTCGTAATCCTCGCGCTGCCCGCGAATGGCGATCAGGCCGTTGATGGCCGAGCTGCCACCGAGCGTGCGCCCGCGCGGCCAGTAAATCTTGCGCCCGCTCATCGTCGGCTCGGGCTCGGTGTAGAAGCCCCAGTTGACGACGGGGTGGAACATTGTCTTCGCGTAGCCGATCGGAACGTGGATCCACGGATACGTGTCGCGCGGACCCGCTTCGAGAAGCAGGACCGCATGGCGGCCGCTTTCCGAGAGTCGGTTCGCGAGCACGCAGCCGGCGGAACCGGCGCCGACGACGATGTAGTCGAATCGGGAAGTGGAAGGCATGCGAGCAGCGCGCGCGGCGCTTGCACGCGTCGTGCGGCGCCTGGCAAGCGGCTGATTCTAAAGGACGCTGGGGAAGCCGGCGAGATGCATGGCCACGCGATCATTGCGTTTGACCGGCTATCCGCGCGACTGCTAAAATCGCGGATTTCGACGGAGGGGTTCCCGAGCGGTCAAAGGGAGCAGACTGTAAATCTGCCGGCTCTGCCTTCGAAGGTTCGAATCCTTCCCCCTCCACTTCAGGAGTCAGGATTCAGAAGTCAGAGGACAGAACGCCGGCGTCGACATCCGCTTCGGCGCCCTTTGCTGACTTCTGTCGTCTGACTTCTGACTACTGACAGGCGGGTGTAGCTCAATGGTAGAGCAGAAGCCTTCCAAGCTTACGACGAGGGTTCGATTCCCTTCACCCGCTCCAAGGACCACGCAACGGAATGCTCGCGGTTTCGCGCGATCGCCCATGTA
>DATFCW010000506.1:0-2939 GCA_035252665.1 Casimicrobiaceae bacterium | reverse complement strand
TGCATCTTCTGCACGGCAAACGCCCTTCGCCTGCTTGGGTGCGCGCGATGCACACGTCGCTAAATCTCTATGCCGAGCACGAGTTCAATGCATCGACCTTCACGGCGCGCGTCATCGCCGGCACCGGTTCCGACATGTATTCGGCGATCACCGGGGCGATCGGCGCGCTGCGCGGGCCGAAGCACGGCGGCGCGAACGAGTTCTCGTTCGAGGTGCAGCAGCGGTACGCGACGCCGGACGAGGCCGAGTCCGACATTCGCCGCCGCGTCGCCGCGCGCGAAGTCGTGATCGGCTTCGGCCATCCCGTGTACACGGTCGCGGACCCGCGCAACAAGGTGATCAAGGAGGTCGCGCGCGAGTTGTCGGTTGCGACGGGCGACACGAAGATGTACGGCATCGCCGAGCGGATCGAGGCGGTGATGCACGACGCGAAGAATATGTTCGCGAACCTCGACTGGTACTCGGCGGTGAGCTATCACATGATGGGCGTGCCGACGTCGATGTTCACGCCGCTGTTCGTGATATCGCGCACGTCCGGTTGGGCCGCGCACGCGATCGAGCAGCGCGAGGACGGCAAGATCATCCGGCCGTCGGCGAATTACGTCGGACCGGAGGACAGGGAGTTCACTCCGATCGAACGGCGCGGGTGAGCGATGCATCGTGCTTTCGCGCAACAAAAGCGGGATGACGGACGAGGGATGAGAGTGGCCAAACGCTTGGCGCGGTGCCGTTCCCCTCACCCCGTTTTTTAACTCCCATGTCAGCCACTATCTCCAACGTCCGTCCCTCCCCCGACGCCGTCCTCGTCGACATCGCGAACTACGTTGCGAGCTACGAGATCCGCAGCGACGAAGCGTACGAGACCGCGCACTACTGCCTGCTCGACACGCTGGGCTGCGGATTCGAAGCGCTCGACTTTCCGGCATGCACGAAGCTGCTCGGCCCGATCGTTCCCGGCACCGTCGTTCCGAACGGCGCGAAAGTGCCCGGCACGGCGTTTCAGCTCGATCCCGTGCAGGCAGCGTTCGATCTCGGCACGATCATTCGCTGGCTCGACTTCAACGACACGTGGCTCGCGGCCGAATGGGGTCACCCTTCCGACAACCTCGGCGGCATCCTGATGACCGCTGACTGGCTGTCACGTACCGCCGTCGCGAGCGGCCGTCCGGCGCTCACGATGGCGAGCGTGCTCACCGCGATGATCAAGGCGCACGAAATCCAGGGCGTCATCGCGCTTGGCAACAGCTTCAATCGGGTGGGCCTCGATCACGTCGTGCTCGTGAAGGTTGCGACGACCGCCGTCGTCGCGAACATGCTCGGGCTTTCGCGCGATGAGATCGTCGATGCGCTGTCGCTCGCGTTCGTCGACGGACAAAGTCTTCGCACCTATCGCCATGCGCCGAACACCGGCTCGCGCAAGAGCTGGGCCGCGGGCGATGCGACGGCGCGTGGCGTGCGCCTTGCGCTGATCGCGAAGACCGGCGAGATGGGCTATCCGTCCGCGCTCACCGCGAAGACCTGGGGTTTTTACGACGTCCTGTTCAAGGGCCAGCCGTTCCGCTTCGATCGGCCGTACGGCAGCTACGTGATGGAGAACGTGCTCTTCAAGATCAGCTTTCCGGCCGAATTCCATGGCCAGACCGCGGTCGAATGTGCAATGGAGCTCCATCCGCTCGTACGCGATCGCATCGACGAAATCCGCCGGATCACGATACGCACGCATGAATCGGCGATCCGCATCATCGACAAGCAGGGTCCGCTCGCGAATCCGGCCGATCGCGACCACTGCATCCAGTACATGGTCGCGGTGCCGCTGATCTTCGGGCGTCTCGTCGCGGCGGACTACGAGGACGACGTCGCCGCCGATCCGCGCATCGACGCGCTGCGCGCGAAGACCGTGTGCGTCGAGGATCCGCAGTATTCAAAGGATTATCTGGATCCCGAGAAGCGCTCGATCGCGAACGCGATCACGATCGAATTCAACGATGGCACGAAAACGCGCGAAGTCGCCGTCGAATATCCGATCGGACATCGCAGGCGGCGCAGCGAAGGCATACCGCTTCTGATCCAGAAGTTCCGCGTGAACCTCGCACGCCGCTTCCCGCGAGAGCAGCAATCAGCGATCCTCGACGTCGCGCTCGATCGCAAACGGCTATCGGCGATGGCGGTGAATGAGTTTGTCGATTTGATGGTGGGGTCATGAAAAACGGGGCGAGCGGTGAGGGACGCGGGATGAGAGGGGTCAATCGAAATGTTCGGCGAAGGCACTCTCCTTCGTCATCCCTCATCCCTCGTCCCGCCTGTCTTGCGCTGTTGCTCGCAATGCTGGCGATGCCGGCGCTCGCCCAGGACTTCCCCAAACTCAAGCCCGGTCTGTGGGAAATGAACCGCGCGCTCGATCGCCCGCCGGACAGCGCCAACGCGCCGGCACCGCCGTCGACGAGCCGCACGACGATGTGCCTCGACGAATCGGTCGAGCGCGACATGTTCAACATGGCGATGGGCGAGATGAGCGGCCGCTGCAGCAAGCACGACTTCAAGCTCGCCGGCAATCGCATGACAGGCGATCTGGTCTGCGATCTCGGCGGCACCACGATGCATTCGAAATCGGCGATGGTGCTCGATGGCGATCACGCCTACCGCACCGAGATCGACACCACCTACGATCCGCCGTTCATGGGTCGCTCGCAATCCAAGACCATCCTGACTGCACGCAACGTCGGCCCGTGCAAGCCCGGCCAGCGTCCCGGTGACTTCATCATGCCGGACGGACGCACGATGAACATCCGCGACATCATGAACGGCGCGCGCGGCGCGCAGGGCAGCGTGCGGCCGAAGACGAGTCAATAGGACCACACCAATGGCACACAATCTCTTCGATTCGCTCAAGGAATTCGAGCTCGCGTCCGGTGCGCGCGGACGCTACTACTCGCTGCCGG
>DATFCW010000505.1:0-3057 GCA_035252665.1 Casimicrobiaceae bacterium | reverse complement strand
GTGGCGACCGTCATGCGCGATCTTCACGAACGACAACGAGTCCGTGGACGTTGCGTCGCGTTGCACGGCGGCGAGCCGCTGCGCCATCACGGACGTCCCTGCTCGCGCTCGCGCAGGCGAAATCGCTGGATCTTTCCCGTCGCCGTTTTGGGCAGCTCGGGGACGAACTCGATGTAGCGCGGGTACTTGTACGGCGCGAGCTTGTCCTTGACGAACGCCTTCAACGCGTCTTCGAGATCGCTATCCGCCGACTCTCCAGACTTCAGCACGACGAACGCCTTGGTCTTCGTCAAGCCCTCCGCATCCTGCTTCCCGATCACCGCCGCTTCGAGCACGGCCGGATGCTGGACGAGCGCGGCCTCGACTTCGAACGGCGACACGTAGAGACCACTCACCTTCAGCATGTCGTCGCCGCGCCCCGCGTAGACGTAGTAGCCGTCGGCGCGCCGCAGGTACTTGTCGCCGCTCTTCGTCCATTCGCCCTGGAATGTCGCCCGCGACTTGTCGCGATTCGTCCAGTACATGAGCGCGGCGCTCGGTCCGCGAATGAAGAGGTCGCCCACTTCGCCTTCGGCGACCTCGCGCCCATCCTCGCCGCGAAGCTCGACCTCATAGCCTGGGACTGGCACGCCGGTAGTGCCGTAATGGACATCGCCGGCGAGATTCGAGAGGAAGATGTGCAGCATTTCGGTCGAGCCGATGCCATCCAGGATCTCGACGCCGAAGTGCGCGGTGAAGCGTTCGCCGATGTCCCGCGGCAGCGCTTCGCCGGCGGACACGCAAAGTCGCAGCGCGACATCGGTGCGCGCGGGAAGATCGGGGGCCGCGAGCATTGCCGCATAGAGCGTCGGAACGCCGTAGAACACGGTGGCGCGCTGCTCGACGAGGCGCTGGAACACGGCTTTGGGTGTGGGGCGCTCCGCCATCAACACGGTGGTTGCCCCGGCGGACAGCGGGAAGGTCAACGCATTGCCGAGACCGTACGCGAAGAAGAGCTTCGCGGCCGAGAAGCAGACATCGTCTTCGGTCAGCCGAAGGACGTTTTGCGCGTAGAGCGCGTCGGTCCAATAAGCGTTAGCGTGCGTGTGCACGGCGCCCTTCGGCGCGCCGGTCGAGCCGGACGAATAGAGCCAGAATGCGACGTCGTCGGCGTGCGTGGGCGCCGCTTTCGCTTCGCGCGCATCGACCGCGTCTTTCGCGAAATCGCGATGCGTTGCGGTTCGCGTATCGCCGATGATCCAAACCGTCGCGACCTCGTGCTTGCCCGATTCCATCGCGCGCTCGAACGAGGGCAGCAAGGCCCCCGACACGATCGCCGCGCGCGCTCGGCTGTGCGCCAAGATGAACGCGTAATCGGCCGGCGGGAGCAGCGTGTTGACCGCGACGGGAACGACCCCCGCGTGCAGCGCCCCGAGGAATGCAACGGGCCAGTCGACGCTGTCGTGGGCGAGCAGCAGGACGCGTTCCTCGCGCCGCAGTCCCTGCTCGCGCAACATCGAGGAGCACCGGCGTACGCGGCTCGCCAGCTCGCCATAGGTCAGTTGCGTGCGATCGTCGAGGTAGGCGATGCGATCGGCGCGTGCGGCGTTGCGCGCGATCAGATGTTCGGCGAAGTTGAACGAGGGCGGCGGCGAAGGAGATGTGGTCATGGCAAGCCGCGCGTCGCTCGCGGCAATCGCCGTGTCGCGCGGCGGCGCTGCATTATAGTGCCGTGCTTGCGAAGGAAGGGAGGGCCGCCCGCATGACATGGTCGATCGTGGCGCGCGATGCGTCGGGCGCGTTCGGGGTCGCCGTTGCCAGCCGATTCTTTGCCGTGGGTGCGCTGTGTCCTTACGCCCGAAGCGGCGTCGGCGCCGTTTCCACGCAGGCGCTCGTCAATCCGCGCTATGGACCCATGGCACTCGATCGGCTCGCGCAAGGCGAGACCGCGGCGCACGCGATCGAGTTGGTGATCGCGAATGACGCGGGACGCGATCAACGACAGGTGCACGTTGTCGATGCGGCCGGCGAAACCGCCGCGCATACCGGTGCGCAGTGCATCGAGTGGTGCGGGCATGCGACGGCCGAGGGCTTCTCGGTCGCCGGCAACATGCTCGTCGGCCCGGTGGTGATCGAGGCGACGGCGCGCGCGTATCGCGAGCATGCGCATCTTTCGTTTGCCGAGCGCCTGATCGTCGCGATGCAGGCTGGCGAGGCGGCGGGCGGCGACAAGCGCGGCAAGCAGGCCGCGGCGCTTCGCATCGTAACCACCGAGGACTATCCGATGCTCGATTTGCGCGTCGACGACCATGCGGAGCCGCTCGTCGAATTGCGCCGGCTCTTCGAGGTCAGCCTTGAGCGCTATCAGGCGTTCGTGTCGTGCCTGCCGTCGCGAACAAATCCGGTTGGCATCATCGATCGCGCATTGATCGAGCGCGAGATCGAGCGATTTCGCGCGACGCGCGAAGCCGGCCACCGATGAAGTTCGCCGATTTCCACGTCGGACAGAAGCTTCGCTTCGGTCCTGAGCGCATTACCGAGGACGAGATCGTCGCGTTCGCGCGCGAGTACGATCCGCAATGGTTCCACGTCGACGTCGAGCGCGCCAAAGCGAGCCGATGGCAAGGCCTGATCGCGAGCGGCTGGCAGACGTGCGGGATCGCGATGCGCCTCATCGTCGAGGGCGCGCTCTCCGAGTCGGAGTCATTTGGCTCGCCCGGGCTGGAGTATCTGAAGTGGCTCGCGCCCGTTCGCCCCGGCGATGCGTTGACGGTCAACGCCGAGGTGCTCGACGTGCGCCGATCGGAAAGCCGCCCGTCGCTCGGCATCGTTCGCTGGCGATGGCAGGTCGTCAATCAGAAGGACGTCGCGGTGCTGGAGCTCGTTGCAACGAGCCTGTTCGATCTTGGCGGTCCCATCCATTGCCCATCCGGGCACGTGGATGATCGAGTGGGCCCGGCTGGGATCGAACCAGCGACCAAGCGATTATGAGTCGCCTGCTCTAACCGACTGAGCTACGGGCCCCGCGGCTTCGCGACTGCGAGTCTAACGGACGCCGTTAGGCCCCGCGCAGCGGAG
>DATFCW010000504.1:0-2132 GCA_035252665.1 Casimicrobiaceae bacterium | reverse complement strand
GCGCGAGAACGTCGGCTGGCGCACCGGCGCAGCCCGTGAGACGTTCGACTTCCGGGCGGCGAGGGTTCGCGCCGAGTGTGCAACCGAGGTCGGCGTCCAGATCGTGTGGACGCTGTTCAGGGGAAGCTGGCCCGACGATATCGACGTCGTATCCGATCATGTCGTCGAAAGCTTTCGCGCATTCGCGGAAGCGGCCGCACGAAACCTCTGCGAAGCCGGCAACGACGAGGCGCCCGTATACACGCCGATCGACGAGATTTCGTTCACGAGCTGGGCGCTCGCCGAAACGAGCCTTTTTGGTCCCAACCGCACCGAGCTTCGCGGTCGCGCCGACGAGATCAGACGCCGACTCGTTCGCGCGGCGATCGCGGGTTGCGACGCGATCCTCGAAGTCGCGCCCGATGCGCGCTTCGTGCATCGCGAAGCGGCGCTGACGACGGCGACGTTCGATGCGCCGCTGCGCGGGGACGCGCAATTCGCCTCGTGGGACATGCTGACTGGACGCCTCGAGCCCGAGCTCGGAGGCCATCCGCGATACCTCGACGCAGCCGACATTCATTGGCACGGCGGCGAGCCGTCGCGCGGCATCCGCGGCGACGCGCACGAAACCTCGCCGGCGCCGCATTGGCGCGGCGCGCTTTCCCGGTTGATCCACGAGGTTCACGCGCGCTATCGCTGCCCCGTTGCCGTTTCCGAGACCAACCGCGCGAGCGCCGGGCGCACCCACTGGCTGCACGAATTGGGCGAGGCGATCGGCGATGCAATCGAGCAGGGCGACGCGGTGATCGGCGCGTCGCTATGCCGAATCGTCGAGCGCCCGGCGTGGGAAGACCCGCGCTATTGGCGCGCCCGCAGGCTGTGGGATGCGCTGCTTGCGCAGGACGAGGGGCCGCACGCGGCGAATTCGGCTTACGAGCAGGCGCTGTCTGCCCTGCGCGCGCGCATCGATCCGCTTCTCACCGACTCGCAGCGCAGGCGCCAGGTTCGATCATGAACGAGCTCGTCGTGTTCTCGCACCTGCGCTGGAGCTTTGTCTACCAGCGTCCGCAGCAGATTCTCTCGCGGCTTGCGCGGACGTGGCGCGTGCTGTTCGTGGAGGAGCCGGTCTACTCGTCCGGCGATCCACGTGCGGAGCTTTCCGCGCCGGCGCCCAACGTGACCGTCCTGACGCCGCATACGCCGCTCACCGCGCCCGGTTTCCACGACGATCAGATCCCGCTTCTCGGCAAGCTTCTCCGCCAGACGCTCGCGCGCGAGCGATTCGGGGACTACGCGGCATGGCTCTATACGCCGATGGCTCTGCCGCTTCTCACCAAGCTTTCGCCGCGCATAATCGTCTACGACTGCATGGACGAGTTGACCGCGTTCAAGGGCGCGCCGCGTCAGCTCGTGCAACGCGAGAGCGCGTTGCTGCGCGTGGCGAATGTCGTGTTCACCGGCGGACCGAGCCTCTTCGATGCGCGGCGCACGCGTCATTTCAACGTCCACCATTTTCCGAGCAGCGTCGACCGCGATCATTTCGCGCGCGGAGGCGACGTCGCGATCGCGCATCCGGAAGTAAAGGCGCTGTCGAGACCGCGGCTTGGGTATTTCGGCGTGATCGACGAGCGCCTCGACTACCCGCTGATCGAGGCGATCGCGAAGGCGCGTCCCGAGTGGGAGATCTGCCTCGTCGGCCCGACCGCCAAGATCGATCCCGCAACGTTGCCGCACGCGCCGAACCTGCATTACTTCGGTCAGCGCAAGTACGCCGAATTGCCGGCGTTTCTCGCCGGATGGGACGTCGCGGTCCTGCCCTTCGCGCACAACGACGCGACGCGTTTCATCAGTCCGACAAAGACGCTCGAATACATGGCCGCGGGACGCGCGATCGTCTCGACGTCGGTCGAGGACGTGCAGCGCCTTTACGGCGATGTCGTTCGCTTTGCCGACACATGCAAGTCATTCATCGCGGCGTGCGAGGCGGCGCTGGTCGAGCCCGAGCCTTCACGCGCGAAGCGCCTCGCGAAGATGCGCGCGATCGTGGCGTCGACGTCGTGGGACGAGGCGGCACGCGAGATGCGCCGAATCATCGACGACGCGGCTGCGCGCGGACTGACCGAGGCCGCGCGGATGATGCTCGAACCTGCAAA
>DATFCW010000503.1:0-3816 GCA_035252665.1 Casimicrobiaceae bacterium | reverse complement strand
CAAGAAAGTCGCACTGGTGGCCGCAATGCGCAAGCTGCTCACCGTGCTCAACGCGATCGTCAGGACTGGCCTGCATTGGAACGAAGCACTTCATCTCGCTTGACACGGAAGACGGTTGCTCCGCGCTGCGCGCTTCGGGGCCGATTCGCGCTCGGGGCGGCCCTTCGCGCCATGGGTGCCATTGAGACTTCGCGCGCTCGACCGGGGTTCCAGCCTCACCAGAAGTCGAACGACGCCTGGAGCACCGGCGCGAAGCTCTTGCGGTGCGCGGGACAGGGACCATGCAGATCGAGCGCCGCGAGATGTTCCGGCGTGCCGTATCCCTTGTGACGAGCGAAGCCGTACATCGGATACTCGCGGTCGAGCGAGACGAGCATCGCATCGCGCGTGGTCTTCGCAATGATCGACGCCGCCGAGATCGCCGGCACATCGCGATCGCCCTTGACGATCGCGTATGCCGGGCACGCCAGTATCGGGCAGTGATCGCCGTCGATCAGCGCCTCGAACGGTTGCACGGAAAGCGCTTCCACCGCGCGGCGCATCGCGAGCAACGTCGCGCGCAGGATATTGAGCGAATCGATTTCGCCGACGTCGCTCGACGCGACGGCCCATGCGAGCGCCTTCACGCGAATCGCAGCGCCAACCTCCTCGCGCTCTTCCGGCGTCATCGCCTTCGAGTCGCGAAGGCCGCGGATCTTGCGCGCAGGATCGAGGATGACCGCCGCGGCGACGACGGGGCCCGCGAGCGGCCCGCGTCCTGCTTCATCGATGCCGGCGACAAAAACGCTCATTTCGTTGCGCGTGCGCTCTGCGCACGATCGAGCTCCGCGAGCACCGCATCGGCGGCAAGCGCGCCGGTGTCGAGCGCGAGCGCGCGCGCCATCCGCCCGAACACGGTTTCGATGCGTCTTCGCGTCACGGTGTCGTCGAAGAGATTCAATGCCGCTCGCGCAAGATTGCCTGCAGTCGCATCGTCCTGCAAGAGCTCGGGCACGACGAAGCGTCCCGCAAGCACATTTGGCAATCCGACATACGGGATCAGCAGCTTTTTCGCGACGATGCGCGCAGTGAGCGCGCTCACGCGATAGAAGATCACATGCGGGCATCGCGCAAGCGCGGCTTCGAGCGTCGCGGTCCCCGACGCGACGAGCCCGACGTCCGCGGCACGAAGCGCGTCGCCCGCATGACCGTACAACACGGTAAGCGGCAGCGCACCGTGGCTGCCGCGATGCTGCGCTTCGAGGAACGCCTCGCGCGTAGTGCGCGAAACGAGCGGCACGATGAACTGCGCATCGGGACGCGCTTCGAGAATCCGTGCCGCCGCGTCGAGCACGAGACCCGCATGCATCTCGATTTCCGAGAGACGACTGCCGGGCAAGAGCGCAAAAAGCGGTGTCGCGGCCTTGATCTTCAACGTCTCGCGCGTCGCGCGGCGCGTTCCCGGACGAGCGGCTTCCTGCGCGAGCGGATGTCCGACATACGTGACGGGGATGCCCTCGGCTTCGTAGAGCGACGGCTCGAACGGGAAGAGCGCGAGCATGCGGTCGACCGATTTGCCGATCGTCGCAAGACGCTCGCGCCGCCATGCCCATACCGACGGGCTTACGAAATGCACTGTGCGCACGCGCTTCCGCTTGAGCTTTCGCTCGAGGCCGAGATTGAAATCGGGCGCGTCGATGCCGACGAAGAGCGGAATGCGCGATGCAGTGAGCCGTCGCGCAAGGTCGCGTCGAAGCGCAACGAGACCGGGCAGGTGTGCGACGACTTCGGTAAACCCGCGCACCGCGAGGCGCTCGAGCGGCGCGACCATTTCGCAGCCCCCCGACTGCATTTTTGGCCCGGCGATTCCGATGAAACGCACGCCGGGTCGGCGGCGACGCACCGCCTCGATCAACATCGCGCCGAGCGCGTCGCCCGAGGCTTCGCCGGCGACGATGCCGATCGTCGCCGATCGCGAGGGCTCTAACGCGCTCTCCCGTTTCAACGTGGTTTCAGCGAATGATGCCGCGGCGGCTTTCGGCGAGGAACTGCGCGAACGCCGCGACGAGCGGCTGCGTTTTCCCCTCGCGTGCGAGCGACTCGCGCGCGTCTTCGAGCGAAAGGCCCGAGCGGTACAAGAGCTTGTAGGCACGATGGACGTTCGCGATGTCGTCGGGCGTGAAACCGCGGCGGCGCAATCCTTCCTTGTTCGTGCCAGCCGGCTTCGCCGGATACCCAGCCGCTGTCACGTACGGCGGAACGTCCTGCAGTACGATCGCGCCCGCGGCCAGCATCGCATGGGCGCCGACATGGCAGAACTGGTGCACGCCGGCATACGCACCGAGCACGGCGAAATCGCCGATCGTCACGTGACCTGCGATCTGCGCATTGTTCGAGAACGTCGTGAAGTCGCCGACGACGCAATCGTGCGCGACGTGCGTATAGGCGAGGAACAGGTTGCCATTGCCGATCGTCGTCGTGCCGCGATCCTGCGCGGTCCCGGCGTGAATCGAGACGAACTCGCGCACGACGTTGTCATCGCCGATGGTCGTCGACGTCGGCTCGCCACGGTACTTGCGATCCTGCGGAATGTCGCCGACCGAGGCGAACTGGAAGATGCGATTGCGCGCGCCGATCGATGTCCGTCCCGTGATCACCGCGTGCGGACCGACGCGCGTGCCGGGCCCTAACGAGACGTCTGCGCCGACGATCGAATACGCCCCGATATCGACATCGTCGGCGATCCGTGCGCGCGCGTCGACCAGCGCCGTGGCATGAATCGTCGCCACTTGCGGTTTACGCGGGCAGCGGGGGCTGGGGCGGCACGTCGCGGATGGCGGCGAGGAGCCGCGCCTCGCAGACGAGCTCGTTGCCGACCATCGCCTTCGTGTGGAAACGCCCGATGCCCCGCACCGCGCGCTCGAGATGCGCCTCGAGCAGCAGCGTATCGCCCGGAACGACCTGTCGCTTGAAGCGCGCGTCATCGATGCCGGCGAAGAGCACGAGTTGCGAGCCGTCGCGGCGGGCAACGTCGGAGAGCATGGTCAAAAGGCCGGCAACCTGCGCCATCGCCTCGATGACGAGCACGCCGGGCATCACCGGATACGCGGGGAAATGGCCCTGGAAGAACGGCTCGTCGATCGAGACGTTCTTGATCCCGCGCACGAACTTGCGTGCTTCCCAGTCGAGCACCCGGTCGACGAGCAGCATCGGATAGCGATGCGGCAGAAGCCGCCTGATCACGCCGATGTCGAGCTCGTTCATTGGGCCTCCCACGCTCGCGGCTTGCCCGACGATGATCGTGCTTCGCACGCGGGTGCGCGCGCTCGGGGCGGCCCGGCAACGCTCGCCCCGTTCATCCCCCGGTCGCGCCGTCACTCATCGTCGCGCCTCCCTCTTGTATCGTCGTCGTCCGCCGCGGCCGCAAGCGCCATTTCGAGGCGACGCACGCGCTCGCCGAGTCCGCGGAGCCGCCGCGTCTGCGATGCCACGTGCTTCCATTCGCGGTGCGGCAGCGCGGGAAACGCGCCAGTGTATATCCCCGGCTCCCGGATGGAGTCGAAGATCTGCGTTGCGGCCGAGATGACGGTTCCGGCAACGATGTCGAGGTGGCCCGAGATCATTGCCGCGCCGCCGATGCGGCAGTTGGCCCCGATCCGCGTGGAGCCGGCGATGCCGACGCAACCCGCGATCGCCGTGTGCGCCCCGATCACGCAGTTGTGACCGATCTGGATCTGATTGTCGAGCTTGACGTCATCCCCGATGATCGTGTCGTCGATGGCGCCGCGGTCGATGGTCGTGTTCGCGCCAATCTCGACGTCGGCGCCGATCACGACA
>DATFCW010000502.1:0-4487 GCA_035252665.1 Casimicrobiaceae bacterium | reverse complement strand
AGCGCCGGCAAACCCAAGAAAGTCGCACTGGTGGCCGCAATGCGCAAGCTGCTCACCGTGCTCAACGCGATCGTCAGGACTGGCCTGCATTGGAACGAAGCACTTCATCTCGCTTGACACGGAAGACGGTTGCTCCGCGCTTCGCGCTTCGGGGGTTGTTTGCGCTCGGGAGCGGCCCTTCCCGCTCACGGCGCGAGCCTGCCGATCGTCCATGCGTCGCCCAGTCGCGTCCACGAGAGCCGGTCATGAAGCCGCGACGGGCGTCCCTGCCAGAACTCGAAGCGATCGGCCACCACACGAATCCCGCCCCAGTTCCGCGGCCGCGGCACGTCGGCATCGAAGCGCGTGGACGCTTGCGCGAACAGCGCCTCCAGCGCCGCGCGATTGGCGAGCGGCGCGCTCTGCGGCGACGCCCACGCCGCGATCTGCGACCCGCGCGGGCGCTGCGCGAAGTACGCGTCCGATTCGGCGACGCTCGCCCGCTCGGCACGGCCTTCGATGCGCACCTGGCGCTCGAGCTCGGGCCAGAAGAAGAGCAGCGCCACGCGCGCATTCGCCGCGAGCTCCCGGGCCTTGCGGCTGTCGTAATTCGTATGGAACACGAACCCGCGCGCGTCGACCGATTTGAGCAGCACGATCCGCGCGGACGGACGTCCGGCGGCATCGACGCTCGCGAGCGTCATCGCATTCGGCTCGGGGACCTCTGCCGCGACCGCCTCGTCGAACCAGCGGGAGAACTGCCGATACGGGTCGGCGGCAACGTCCCCTTCGGTGAGGGCCGCGCGTTTGTAATCGACGCGAAGCTGCGAAAGCTCGGTGGAGGCGGCGGACATCGGGCGGGAGCAAACGATTCTACTCGCGGCTATCCGACGGCGACGAACGCGCCTGCCGAAAAGCGCGTCATGCGCTCGCGCGTTTCGCGTGGTTGCAACAACGCATCCGTCAGAGTGGAAATTCCCTGCGAGAGCGCTTCCTCCCAGAGGAAAATGCGGTATAGTCGCCCGCGATGGAGCGTCGTGCGCAGAGATGGTCAAGCACGATGGACGCTACAGCGTAGTCCGCCCGCACAAACCGACAGGAAGGAGAAACATGGCTACAGCGAAGAAGGCTGCCAAGAAGGCCGCGGCCAAGAAGCCCGCCGCGAAGAAGTCTGCTGCGAAGAAGCCGGCGGCGAAGAAGGGCGCAGCGAAGAAGCCTGCTGCGAAGAAGAGCGCGGCCAAGAAACCGGCCGCAAAGAAGGCCGCGCCGGCCGCGAAGCGCAAGCCGAACGCAGCCTTCATGAAAGCGATGCAGCCGTCGTCCGCGCTTGCTGCCGTCGTCGGCACGCAACCGATGCCGCGCACCGAAGTGACGAAGAAGATCTGGGACTACATCAAGAAGAACAAGCTGCAGGACGGCGTGAACAAGCGCCTCATCAACGCCGACGACAAGCTGCGTGCGGTCTTCGGCGGCAAGAACAAGGTCTCCATGTTCGAGATGACGAAGCTCGTCTCGAGCCACTTGAAGTAACGCGACCACGCTTTCCGCGCGCAACCCTTCGCGCGTGACGAAACGGCCGGCGATGCCGGCCGTTTCGTTTTGGATGAGGACGCCAGAACGTATCGCAAAATCAGGCGAGCGGCCCGAGAGCGCGAAGGCGCGCAGCGAGCCCCGAGATAATGCTTGGCGGTACAGCGAGGGCCGAGCGAGGACACGGAGCTCCATCTCGGCGAAAGCTCATGCGAGCGAAGCGAGCGTTAAGCGCAGCGGCGTTCGCTCCAAGTTCTATCGCGCCGCGCACCCCAATTGCGGACAGGTTCTAAGCGAGCGCGGCCATCGCGCGCGCCACGCCAGAACGCGCGGCGATCGCCTCCGTCCAGCGAACGAGATGCGGAAAGCTTCCGCGCGCGACGATCGCATGACGCACGCGCACGATTGGATAGAGCGCGAAATCGGCGATAGACACTTCGTCGGCCAGGAACTCGCGCGACGCAAGCCGGCCGTCGGCGATCGCCAGATAGCGCGACAGCCGACTCTCGAAGAAGCCCGCGTTCGCCTGCGACTTGTCGGGGAGCACGGCGTTGTTCAGGAAGATCATCGTCGACATCGTCGCGAAATCGCTCGCCGCGAATGCCAGCCACTCGAATGCATGCGCGCGAAGCGCGACGTCCTTCGGAAAGAAGCGTCCGGTCTTCATCGCGAGATAGAGCAGGATCGCCGTCGATTGCGTGAGCGTCAGCGCACCGCCTGGCGCCGCGTGATCGACGATCACCGGAACGGCGCCGGCGGGATTCATCGACAGGAATGGCTCGGTGCGCTGCTCGCCGCTCGACAGATCGATCTTGTGCACGCGATACGCGAGGGCGCATTCCTCGAGCAGGATTGCGACGCGCTGGCTGTTCGACGTGTTCGAGGCGTAGAGATCGATCGTCGCATCGTTCATGGCTTCCCCCTCGTGATCATGCCGTCCAGCTAACGCTCGCGCGCCGTGCACGCCTTCACTTGGCCTTCGTCGGCCAATCGTCTTCGTCTTCGAGGATGCGAATCACGCGCGTGCGCTTTCCACCCGCGTATTTTTCCATCTGCACGAGGATCGGGAAGCGCGCGGCGAGCGCGTCGCGCGCGGCCTGCTCGTCGTCGAACACGAGCACCTTGCCGTCGTCGCCGCGAACGTCCTTCCAGATGCCGGTGTCGTCCTGGACCTCGATTTTGTAGCGCATTTTTGCTTCAGCGTCCGGTGGATTGCAGCGCTTCGATCCGCTTCTCGATCGGCGGATGCGACGCGAAGAGCGACATGAAGCCGCCGCTGCCCGCGATGCCGAAAGCGTTCATCGCCTGTGGAAGTCCGCCCGCTTCGATGGCGCCGAGGCGCTGCAGCGCGTGGATCATCGGCTGCGCTCCGAGCAGCTTCGCGCTCCCCGCATCGGCGCGATACTCGCGCCAGCGCGAGAACCACGCGACGATCATGCTCGCCAGGATGCCGAACACGATCTGGCACACCATCACGGTGACGAAGTAGCCGGGTCCCGTGCCGCGCTCGGTGCGAAACACCGTGCGATCGACGATCGACCCGACGATTCGCGACAGGAACACGACGAACGTGTTGACGACGCCCTGGATCAGCGTCAGCGTCACCATGTCGCCGTTCGCGACGTGCGAGATCTCGTGGCCGAGCACCGCCTCGACTTCTTCGTGGTTCATCGATTGGAGAAGCCCCGTCGACACGGCGACGAATGCCGAATTCTTGAAGGCGCCCGTTGCGAACGCGTTGGCCGGTCCCTCGTAGATGCCGACCTCGGGCATCGCGACGCCAACCTGCGTCGCGAGCTTCTGGATGGTATTGAGAAGCCACGCCTCGGCATCGTTACGCGGCGTATCGATGATCTGCGCGCCGGTCGTCCACTTGGCGATCGACTTCGACATCAGAAGCGAGATGATCGCGCCGGCGAAGCCGACAACCAGCGAGTAGACGAGGAGCTGCGCGTAAGGAATGCCCTGTGCGGCGAGCGCGCGATCGAGCCCGAAAATCCGCAGCACGATCGACAAGACGATGACGACTGCGAGATTCGTGGCGACGAACAGAAGGATTCGCTTCATGCTGACCTTTCCTAGATGCTCCCAATATTAGCGCGCGGGGTCGGCGCCACAAGGGCGGATCCCGGGGAACTTAAGCGACGGGCCCGGTTATAGCGACCGCGCCCAGGAATCGCGCAGCGTCACAGTGCGATTGAAAACCGGGCGTCCGGGCGCGTGATCGGCGAGATCGGCGACGAAATAGCCGTGACGCTCGAACTGGAAACGCGACTCGGGCGCGATGCTCGCGAGGTCGGGCTCGACGTACGCTGAAATGACGCGCTTGGAGTCGACGTTGAGATCTCTAAGAAAATCACGCTCGCGCTCGTCGGCGGCTTCGTCGTCGTCGCCGGCGACGACCGTCGCGTGCTGCGGCAACGGATCGGCGGCGCCCGCGGTCTCGTCGGCAAGCGCCCGCCCCTCGCGCGCGCCGGGAAACGGCACGCGGAAAAGCCGATCGTAAAGACGCACCTCGGCTTTCACCGCCTGGGCGGCCGAAAGCCAGTGGATGTTGCCCTTGACCTTGCGCGCGTCGGCGCCGGCGCTGCCGCTTCGCGTCGAGGCGTCGTAGGTGCAATGGACGACGGTCACGGCGCCGTTTGCATCCTTCTCGACGCCGGTGCAGCGAACGATATAGGCGTAGCGAAGCCGCACCTCGGCGCCTGGCGATAGCCTGAAGTAGCCCTTCGGTGGGTGCTCGGAAAAATCGTCGCGCTCGATCCAGAGCTCGCGCGAAAACGGCAGCGTGCGGTGACCGAGCTCGGGGCGCTGCGGGTGGTTCGGCGCTTCGCACGCCTCGGTTGATCCCGGGTCGTAGTTGTCGATGACGAGTCTGATCGGGTCGAGCACCGCAATCCGCCGCGGCGATGACGCATTCAGGTCCTCGCGCATGGCGTCCTCGAGGACGCCAATATCGATCCACGAATCGGACTTCG
>DATFCW010000501.1:0-38267 GCA_035252665.1 Casimicrobiaceae bacterium | reverse complement strand
AGGCGAAGCCGAGCACCACGCGACCGAGGCTTTGCAGCGTCGCGAAAACCAGGCCGCCATGAGCGACGAGATCGACGAAAGTCGTCACGACACGCGTTGGTGCAGCCGCCTGCGGATTGGTGGACAACGTCATCGCCCAGATCTGCCACACGACGAGCAGGATCAGAGGCACGAGCGTCACATGCCGCGCGCTCGCCCAGCGCGACGGCGAAGTCATTCGCTCGATCGTCATCGTTGTCATGGTTCAGCCTGCTCCGATAGCGTCGGTCTGGATCGCGCTCATCCCAGCCCCAGTCCTTCCGCCCATGGTGTGGCCAGGCGCTGCATGCCCCGCAAAGCGAGGTCGCACACATAGCCGACGATGCCAATGACGACAATGAATGCGAACATTTTCGGGCTCATCAAAAGCTCCCGATACCATTCGATCGAAAAGCCGAGCCCGCTCGGCGAGCCGATCAGCTCGGCTGCGATGATCGCCGCCCACGCTCCGGCGAATGCGAGCCGCAGGCCGACCATGATCGTCGGCAACGCAGCGGGCACGATCACGTATCGAAGCAGCGCGAGCCGCTTGATCCCCATGGTGTTAGCCGCATTGAGAAGCCTGCGATCAACGTTGCGCACACCCGCGGCCGTATTGAGCAGCAGCGGAAAGAACGCGACGTAAACCATGATGAAGACTGGAAGCACATCGCCCACGCCAAAGATCGACAGCCCGATCGGAATCCAGGCAATGCCGGATACAGGACGCACCATTTCGACGACCGGATCGATGTAAGCATCGAACGTTCGATTCATGCCCATCGCGAAGCCGAGCGGGACGGCAATCAGGATGGAAACGACCAACGCAATCGCAAGGCGAGTCGTGCTGACTGCCGCATGGTGAAAAAGCTCGCCGCTGCTCGCAAGGCGGTCGAGCGCGGAAGCGACGGCGCTTGGCGACGGAATCAGGATGCGGTTGTCGATCCAGCTTGCGATCAGGTACCAGACCGTAATGAAGGAGGCGAACGCGCAGAGGGCGAGAAAGACCCGTGAATCGAGGACACGCCGAATGGCGCCTTGGCCCTCGGCGACGTCCATCGCATCGCCCTGACGCTCGCTCGCGGACAGCGGTTGCAGCGTTGCAAGCCCCTGCTCGCCCATCTCCGGCATGCGTTCGGACGCGAGCTGGGTGTCCTGGCTGGCGTCGCTCGATAGAGCCACTCTGCTCGCCATGGTCATCGTTCCCGTGATCGGTGAGGCTCAGCGCGTAACGGCGAGAAATCCGCCGTCGACGTACAGCACGGTGCCGTTGATGTAGGCACCGGCATCGGATGCGAGCAGCAATGCGGCGCCCACGAGGTCATCGGGCGTTCCCCAGCGGCGCGCCGGCGTCCAATGGCGAATGAAGTCGTGAAACTCCTTGTTGCTCGCCTGCGAAAATTCGGTCGCCGTATAGCCCGGTGCGAGCGCGTTGACGTTGACGCCCGTGCCCGCGAGGTCCGCCGCGAGCGCACGCGTAAACGCGGCGATTCCGCCTTTCGATGTCACGTACGGAACGAGATTCGGCCGAGACACGTGATTCATGATCGAGCTCAGATTGACGATGCGTCCCGAGCCTTTCTTCACCATCAACCGCGCCGCGCGTTGCGCGACGTCGAAGCACGCGGTGAGATCGATGTCGATGACGCGTTTCCAGTCTTCCAGCGAGAGCTCGAGGAACGGCTTTCGCACGATGATCGCCGCGTTGTTCACGAGCACATCGAGACAGCCGAAGCGTTCGACAATCTCGTCGAATGCCCGCGCGACGGCTTCCGTATCCGTCACGTCGAAAACGAGCGCGGTCGCGTTGGCGCCAGAGCGGCGCAGCTCCTCAGCACGTTGCCGCACCGCCTCGTTGCGATCGGCAAGGACCAATCGAGCGCCCGCCGCGGCGAATCCGCGTGACAGTCCGGTTGCGATGCCGCCCGCACCGCCGGTGATCAGCGCCACCTTGCCGGCAAGGGAGAACAGTTTCGCGGGCGAAAGATGGTCGAACATGTCGGATCGAGTGAAAGTGAACGAATGCTAGGGCCGCATGCGCGTTCGCGGAATTAGAATTTCAACAAGCTGGGCTTCGCATCATGCGAAGGAAGACCGCGGCCGCTTTCGCGGTCAACGAAGGCGCGCTTGCCGAAATCGCAATATCCGACGGCGCCTGCCAAGGGGACAATCCGCGGATCCATTTCGGATTCGCGCCATGACCTCGCTAGTACGCCTCGGCGATCAGATCGACATCCTGGGCGAGAGCCCTTTGTGGAACGAGCGTGATCAGGCCCTGTACTGGGTCGACATTCGGCGGCCCGCTATTCGCCGCTACGATGACGCGAGCGGATGCATCGACACATGGCCGATGCCGGATCTCGTCGGCTGCATCGCGTTCTGCGCGGACGGGCGGCTTCTGGTCGCGTTGCCTGACAAGCTCGCGTTCTTCGACACTGCGACGGCGTCGCTGCAATCGTTCGCTGCGGTCCCGCAGCCGGTTCCCGGGCATCGCTTCAACGATGGTCGCTGCGATCGACAGGGCCGCTTCTGGGTCGGAACGATGCACAACGTGGCGCGTGGCCCCGAAGGCATCCTCTATCGCGTCGATGCTCGTGGTCAGTTTGCGGAGGTTGCCTCCAGCATTCGCATTCCGAACAGCCTGGCGTGGAGTCCCGACGACCGTACGATGTACTTCGCCGACTCGCTCCAGTACGCCATTTTCGCGTACGACTTCGATGCGGCATCAGGCGATATCAGCCGTCGGCGCGTGTTCGCAACGACGAGCGCGCCGGCATTTCCGGACGGGTCAGCCGTCGATGTCGAAGGCTTCCTGTGGAACGCCGAATTCAACGGCTGGCGTGTCGTGCGTTACGCGCCGGACGGCAGCGTCGATCGCGTGATCGAGCTGCCGACGCATCGCCCCACGTGCTGTGCGTTCGGCGGTCGCAATCTCGATACGCTTTACATCACCACCGCGAGCCAGCAGATGACGCCCGAGGAGATGGCAAAGCAGCCGCTCGCGGGCGCGCTTCTCGCGATCGACGTGGGCGTACGCGGTCTCGTCGAGGCGCGATTCGTCGCGACCGCCGACCCGACATGGGAATGACGAAGATGGATGCCATCAAGCCCGTTGTCGTGGAAGCGTTCGCCTACCGCGTGCCGATCGCGACGCCGGTCAAAGTCTCGTTCGGGACATTTCGTGATCGCCCGATGGTGCTCGTGCGCGTCGTAGCGAGCGACGGCGCCGAAGGCTTTGGCGAAATATGGTGCAACTGGCCTGCAGTCGGGGCCGAGCACCGCGCGCGTCTCGCTGCGGATCTCGGCGAGCGGCTCGTCGGCCGTACGCTCGCCTCGCCCGAGCAGGCATTCGAGCAATTGAGTCGGGAGCTCGAAGTGCTCGCGCTGCAAACCGGCGAACCCGGACCGATCGCGTCGGCGATCGCGGGCATCGACATCGCGCTGTGGGATCTCGCCGCGCGCCAGCAAGCATTGCCGCTCTATCGAGCGCTCGGCGCGCCGCCGCGCGAATCCTTGCCCGTTTACGCGACCGGCATCAACCCCGATCGGCCGGAACGCTTTGCCGCCGATCGCCACGCCGAAGGGCATCGCGCGTTCAAGGTCAAGACCGGGTTCGATCATGATCAGGACGTGCGCAACCTTCGCGCGATGCGGGAGACGCTCGGTCCCGATGCCGTTCTCACCTGCGATGCGAACCAGGCGCTAAGCGTCGACGCCGCGATCGCATTCGCACGCGATACAGAGCCCATCGGCGTTCAGTGGTTCGAGGAGCCGATAAGGGTCGACGCGCCGATCGAGCATTGGCGCCGTGTGGCCGACGCTTCACCGATCCCGCTCGCCGGTGGCGAAAACCTGCAGGGAAGCGAGTTCGATGAAGCGATCGCCGATCGCGTGCTCGGCGTCATCCAGCCGGACATTACGAAGTGGGGAGGCGTAAGCGGCAACTTGCGCGTCGCGCGCAAGGCGGTCGCGGCGGGCAAGCGTTACTGTCCGCATTACTTCGGCGGCGGCGTATCGTTGCTCGCTTCGTTGCACGCGTTGGCCGCCGCGGGTGGCTTCGGGTTGCTCGAATTCGACTGCCACCCGAATGCCGGACGCGAGCTTGTCGTGGGTGACCTGCTCCCGGTCGATGACGGACGCGTGCCGGTGCCCCAGGGGCATGGGCTTGGCGCGACGCCGAACGTCGCCGCGCTCGATCGCTATCGCACGTGGCCGCCACGACATTGAATGTGCAGAAGACGTCGCCATGACAGCTCACGACCTCGAAGCACTTCGCGTCGGCTTTATCGGCGCTGGGCGGCTCGGCAGTGCACTCGCATGGAGCTTCGGGCAGCGCGGGCTTCGCGTATCGGCAGTGACGAGCAAGATGGCTGCGGACGCGCAGAAGCTCGCCGCGCCGTTGTCGAGCTGTGCCGTTGTCGAACGCACGCAGCAAGTCGTCGATGCCTGCGACATCGTTTTCGTCACCACGCCCGACGACGCCATCGCGTCGACAACGGCCACGGCGAAGTGGCACGCTGGTGTTTCTGCAGTTCATTGCAGCGGCGTCACGGAAGTCTCTGCGCTCGATGCCGCGGCAAACGATGGTGCGATGACCGGCGGCTTTCATCCAATGCAGACGTTCGGCGATCCTGCGGCGGCCGTGCGATCACTGCCCGGTTGCACGATCACGATCGAAGCGCCGGAGCCGCTCAATGACACGCTCGTCGCGATCGCGCAGCGTCTCGAGTGCCGCGTCAACCGCCTCCCACCCGGCATGCGCGGTCGTTATCACGCCGCGGCCGGCTACACGTCGCAATTCATCAACGCGCTATTCGGGGAGGCGTCACGGATCTGGCAATCGTGGGGCGCGACCGAAGAAGATGCCGTACGCGCCCTGTTGCCGCTCGCGCGCGGCACGCTGATGTCGATCGAATCGGCGGGCGTCGCCAACGGCATGCCGGGCCCGGTGTCACGCGGCGACGTGGGCTCGATCGAAAAGCACGTGGCGGCGCTCGCGCCACTCGTACCCGAGGTGCTCGAGTTCTACCGCGTCGTATGCGATCGCACGATTCCGCTTGGCCTTCGCAGCGGCGCAATCGACGAAGCCACGGCGGCACGTTTGCGCGCGATTCTTGGCCGAGCGCAGAGAGAGCTGCGCTACTGACCGTTATGGCGAAACCGAGTCGCGCCGGCCGGTATGTCGGTCGCGCCTGGTTCGCATTTCTGCTAACAAAAAGTCGCACTTTTGCGAACCATCGGGACGAACAGATCCTCAGGCTGCTCTCGCCGAGTCGACCCAACGATCGCGACCGCCTCCAGCGGCAGGTCAGCCGAACGGATGATCGCCATGCGGCCATGATCGGACATAACATCTTCGCGTGGCCGCGAAACCGATAACGCCGTATGGCCGCCGCTCCGAACTTCTCGAGGCCCATCTGGATGCAATGGCCAAGGCCTGTGGCCTGCCCTATCGCGCACGCTCATCTGCCCGGGATTTCACGTTGCAATCGCTCGTCGCCGGGCTCGTTGCAGCGCGCAAGACCGCCCATCTGACACAGCAGGACGTTGCTTTCAGAATGTCGACGACCAGGAGCGCCGTCGCACGTCTCGAAAACGCTCACACTCGACCGACGCTGACCACGATCGAGAAGTATGCATTCGCGGTGGGCGCGAGCCTCGAAATCCGTGTGAGGAGAGGGTAGACGCCCGCTCACTCCACCGCGCGCACGACGTCGGTGACGGTGCCGTCGCGGTATTCGACGACGGCGACGACGCGCTCAGCTTTCGGACGTGTGTGCGACAGCGATACGCCACTCGCCGCCAATGTCTGGAGCTGCTCGATCGGCACGATATGAAGACCGACATGCGCGAGGCGATCTCGCAACTCGGCGCGCGTCGGGTTCACGGCCACGCCGGCTTCGGTCACCAGCACGTCGATGCTCTCGCCCGGTGTGGTGATCGTTGTCACGCGCTCGACGACCTTCGCATAACCGCCGGCGTTGAGGCGCGTGGTCACGATCGCGAGCTTCGCGCCGGCAGCAGCATCAGCGTGGCCTCCCGAGCCGCCCATGATGACGCCATCGGTTCCCGTCGTAACGTTCACGTTGAAGTCGACGTCGATCTCGGCGGCGCCGAGAATCATCGCATCCAGCATGTTGACGATGGCGCCGCGGTTATGCGGATTCGCGTACATCGACGCGCTCATCCCGAGGTGCGCGGCGTCGCGACGATACGAATCGACGGCCGCGAGGTCGAAGCACTGCACGTCGAACAGCACGCGAAACAATCCCGCATGCAGCATGTCGACGATCGCTTCGGTGATGCCGCCCGAAGCGAAGCTGCCGCGCACGTTGCGCTCGCGCATCCGCTGCGCCACTTCGGCAGCCACCGCGAGCGAGATGCCGCCGGCGCCGGTCTGGAACGAGAAGCCGTCGACGAGCAACCCCGACGCCGCGATCACATCGGCAGTGGTTCGCGCGATGGCGAGGCCGATGCAGTCGCTCGTCGGCCGCGTCGTTCCGGATACGATGCCGCGCGCATCGCCGATCGAGTCGACGGCAACGACAAAGTCGACGTGGTCCTGCGTGATGTCGATCGGGCATGCCGGGTAGTCGACGAGATGGTCGGTCACGGCGACGACGTTCCGTGCGCATTCCGCGTCGACCGTTGCATAGCCCAGACTTCCGCACGCCGACGCGCCGTCGACGCCGTTGATGTTGCCGTAAGCGTCGGCCGTCGGCGCACCGATGAATGCGACGTCGACGCGAAGATCGCCCGACTGGATCGCACGCGCACGTCCGCCGTGCGTGCACATCGTCACCGGTCTCGCCAGCACGCCGCGCGAGACCGCTTCGGCCACCGGGCCCGTCATGTACGCAGTATGGATTCCGGTCACGACGCCGCGCTTCATGTAGTCGACGAGAGCGCCATGCACCGGAAACAGCGAGCTCGGCGCGATCGTGATATCGCGAAGTCCCGCGCGCTCGATCTCGGCGAGCACCAGCGCGAGCACGCGATCGCCGTTTCGCAAATGATGATGGAACGAGACGACGCTTCCATCGTGCAAGCCGCACGCCCCGATCACATCGCGCATCGTCCGCAGCAGCTTCGAACGGCCCGGTACGGCGCTCGTAAGGCGCACCGGCGCCTTCTGCACGCTGCCGAGATTCGCGAATGCGCCGGCGAACGGGCGCACCTCCCCGTAGCCCTCGATGCGAGCGGGCACCGCGCGCCGCCGATCGTCGAGGAGCATTTCCATCCTAGCCGTGCCACTGTACGACGGTCTTCGTCGTGCTCACCTCCTCGAGCGCGAGGAAACCTTTCTCACGGCCGTGGCCGCTGCGCTTGACGCCGCCGAACGGCAGCTCCACGCCCCCGCCTGCTCCATAGCAGTTGACGAACACCTGGCCACAACGTACAGCCTTGGCCACGCGCTGCTGGCGCCCGCCGTTCTCGGTCCACACGGCGGCGAGCAGGCCATAGTCCGTTGCGTTTGCGAGCGCGATGGCATCCGCCTCGTCGTCGAACGGAAGCGCGGCGAGCACGGGACCGAACACTTCCTTGTGCGCGACCTCGCTTTGTCGCGGCACGTTGCCGAACAACACGGGCCGCACGAAGTAGCCGCCCGAGGGCAAACCAGGCGCGAGCTGACCCTGCGAAACGACCGGCACGCCCGCGTCCTTGGCGGTGCGGATCATCCCGTTCACGCGCTCGAACTGCGCGCGATTCACCACCGGACCGCAGTCGTAGTCCATCTGCGGGGTGCCGACGCGCAGCGACGCAAAGGCATCACCGACCTTCGCCACGAACTTGTCGTAAATCGAGCGCTCGACGAGCAGGCGGCTACCTGCCGTGCACGTCTGGCCGGCGTTCTGCACGATCGCCTTGACGATGATCGGCACGGCGCGCTCGACGTCCGCGTCGGCAAACACGATCTGCGGGGACTTGCCGCCGAGCTCGAGCACGCACTTGACCGCGTTGCGCGCGGCGGCTTGTTGCACCAGCGTGCCGACTTCGTTCGAGCCCGTGAACGTGACGAAGTCGATGCCGGGATGTCCTGCGAGTGCGGCACCCGCTTCGTGTCCATAACCCGTGACGATGTTGAACGCGCCTTCCGGCAATCCTGCTTCCGCGGCGAGCTGCGCGACGCGCAACGTCGAAAGGCACGCATCCTCGGCGGGCTTCAGCACCGCGGCGTTGCCCATCGCGAGCGCAGGCGCAATCGTGCGCCCGAGCATCTGCGCCGGATAATTCCACGGCGTGATGTGCGCCGTCACGCCGAGCGGCTCGCGAAGCAGCGACACCGTGTACCCGTTCTGAAACGGGATGATCTGGCCGTGTACCTTGTCGGCGGCGCCGCCGTAGAACTCGAAGTAACGCGCTAGAACCTGAATGTCGTTGCGCGCCGTCGACATCGGCTTGCCGGTGTCGCGTGCCTCGAGCTCGGCAAGCGCCTCGGCATCGTCGGCGATCTTCTGTGCGAGCCTCGTAAGAATGCGGCCGCGCTCGGTCGCACTGAGCCTGCCCCATGCGCCGTCGCGTGCACGATGCGCGGCGCTCACCGCTGCGTCGACGTCGGCATCGCGGCCGCGCGGGATCGCATCGAAAACCTCGCCGTCGACCGGCGAGATCACCGGGATGGTTTCGCCGCTCGCCGCCACGGTCCACTTGCCATCGATGAACAGCTTGCCCACCGTTCGCCTCCACTACGTCCGGCGCGGCACGAAGTGCGCGCTATCGAAGCGCAGTGTAGGCGCGAGCGGGCGGGTGCGAAATTAGAATCTCGTCACGGCAGGCTTCGCACTTTGCGAAGGCTTTCCGTTCCGACGAGCTGCTCGACGAGCTTGCGGGCGATCTGCGGCAGCGCATCGACGTCGCGCACGCAAACGCGCATGGTGCGCTCGGCCCATGGATCGGTCAGGCGTATGAGCCGCAGACCCATTTTCGGCGCGAAGTCGAGCGCGGCGACCTCGGGCAGCACGCCGATGCCCATGCCGGCCTGCACCAGCTTGCAGACGGCCTCGAAACTGCGGACCTGCACGCGAAGCCGCAGCGGCTGCCCTTCGCCGAGCGCCGCGTCGCCGAGCAGGCGCATCATCGCGGCCGAGCTGTCGAGTGCGACGAGGTCGTATTTCAGTAGTTGATTGAACTTTGCCTGGCGCACGTGCAGTTCATGGTCGCGCGGAACAACGGCGACCAGGTGGTCGCGCTTGTACTCGAAGCTCACGAGCCCTTCGACCCCGACGCCGGCCATGACCACGCCGATGTCAGCCTTGCCTTCGCGCAATGCCTGCACGATTTCACCACTGCGTGCTTCATCGAGCTCGATCTTGACATCGGGGTACGACGCCGCGAACTGCGCGAGGTCGCTCGGGAGATATTGCGCGATCGCCGACGTATTCGCCTTGAGGCGAATATGGCCTTTGACGCCCTTCGCGTAATCGGACAGGTCCGCCTGCAGCTTCTCCACCTGCTCGATCAGCCGGCGGGCGTGAACCGCGAGCGCTCTTCCGGCAGGCGTCGGGTCGACGCCCTGCGACGAGCGATACAAAAGCTGCACGCCGAACCGATGCTCGAGTAACGCGATGCGCCGACTCGCGGCGGCGAGCGCGATGTGCGACTGCTCGGCCGCCTTCGACAGGCTGTTCGTTTCGACGGCGCGCAGGAATAGCGCCAGCGAAACCAAATCGGGTAGCACGCAACGGTCCTCCTCGCGTAGTTTAGGGCCTCCCTGCCAATCGCGTCCTACACTATGCGTTCGACCAGGCTGGAGCCTTCATGAACATTCGACAGGCTGATGTCATCCGGAGCGTCGCCGACGCGCTGCAGTACATCTCGTACTACCACCCTCAGGATTACATCACCGCGCTCGCTGATGCTTATCGGGCGGAGCAATCACCCGCGGCGCGCGATGCGATCGCGCAAATCCTCACCAACTCGAAGCTTTGCGCACAGGGTCATCGCCCCATCTGCCAGGACACGGGCATCGTGGTCGCATTCGTCAAAGTCGGCATGGATGTGCGCTTCAGCGAGGCGACGATGTCGATCGCGGACATGGTCAACGCCGGCGTTCGCGAAGCCTATCTCGATGCCAACAATCCGTTGCGCGCGTCGATCGTGCGCGATCCTGCCGGAGCGCGCATCAATACGCGCGACAACACGCCGGCCGTCGTGCATGTCGAGCTCGTGCCGGGGAACATCGTCGATGTGAAGATCGCCGCGAAGGGCGGCGGATCGGAGAACAAGTCGAAGTTCACGATGCTGAATCCATCGGATTCGATCGTCGACTGGGTCGTGCAGACCGTGCCGACGATGGGCGCCGGCTGGTGTCCCCCCGGCATGCTCGGTATCGGCATCGGCGGGACCGCCGAGAAAGCCATGCTGCTCGCGAAGCAGGCGTTGATGGACCCGATCGACATTCAGCAACTGAAGTCGCGCGGACCGGCGAATCGCGTCGAGGAATTGCGTCTCGAGCTCTATGACAAGGTAAACGCGCTCGGCATTGGCGCGCAGGGGCTCGGCGGGCTATCGACAGTGCTCGACGTGAAGATACTCGATCATCCGACGCACGCCGCGAGCTTGCCGATCGCGATCATCCCCAACTGCGCGGCAACGCGTCACGCGCATTTCGTGCTCGATGGAACAGGACCCGTCGCGCTCGAGCCACCTGACCTCTCGACATGGCCCGACGTCGACTGGATGCCTTCGCCACAGGCACGGCGCGTCGACGTGGACCGGCTGACACCCGAGGAAGTCGCACGCTGGGCTCCCGGCGAACCACTGCTGCTCACGGGACGCATCCTCACCGGACGCGACGCCGCGCACAAGCGCATTCAGCAGATGCTAAGCCGCGGTGAGCCGCTGCCGGTCAAGTTTCGCAACCGCGTCATCTATTACGTCGGCCCCGTCGATCCGGTTCGCGAAGAACCCGTTGGCCCCGCCGGACCGACCACCGCCACGCGCATGGACAAGTTCACCAACATGATGCTCGACCTCGGACTGCTCGCGATGATCGGCAAGGCCGAGCGTGGTTCGGTGGCGATCGACGCCATTCGCCGCCATCGTGCCGCTTATTTGATCGCCGTCGGCGGCGCAGCCTATCTCGTCTCGAAGGCGATACGAGCTTCGCGCGTGATCGCATTCGAGGATCTCGGCATGGAAGCGATCTACGAGTTCGACGTGCGCGACATGCCGGTCACCGTTGCGGTGAACGCCGCGGGCGAATCGGTCCATCAAACGGGTCCGCGCGAGTGGCAGCAGCGCATCGGCGGAATTGCGGTAACGCAAGTCTGACAAGAAACGGCGCCGCCGCGAGCATTGGCCCGCGACGGCGTCGGGTGCCGCTTTATTCCACTGTAACCCGCGTCCCGGTCACACTGCCGCTCACGTGCACGAGCAGCACGCTTTCGTCGGCGTTGTACTGATCGAGCGTGAACGTTCCGCTGTAGCTCGCTCGCGTCTTATCGAGCACGACCACTTCCTCGATGATGGCCGGCCCCAGGAACTGCGCCGGTGACGGACCGGGTCCTCCCATCGACGGCGGCGTGTCGCTGCTTACCCACGCGAGAGCCAGATGCTTGAGCTTGTAAGTGCGGGGACCGATTTTCTCCCAGACCCCCATGCACACATCGCCCGTGCTTGGCGCCCGACCGCCGGAAACCATGAGCTCGGTGCCGTCGTCATGCCATTGCGCGGTGCCGAAGTCGACCGGCGCACCTTCGGGGACGGGGTTCGGCGCAATACCATCCGAAACCATTGAAAACTTCCATAACCCGACGATGCCACCGCTGGCGCCGCTCGTTTCGGATCCTGTGTTGATGAACCCGTCGGAGCCCGGGTGATAGACGGCCGCCATCAGTTTCGCCGCTTCCTGTGACGCCACTGATTTGGCCGACGACATGACCGGGCTGTAGATGCCGCAGGCCAAGGCCGAGCCGGCCATCGTCGTCACGAGGGCGCCGAGACTCAGCGCAATCGCACATTTGCCTGACACATGCTTCCATTTCGACGTCGCGTTCATAACCAGCCTCCCTTCGCTTGCATTCGCGCCGAATTGCGCGATGCGAATACAACACGGCTTGCAGGCGCAGGGAATCGACTTACGACGAATCTGGTGGCTGACAGCGCGATTGCCCGTGGGAAAGCGACGAATTCGTCGTCATTGATTCTGGCTGGCATCGCACCCGCCAAAACCTCGTTCACACCTCGTTAACGCCAAACCGTCGCATAGAGCGCCGGAAAGGACCCGATTTCGGGCAACATAGGGGATCGGGAGAACATTTGCGTGAAACACGCCCCCGTCATTTTCGTCGTGATCGCGCTGACGCTGGCCGGCTGTGGCGGCGGCGGTAGCGGGGAAAGCGGCAACGAGGCAACCCTCGTCCCGGACGGAATCAGCGTGCTCGCCGGCGTCCCGGGGGGCGGCGGAAGCGTGTTCAGTGTGCCGCAGTCCGTCGCGCTGGATACCGCCGGAAATATCTTCGTCGCGGACACCGGCAATCACGCAATCAAAAAGATTTCGCCTGCCGGTGTGGTGACAACGGTGGCAGGCAAACCCGGCACGTGGGGATCGGCGGACGGTGTTGGCGTAGCGGCCAGGTTCTACTCGCCACAAGGCGTGGCGGTCGACGGCGCGGGGAACGTGTACGTCAGCGACAGCGCCAATGCCACGCTACGAAAGATCACTTCCGATGGCATGGTAACGACGCTCGCTGGAACCGCGGGTGTCGAGGGGCCCGACAACGGACCTGTCGATGGCGTTGGCAGTGCGGCGCTGTTTTCCGTCCCCGGCGCCATCGCGCTGGATCCGGCGGGAAATCTTCTCGTGATCGACGATAGGACGATCCGCAAGGTCTCGCCGTCGGGGATGGTGACCACGTTTGCCGGCAGGCGCGGAGTCGGTGGTTCGACGAACGGTCCGGGAGCTGCGGCAAGGTTCGCCACTCCGAGCGCATTGGCGGTCGATGCCGCGGGGCGCATCTACGTCGCGGATCGCGACAACCAGATCATCCGAGTGATTACGCCGGGCGGCGTCGTGTCCACGTTCGCCGGTACTGTCGGTGTAAACGGCGAAGTGAATGGAGCCGTTGCAACGGCCTTGTTCGACTATCCCACCGCGATCGCAGTGGACGCGACCGGCAACGTTTATGTCGGTGACACTGGCGAATATTCGCAATCAAGCTCGGCGGACAACGCGATCCGAAAGATCACTTCCGCGGGCGAAGTAACGACGCTCGCCGGCGCAGCAGGCTGGGGCTCGCGCGATGGCGTCGGCGCGGCAGCAAGTTTCGATTTCGTTGGAGGATTGGCCGTGGACGCAGCGGGAAATGTGTTCGCGGCCGACACGCTGAACAATGCAGTGCGCAGGATCACTTCTGCCGGTGTGGTGACGACGTTGGCCGGAACAGCGCCGCCAATGTTCGATGCCACCTATACCTGTGCGTCGGCCGACGGTGTCGCCGCCAACGCGAAATTCTGCCGCCCAAGTGCGCTCGCCGTAGACCAACACAAGAACATCTATGTAGCGGACACCGGCAACAATACGATTCGCAAGATCACGTACGGCGGCGGGGTTTCGACGCTGGCCGGGAAAGCTGGCGTGGCGGGCTTTCAGGATGGTATCGGCACCGCCGCGGCGTTCGGCGCTCCTTCGGGCATCGCAGTGGATGCGAATGGCGTCGTCTATGTGTCCGACAGCGCCAACCATCTGATACGCAAGATCTCCCCGGCCGGCGTCGTGAGCACGCTGGCCGGTGCCGATTGGGAGGACGGCGTGCCGGGCTTTGGCGGTAGGCCACGCAGTTACCCCACTGCGCTCGCGGTGGACAACGCGGGCACGGTATACGCGGTGGATCGTGGCATTGGCACGGTTCGCAAGATCTCGGCGGCCGGTGTAGTGACGACGCCCCCTGGGTTGAGCCCCGCAGGCACGCCGCTTTGCGGCATCGCCCTGGATGCCGCGGGAAACCTCTATCTCACCAGCGTGACGACGGTATTCGTCGTGACGCCGAACGGCGGGGTGACGACGCTGGCCGGCTCGCAGAACGTCTTCAATGCCGTGGATGGCGTGGGCGAACAGGCGGCGTTCAGCTTCGCGTGCGATCTCGCGCTCGATGCGGGCGGCGCAATTCTCGTCGTCGACCAGGGGAACAACACCATTCGTCGGGTCGCGCACGACGGCACCGTGACAACAATCGTCGGACAGGGCGGATCCGGACCTCTCGCGCTCGGCGCGCTGCCGGGCGCACTCGACACGCCGAGCGGACTCGCGATCGACGGCAATGGCGTGCTGTACACGGCTTCGGAAAACGCCGTGCTTCGCATCAAGTTGCCATCGCCGTGACGGCGCCCGCGACTACTGCTTGAAGACGGCTGCAAAGAACTTCGACGCCTCGCCCTCGGCTTCCTTGTTCACCTTCGCGTCATAGCGCAGCGGCAAGTTGAACTTCTTGCCGAGCGCGGTCGCCTCCGGGTTGGTGAACGCATGTACGGCGCCGGGATATTCGATCACGCGGTAGTCGACCTTTGCTGTGTCCATGTCGGCCTTCAGCGTCGCGTATTGCTCTCTTTTCACGAACGGATCGTCGGCGCCATTCAACACCAGAACCTTCGCCTTCACGGTGCCTGGAGCCGGCGCCGGCGTGTTAAGGCCGAGCGACGCGTGGAAACCGACGACGCCGGCGAGATCGGCCCCTGCCCTCGCCATGTTGATGACCACGGCGCCGCCAAAGCAGTAACCGACCGCGCCGATGCGGGAAGGGTCGACCGTCGGCTGTTTCGCCAGCTCGCTGCGCGCCGCGTTGAAGCGCGCTTCCATCACCTTGGGATCCTTCATTACGGAAGCTGCTAGAGCGCCCGCGTCCGTGGGGTTATCGGCGGTCTTGCCGTCACCGTACATGTCCACGAGGAATGCCGTATAGCCGTGACGCGCGAGCCTCCGCGCCTCGTTGTGCATGTGCTTGGTGATGCCCCACCACTCGTGCACCATGACAATTCCCGGTCGCCTGCCTTTTTTCGCGGTGTCGTACACGACGAAACCCTTCATCGTCGTCTCGCCGTCGCTGTAACTGACGGCAGTTTCCTTGATGGCCGCGAAGGCTGGAGCGCTGATCGAAAGTGCGAGCAGAACGGCGAAAAAGCGTGTGTTCATCCGTTTCAGCATGGGAAAATGGAGGCCCACGCAATGCGGCGTGGCGGCGCAAGGATAGCAAAGTGCGGCGGCGCGACTTCGTGCTCGAAGGCAATGCGCGTCCACAACCTGATCCCACCTTCATGAGCGACACCATCACCGTCATCGTCGGCCATCGCCTCGGAAAAGCCGAAGCGGTCCGCCGCATCAAGGAAGGCTTCGCCCGTACGAACGGTCAACTCGGGCCGATGATCACGATGGAGCAGGAGGCGTGGGAAGACGACACGGTGCGCTTTCGCATGCGTGCGCTCGGGCAAGTCGCCGCAGGAACGATTGAAGTGCTCGAGCACGCAATGCGAATCGAAGTGTCATTGCCCTGGCTCCTCGCCAAGGCAGCGAAAAGACTCGTTCCGATATTGCGCAAGGAAGCGACACTGCTGCTGACTCATGAGAGCCAGCGTGACTAGCGCGTAAGCGCCGTGGCGAGCAATCCGACGCCGGACACGATCAGCAGCACGTTGAGCGCAACGCGAAACTGCGCGCCGCTCAAGCGCCGGAAGTAAGCGTACCCGATCGTGGCCCCGCATATCGCAAACGCGACAAACCGCAGGTCGTGTTGAGCGCCGAGTTGCGCACGTCCGAGAACGTGAAGCGAAGCAGCGGTGACGATCTGCATCGCGAGGATGAACGGTTGGTAGATCGCGCGTTGCCGGGTCTTGTCGATGCCGCGCAGCGAGCACCAGATCGTCATCAAAGCTCCGGGGAAGGCCGTCAGACCGCCGACGAAGCCGGCGAGCGCACCGGCGAGTGCATCACGCAACGGCGTCACCCGTACGCTGCGTTTCGGCGAATGCAGGATCGAGAAAGCACCGTACGCCATTAGAAATGCGCCGAGGCCGAGGCGATAGGCGGCCGCGTGCACGTGCATGAGCAGCCACGTTCCGCAAGGGACGGTGAGCGCGCCGGCGACGAGCATCGGTGTCAGAACGCGCAATCTGATCTGTGCCCGCAGTTGCCATACGCAATAGAGTTGCGTTGCGATCGAGCACACCACGATCGTGTGCACCACGCCAACCGGATCCTGGGTGAGTAAGGCGAGGCCAATGCCGGCCAGTGCGGCAAAAGCGAATCCCGCCACACTGGAAATGGTGGATGCGACCAATATGACGACTGCTGTTTCGAGATCGGTCCATGCGGCCGACGCATGCACGGTGGCCGAGTTTGCCATCAACAGCGCCTGGATCGCGCACCACATCCAAAGGCCGATGACGAGCGGGATGAAGCGGCCGCTGCGCGTTCTACTACCTGCGATAGTCTGACGGCTGGCGCTTGCATCGATCGCTTGGCTGTACACGGCGTTTTCCATGCAATGAGGAATCGCGACTCGATTGTTTCGATCCGGCATCGATCAGCCCGCTTCAATTGGTCTCTGACACGGATGCGCGCCTCGAGCCGATCAACCCGAGCAGGCAACGCTTGACGGCCGTGGCGACCTTTTTGCGCAAATCGCGCATCGCCTGCTGCCGAGCCTCGCGCTCGGCATGCAGTCGCGCGATCTTCTCGATCGTTTCCGGCGTTAGAGAGGGCGAGGACTGCGCAGCGGCGCGTCCGTCCTGATAGTGCCGGAGGCGTTCGGCGTTCGAGCGGAACCACGCGCCGGCACGCGTGGACTCGCCCTGGCCGTTGCGAAATTCCGCCACATACCACTCGCCGCTTCGCTCGTACATCGCGATCGAGTGCCCGTCATTGACGACGATCATGTGACCACCGATCGAGGGATCGGCGTGCTCTTGGGATTTCGCGTTCACGAATGCCTCCGTGTTTGCCATGCCGTGCC
Organism: Casimicrobiaceae bacterium; assembly: GCA_035252665.1. Taxonomy (GTDB): domain Bacteria; phylum Pseudomonadota; class Gammaproteobacteria; order Burkholderiales; family Casimicrobiaceae; genus VBCG01. The sequence goes on along the minus strand of DATFCW010000501.1, from coordinate 21,303 downwards.
GGCGATCTTCGGCGAGCAAGACCGCGAAGTCCTGTAACATCCCTAAAATTTCACTAAAACGATGCCGGCGCGGTGGTCCGGACGGTCTACGAGCTGGGGCCTTTTCGGCTGGACACCGAAGCACGTGTGCTGACCCTCGACGGTGTCGCCACGGCGCTCGGCGCGCGCGGTGTGGCGGTCCTCGCGGCATTGGTGAGCCGCGCCGGCGAATACGTCGACAAATCCGTGATCGTCGACGCGGCATGGCCAGGTGTCGTGGTCGAGGAAGCCAACCTCGCTGTCCAGATCTCCGCGATTCGCCGCGTGCTCGCGGCGGTGCCGGACGGCAAGCGCTGGATCGAGACGTTGACGCGGCGCGGTTATCGCTACGTTGGCCCGGCCGTGCGGCGCTGCGAGTCGCCCGAGGCGGACAACGCGGTCGCCCAAGCTACTTCGGCACATCGCAACAACGTGCCGGCGCGCATTTCATCATTTGTCGGCCGCACGCGCGAAACCGACGAGGTCAAGCGCCTGCTCGCACGAAATCGGCTCGTGACGCTGGTCGGTATCGGCGGGATCGGCAAGACGCGCGTCGCGTTGCAGGTCGCGGGCGACCTCATCGAGCGGTATCCCGATGGCGTCTGGGTGGTCGAGCTCGCGTCGATCTCGAGCGCCGAGCTTGTGCCGATATGCGTCGCACAAGCGCTAGGCGTACAGGAACGAGCAGGAGAACCGCTGATACGGACGCTTTGTCGCGATTCGAGAACGCGCCGCATGCTGCTCGTGCTCGACACCTGCGAGCATCTGATCGCTGATACGGCGGCGCTCGTCGCCGCGCTATTGACCGAAGCGCCGAATACGCATGTTCTCGCGACAAGCCGCGAGGCGCTGAACGTCGACGGCGAACAGCAGTTTCCGCTGCAGCCCCTGTCGTTGCCGGACGGCGTCGGCAGCTTCGAAGACATTGCTGCTGCGGAAGCCGTGCAGCTCTTCGTCGAGCGCGCGAAATTGCAGCAACCCGGCTTCTCGCTGACATCGGCATTTGCAGGCTCAGTTGCCGAGATCTGTCGCCGCCTCGAAGGCATACCGTTGGCGATCGAGCTCGCAGCGGCGCGGATGTCCTCGCTATCGATCGAGGAGATCGGACGACGCCTCGACGATCGCTTCGGCTTGCTGGCCGCCGGTCCGCGAGTCACGCCGCGGCGCCAGAAGACGCTCCGCGCCACGCTCGACTGGAGCTACGACCTCCTCGGCGAAGAGGAGCAGCGAGCGTTGCGGCGCCTGGCAGTATTCGCAGGCGGCTTCACGCTCGACGCCGCTCGGCGTGTCGTGGATGAGCGGACGATGACCGACGCAGGCATGCTCGAACTGCTCGGTACGCTCGTTGGGCGCTCGCTCGTGATGGCCGACGTCACCGAAGCAGGCACACGCTATCGACTGCTCGACACGATGCGCGAGTATTGCATGGAGAAGCTCGACGTCGCTTGCGAACGAGCGCTCGCGTCCGGCCGCCATGCACGCTGCTTTCGCGATCACTTCGAACATGCATTGGAAGACTGGCTCTCGAGTTCGGACGATCAATGGAACGCCGCGTATATGAAGGATCGCGACAACGTGCGTGCGGCGCTCGACTGGGCCTTTTCCCCGGCTGGCGATGTCGCTGTCGGCGTAGCCCTCGCCGCCTGGTCGGCGCCGTCGTGGCTCTTGTGGTCCTTGCGCAGCGAAGGCCTTTCGCGCATCGAGCTTGCATTGGCGCGCTGTAGTCCGCGTACGCCGCCACGGATGCGCGGCCGCTTATGGCTTTGGCTTGGCGTGCTGCATCAATTCAGCGATCCCGCGAAATGGGTCGGCGCTCTCCGCCGTGCCGTCATCCTTCATCGACGAGCCGGTGACGCGTTTGGCACCGGCTACTCGCTGATGCGCCTTGGCGGAGCATTGGCAAGGACGGGAAGGCTCGATCTGGCGCAACGAGCGCTCGACAGTGCCCGGCCGCTCCTCGCGCGCAACAACATCCCGGTGGCCATGGCGCCGTATTTCCACGCAGTGGGCTTCGTGCGCAAGCTTGCGGGCGATCTGACGGGAGCGAGAACGAACTACGAAAAGGCGTTTTCGCTCTATCGGTCCGCGGGTTGCGAGCGCGACGCTGTGCAATTATGCGGAAACCTGGCCGACACGCATTGGACGCTCGGCGAGCTCGATGCGGCGGCCGCGGGATTTCGCGAGGCCATCGCACTGATGCGTGCGTCGAACATGGGAACGAAACTCGTCCTTGGCGTGAACCTGACCAACCTGGCTGGCGTGCTCGTCGAGCGCGGCGACTTCAATGAAGCGTTGATTGCCGCGCGCGAGGGCCTCGAGTTGCGCAAGACAGGAGGGTATGCCTGGGGTGCGCTGGATCATCTGGCGCTGAGGGCCGCACTGATCGACCGTTGTTCGGATGCCGCGCGACTGGCTGGTTATGTCGATGCCGTCTTCGCGGCGAGGGGACTCGTGCGCCAGGCGAACGAAGCGCGAGCGCGCGCAAGTCTCGATCACGTGCTACGCGATCGGCTCAACACCAGCGAACGCGCGACGCTCATGGCCGAAGGCGCAGCGATGAGCGAAGAAGACGCGTGTCGACTGGCGCTTGCCGGTTGACTGCCCGGTCTGCATCATTGCCGGCGAAACGCAGCAAGAAATCTCGGCCGCTCATTTCGCCGTCGCGCGCCATAGCTTCTCTCGGTCGGCCACCGGCGGCGGTACCCATTGATACATCCACGTCTCGGTCAGCGGCTCGCTGCCGATGCGCAAATACATTCGCAAGTCGATCGGCTCGATACTGTCGTCCGCCAACGCGAGATCGAACATCGCCCGAAAGCCGTTGACCTCCAATTGCGGGCGTGCGGAAACGAGCTCGATCCTGCCGCGCGAGGCTTGAATGATCGGTTCGACGACCGCGTCTTTGCCAATCGTTGGCAACTCGCCGCCTACGAAGTCGATGACGAAGCGCCATGAAAAATGCGTGCGCGGACGCCCGACCACGCCGCCAATGCCCGTGCGGGTTGCGACCACGCGACCAATCGATGCATCGGACGCGACGACGAGTCCCCAGCGCAATTCATAGTTAAACAGCAACTCGTCGCCTGGGTTTGGCGCGCGTGCCGGCACCCACATCGCCGCGACGTTGTCGATCGTCTCGTCGCGCGCGGCGTACTCGAGCAACGCCACGGACCCTTCGCCCCATGCCGCTCCAGTGGAAAGACGCGGCACCACCGACACGCTCGGACGCCGATCGTAACGTGCGCCATCGTCCTGATAGTGGTCGAAGCTGCGGTCGCGTTGCAAAAGGCCAAAGCCGCGCGGGTCGCGATCTAGGTAGGAATACAGATGCACGCCCGGCGGATTGGTGAGCGGTCGCCAGATCCTCTCGCCCGTGCCGTTTTGCATGAACAGTCCATCGGAATCGTGAATCTCCGGGCGCCAATCGTCGCCCATCCGCCGGTCGTTCTCGCCGCACAGGTACATGCTCGTCAACGGTGCGATGCCAAGACGCTGGATCGCGTTTCGCGCGTAAAGCGCAACGTCGATGTTCATCACGAGCGGAGCACCCGGATAAAGATCGAAGCGATACGCGCCCGCGACGCTTGGCGAATCGAGCAACGCGTAGAACGTCAATTGTCCCGACCCCGGTGGCGGGCGCTCGAACCAGAACGTCGTGAAGTCAGGAAATTCCTCGGCATGATCGGACCCGGTGCCGATTGCGAGTCCGCGCGCCGATGCGCCATATTGGCGGCTATCCGATCCGACTGCGCGAAAGTAGCTGGCGCCGAGGAAAGCCGCGACGTCCGCGTCCCAGTTCGTGTGAAAGTGAACGCGAAAACCGGCAAAGCCGAAATCCGGCGGAAACGCACGTCCGTCAACGCCCGACTTGCCGAAGTCGAACATGCGCGGGTCGTACTGGATCTCGCGCGCCTGTCCTTGCGTCACCTCGAACATGCGGACGCGCTTGGCGAAATTGAAGCCGCGATGAAAGAATTGAAGCTGGAATTCGAGGTTGTCGCCAAACCACAGGCCCTGATTCGGCCGATACCGAATCGACTCGAAGGCGTCGTACCCAAGACCCGCGAGCGCGGGCGGCAATTGCGCACTCGGCGGCTGGTACGGTGTCCGCGCGAGGGCGCGAGCCTGCCCTTTCAGCGTCGCAAAGTCGAAGGATAATGCCTTGCCGAGTATTGCCGCATGCGCAATGGAGGAACGGAAAATGCTGCCCATATTGGGCGCAACGGCGAGCGCGAGTCCCAGCAACTCCCGGCGACGCATCGTTCTTGGCTTTCTGAAGCGCAGGCGGACATCCGCGCGTTCGATTGACCGCCGAAGTTCCGGCTGGTTCATGCGGTGCGAATCGGCGAACCGATGCAGGCCCGCGGTTGCATGCTACGTATCCGGCACTCGATATCGAGCAACGGAGCGCCGATGATGTCAGGAAGACGGCATCGTGCTGCAAATTAAGTCGTAAAGCCGACTGCGTGACAGGAACGGGCTAGAAATATCTCGTCACCTTGAACAGCACGGTCACCGCACGTGGCAGGCTGCCAAAGTTCGATCGTCGTCCGCCCGCAGTGCCGGACACCAGCACGCCGAAGTTCCACAAATCGGTGCTCGCGTAATCGGCTTCGAGTTGCAGAAAGGTCGAAGCGTCCGCCGCGTCGGCCAGGACGAAGCCCGTGAGCTCGAGCTTCGGCACCAGGAAGTCGACCCAGTCGGCCCTCAGGAACACGGCATGTCGCTGCATGGGTTCCTGGCGCTCGGCCGCGTAGTCGCGGATGAACCACAGTTGTCGCGCAATCGGCGTGGATGCGGAGGTTCCCTCGCCCGCCGCGAACCATCGGCCCCAATCGGCGCGCGAGAGCCCGGCGCCGTTATAGTGGTACTCGAGATTGAACGTGATCCTGTTCTGCGTCGTGTACGAAGCGCCGATCGCAGCCTGGCTACGGAATCGCTCCTGTCCGCCTTGATCGATGACATCGGGAGCGCTGGCGGGGATCGTTCCCGCCTGCCGTCCGAATGCGAGCGCTTCGTCGATGATGCCTCGACGCTGTCCTCCCGCCCACTCGACATAGGCGACCGTGCTCTGACCGATGCTTTCGGTCAGGTTCGCGCCAAACTGCGTGCGACCATTCTCGCGATACATGAGCAACTCGGGATTGAAGTCATCGCGCAATCGAGCGCTCCCCTTCAGGAGCCACCGATTGGAGCCGTTGGTGCGGCCGAAGAGTGGGTTGAACCCGCGATCGGGATCGTCACCGATAGGAGCGGCGTCGGTTACCTTCGGCGCGTAAACGAGCGAGATCGAACCGCCTTCGCTCACGTGCTGCCCGCGCACCATCAGCGCTCCCAGCCGATTCTCCCGCAAGGTGCTCGGATCGGCAGTAAGCGGATCGACGACGGCCCGTGCCTTGAAGAAATCGGTCGGATTGAAACCCAGCGCGACGCCGTTCTTCGCGTTGATACGCCCGATATCGAGATAGTCACCCGGCCGCGGCTCGATGCTCAGATCGAGCTCGCGTAAATCATTGGTAACGTTGCTTCGGTTCGGAAAGCCTGATCCATCGTACGCAAGGATATTGAGCCGTCCGCTATACGCAACCCGCGCACTCGTACCAAGCGCCCATTCCGCCCGTACATCGCCGAGCAGGCGCTCTTCCCAATGGGGCGCGAGCGGCGGCGGCGCGGGAACGAGCAGGTCATCGCGCAGCGTGTTGAAGGTGAACGCATTCTCGATGTAGAGTCGCGCGCTCCGCCCAGCGGGTTCTGCCGTCGCGGCCGGAACGGGGTTTGATTCCGTGCGCGGAATCAGATCGAGGTCCTTGTTCTCGTCCGCGGCCTTCGCAGCCGAGGCGAGGGCGCACACCACGAGCCAGCACAAGCCCCACCTCATTGCACTTGCAGCCGCGGCAGGTAGTCGCGCTGAAACCACGCATCGGGGACGTCCTGGAAGCGCGAATCGCCGAAGGTCGCGATGGTGGCAAGCGAGCTGTCCACGGCATCGATGATCACGGCCTCGGACGGCCGCTGTGCGCCAAGGCGCTCGGTGAACGATCGGTAGTAGATGATCTTCAGCAACCGCCCGCTGTCCGAATAGAACTTGCCCTTGACCGGGCGGAAAGTGCCTTGCTCCACCCAGTACTCGACACGGTTGTAGACGGCCGTGTCGCTTGCGGCCGTAAGCTCGAGGTGCCAGGTGTTTCGCGTCTGGCGCGTCGCGTCGTCGATCGTCTCCGTTCCGGCGAGCGTCGCCGAATAGTCGGCCGCGAGATTCACCGATAGCACATCCCCGATCGCCGCCTGGCCCACGAGCCGCTGCTGCGCCGAGATACGCACGCTGCTCTTGGAAGTGGGGTCGTAAAACCAGAACGAGCGACCGTCGAGCAGCACGCGCTTGCCGGCATCGCGTGGCGGCTCGACGTACTCGAGCAGGTTGCGGAAACGCGCCGATGCATCGGGTTTCGAGAAGAGCACGAACGCGCTGCGTGAACGCTCCTGTCCGCCGACGTACTCGGTGAGCACGAGCGTGGAGCGGAACGATTGCGTGGGATTGCGCACGCGGTCGGCCGCCGTAACGATTTCCTGCGCGCTCTGGGCGACCGCCGGATGCGCGTTCATTGCAAATGCGACGGATAGCACCATCGCGATAACGATCTTCGAGAATTTAGACATGGCGCAATGCATCCACGACGGAGAGGCGCGCGGCCCGGTTGGCGGGAATGAGCGCGGCGGCTGTGGCGACAAGCGTCAACACCAGCCACGCGCTCGCGATGAGGATCGGGTTGCCGAGTACGTTCACCTTGAACGCGGTAGGACTCGAGTTGCCCGGCGGAATCCAGGTCCAGCCTGCGCCGTTGACCAGCGTCGCGATCGCGATGCCGACGATCACGCCGATGACAGCGCCGATCGCGCCGATGAGTGCGCCCTCGAGGATGAACTGCATTCGGACACCGCTGCGCCGCACGCCCATCGCACGGATCGTCCCGATCTCGTTCGTCCGCTCCATCACGTTCATCGTCATCGTGTTCACCACGGCGAAGAGCACGATCACGCTCATCACGAGCGCGATGAACATGAAGATCGCGCCGAACATCGCGACGACCTGGACGTAAAAGGGCGAGAGATCGCGCACGTCGCGCACCTCGAGGTCGAGATGGTTGTCGGCGATGAGGCGTTCAAGGCGTTGGCGTACGAGCGCCGTGTCTTCGCTGCGATGGAGCTGCAGCACGATCGCCGTGGCCTTGTGCTCGCCGCGGCCGTATACGAGCTGCTGAGCGAGCGTCAAATGCATCGCGATGAAGTTGTCGTCGAGTTCGCGCACGCCCTGCGGCGCGGCACCGGCCACGATGAGACTTACGACGTTCGGTGCGCCGCCAGCGGTCGCTCCAAGGAGCTCGAGCCGCGGGCTGACGGGCTTCGTCGCGCTTACGGCCCCGCCGTCCAATTGCGCAAGCCCGACCAGCTCCTCTCGCGGTCTCGTCGTCCCGGCCGCTTCGGACGTGGGCGTCGGGGGTCGCGGGCAATCGCGGATGTGGAGCGGTGCACACAAGGCGAGGATGCGCGCGAGTCCGACGCCCACGATGCCGCGCGACGGATCATCGTCGGAAAGAAGCCCGTCGGGTCGGTGCACCTGCCCCGTATTGCGCTCGTCCCATTGCAGCATGCGATCGCGGGCGGAGGGAATGAGCCCCACGCCGAAGAACGTCTTGGAGGCCTCGTTCCCGCCGGAAAAATTTCCCGCGATGCCGACCAGCGATTGGGTGGGCGTGATCACGTTGAGCCGCGGCCGGATGATCGCGTCGTGCGCGATCAGATCCATCACCCGGCGATAGTCGTCGATGCCGTATGCAGCCGGATTCCCGCTCCCGAACAGGAAATAACCGCTGCGGAAAACGCTCAAGTGCCCTACGCGCTGCACGTTGCTGGTTTCGAGCCCAGCGAAGATGTAGCTCACGAATCCACCGAAGAGCGTCATCGCGAGCGCGCCTGCCGCAACGGCCGAGCCCGTCATGAACGATCGACGCGCGTTGCGCACGATGTTGCGTGCCGCGGTCTTCAGGAGCAGGCTCATGATGCGCTCCTTTGCGTGCGATGATCGATCAGCATTCCGTCGCGGATGGCGAAGATCTCGTCGGCTTGCGACATCAGTTGCGGATCGTGTGTCGCGAAGACGAACGTCGTGCGCGATTCGGCCTGCACGCGGCGCATCAGTTCGACGATCGACGCGCCGGTATCCGAATCGAGATTCGCGGTCGGCTCGTCGGCGAGCACCACCTGCGGCGCCTTCACCAAAGCGCGCGCGATCGCCACACGCTGCCGCTGACCGCCTGAAAGTTCGTTCGGCCTCCTCTTCGCGTGCGCGGACAGGCCAACCCCTTCGAGGAGCTCACGCGTCCTGCCGCGTCGCTCGGCCTCCGGCGTACCGATCAGCACGAGCGGATACTCGACGTTCTCGTAGGCCGACAGCACCGGTATGAGGCTGAAGGCCTGGAAAATGAAGCCGATGTTCCTCGCACGGAAATCCGCGAGGCTGTTATCGTCGAGCGTGTCGACCGTCGAGCCGCACACCTGAACGCTGCCGCTGGTAGGCGCGTCGATGCAGCCAATGAGGTTCAGAAGGGTGGACTTGCCGCTGCCGGATGCGCCCACGACCATGCTGAAGCGGTGATAGGGAATGTCGAACGTGATGCCGCGAAGCGCCGGCACCTCGACGTCTCCCGTTCGATAGGACTTGGCGACATTGCGAATTCGCACGGCCACGTCCTCATGGGGTGGCGCGACTGCAACGTGGGCAGTCGATCGCCCCGTTTCGGCTACCCTGCTTTCCACTGGATTCATCGTCCGTCCTCCGGTACCATCGGGTACCATGAGGCGGCATGTTATGGTACCGATCGGTACCATGTCAAGGGATTCGTGATGACAGCGCGTGCAGCGGCTGGAACCGCTGGCAGGCAAGACGCCGACGAAGACAAGCGCGGCCGGATCCTGCGCGCAGCGATGGAAACGTTCGTCGAGCGCGGCTTTGCGTCGGCGACGACGCTCGAGATTGCCACGCGCGCGCGAGTCTCGAAGCGCGAGCTCTACGCGCTCGTGGGCAACAAGGAGCAGATGCTGGCTGCCTGCATCAGCAATCGCGGGCGGCGCATGAGCTTGCCCGGAGCGTTTCCAAGGGCAACCAATCGAGACGCGCTGCGCGCAGCATTGCTGGCTTTCGCGAAAACGACGCTGCGGGAGATCACCGATCCTGCCGTGGTCGAAGTGTTTCGCCTCGGCATCGCAGAGGCCAAACGTTCGCCCGCCATCGCGCGCTCGATCGATTCGATGGGACGCGCACCGGCGAGCGCCGCGCTCAAAGCGTTACTCGATCCGGCGCGACGCGAGGGTCTTCTCGGCCCCACCGATTTCGAGCAGATGCGGGCGGTATTTCAGGGCCTTCTGTGGGGCGGGCTGCTGATCTGGATCCTGCTGGGCCTCGAGAAGCCGCCCACGCCGAAGGAGATCGAGCGGCGCGCGGAGGCTGTCGTATCGGCGTTCCTCGAGATATGCGGCAAGTCGTGAGGCGCGATCGAGAGCCTCGTTGACGCTGCACCGGAAATACGTTAGATCGATCGGGGTCCCAGTGCGAACGAGCGCTTTCCGGGCGCCTGGCAACGACACAGCAGGCAGCGAAGACGCGTGTACAGCTTCAAGTTTGCCCCGGTATTCGCCAATTTCGACCGCCTTCTCGAAGGCGCGGCCGTCACCATGGAGCTTTCGTGCGGCGCCATGGTGCTCGGCCTCGTCATCTCGGTGATTTGCGCGGCGGCTCGAACGTCGCATATCAAACCGCTGCGCTTTCTCGTCGGCGTCTACGTCGAGGTGATCCGCAACACGCCCTTCCTCGTCCAGATCTTCTTCATCTATTTCGGCCTCCCCGCCGTCGGCATTTCCTTCAATCCGAACCCGGCGGCGCTCGTCGCGCTCACAGTCAACGTGGGCGCCTACGGCACGGAGATCATTCGCGCGGGCATCGAGTCGATCCACTGGGGACAGGTGGAGGCCGGGATCGCGCTAGGTCTCAAGCGCGTGCAGATCTTCCGCTACGTCATTCTCAAGCCGGCGCTCCGAGCCGTGTATCCAGCCCTGACCAGCCAGTTCATCTTCCTGCTGCTGACGTCGAGCGTGGTTTCGGTGATCTCGGCGACCGATCTTGCTGCCGCGGGCAACGACGTCAATTCGGAGACCTTCGCGAGCTTCGAGACCTATATCGTCGTCACGGCGATGTACCTGGTGATAACCGTGATCCTTTCCGCTTTTTTCGCGGCGATCCAGCGGGCAGCCTTCCGCTATCCGCTGGGTCGCTGACGGAGGAAGCGGACGATGCGGCAATTTGGATGGAACGAGCTCGAGCTCCTCGTCTTCGCGGCGCGCTGGACGATCATTCTCGCGATCATCGCCTTCACAGGCGGCGGCATCGGTGGGTTGATCGTGGCGCTGCTTCGCACGGCGGACAACCGCGTGGCCCGCAGCGCGATGATCGTCTTCATCCGCGTCTTCCAGGGCACGCCGCTTTTGATGCAGCTCTTTCTCGCGTATTTCGGCATGGCGATTTTCGGCTTCACCGTGAATCCGCTGATCGCGGCCATGATTGCGCTGACGGCGCATGCCAGCGCGTATCTCGGCGAGATCTGGCGCGGCTGTATCGAGGCAGTGCCGCGCGGACAGACCGAGGCGTCGACCGCGTTGGGTCTGCACTACTTCGCGCGCATGCGCTACGTCGTGCTGCCGCAGGCCGCACGCATCGCCGTGCCGCCGACGGTCGGCTTTCTCGTGCAACTGCTGAAGGAGACGTCGCTCACCTCGATCATCGGCTTTGTGGAACTCGCACGGGAGGGGCAGATCATCACGAGCGTCACCTTCCGCCCGTTCCTCGTGTACGGCTTGGTGGCGGCGATCTACTTCATCATGTGCTGGCCGCTGTCGCTCGTCGCGCGGCGCATGGAGCGAGGACTTGCGCGCGCGACGCAGCGCTAACGAACTGCGCCGGAGAGTCGTCCGGCCTCAACAGGAGGAGCGAATCATGAACGGATTCAAGAAGGGCTTGCGCATTGTCGCAGGACTCGGCCTGATGCTCGCGGCGGGAACGATGCCGGCCTACGCCGACGCGCTGCAGGACATCCAGTCGCGCGGCACGATCAAGGTCGGCATGCTCGTCGATTTCCCGCCGTATGGCCTCATGAACGAGCAGAACCAGCCCGACGGCTATGACGCGGACGTGGCGAAGCTGCTTGCCAAGGATCTGGGCCTCAAGCTGCAACTGGTTCCGGTCACGGGACCGAATCGCATCCCATATCTCTTGAGCGGCCAGGTCGATGTGCTCGTCGCGTCGCTCGGCATTACGCCCGAGCGGGCGAAGAGCGTCGATTTCTCCGAGCCTTACGCCGCAATCAGCATCGGCGTTTACGGCAAGGACGACGTGAAGGTCACGAAGCCGGAAGACCTTGCGGGCAAGACGATCGCGGTCGCGCGCGCGTCGACGCAGGATACGGCGGTCACCAAAGTCGCGCCTAAATCCGCCACCATTCGGCGCTTCGATTCGGACGCCGCCGCATTGCAGGCGCTGATCTCAGGTCAGGTGCCGCTCGTTGGCTGCTCGAACGTCTGCTATCTGACGATCGAAAAGCTTGCGCCCGGCAAATACAACAAGAAGTTCGAGCTTTCGAGCCAGGTGCAAGGCATCGCCGTCAAGCCGGGCGAACAGAAACTGCTGGCGCGGATCAATCAGTTCATCGACAAGGTCAAGGCGAACGACGAGCTCGACAAGATCAACGAAAAGTGGCTCCACGAGCCGATGCCGGCGGTACTCAAGAAGAAGTAGATCGATCGACAGGAATCTTCGCGATGGCTATCAGCGCCGAAAACGTGGATCGAGCATCAGCGGATGCGAACGCCGATGTCGCCGTCAGGATGGAAGGTGTCGACAAATGGTACGGCACCTTCCAGGCGCTCAAGGACATCAATCTCACGGTCGTCAGCGGTCAGCGCTTCGTGATCTGCGGACCCTCGGGCTCCGGCAAATCGACGCTGATCCGCTGCATCAATCAGCTCGAGGTAATCCAGAAGGGGCGTATCTTCGTCGACGGGATCGAGCTTTCCGGCAGGAACATCGACGCGATTCGACACGAAGTCGGCATGGTGTTCCAGCAGTTCAATCTGTTCCCGCACATGACGGTTCTCGAGAACTGCATGCTGGCGCCGATGAAGGTTCGCCATGTCAGCCGCAAGGAGGCGGAGGCAACGGCGCAGCGCTACCTCGAGCGCGTGCACATACCGGAACAGGCGGAAAAGTATCCGGCTCAGCTTTCCGGAGGTCAGCAGCAGCGCGTGGCAATCGCCCGCGCGCTGTGCATGAACCCCAAGGTCATGCTGTTCGACGAGCCCACATCGGCGCTCGACCCCGAAATGGTCAAGGAAGTGCTCGACACGATGATCGATCTCGCGAGTGAGGGAATGACGATGCTCGTGGTGACGCACGAAATGAACTTCGCGCGGAGCGTGGCCGACCGCGTGATCTTCATGGACCGCGGCGAGATCGTCGAAGTGGCGCCTCCGGACGAGTTCTTCAACGACCCGAAGCACGAGCGGACGCGAGCGTTCCTGGGGCAGCTGACGTAAGGGCCGCAGCCTCATTACAAAGCCTTCGCTACACCATGGTTCGCAGACAGGCGATAGCCATCGTAGTTCTGGCAGGTCTTGGGATCTCGATTGAGGCAGCCGCAGAGAGCGATGCCGACGTCGGCGTCCTACCCCGTTTGGCAGTGCTCGACTTCGAATTGATAGACGAGCAGAACAACCCGCTCACCAAAAGCGCGCAGGAAGTGCGGTTACGCAATGCGTCAGCGCAATTGCGCCATGAGCTGGCCGACCGGCGGCTGTATCGGATCGTCGATGAAACGCCTTCGCATGACCTCGAAGAGCGCGTGCGCTCGCAGCACGCCTTCCTGTACCGTTGCGGCGACTGCGCGCAAAGCATCGGTAAGTCGCTAGGCGTCGACCTCGTGATGACGCCGTGGGTGCAGAAGGTGAGCGAGCTGATCCTCAACCTGAACGTTGAGATCTACGATGTCACGAGCGACCGTGTCGTGTTGATCAAGTCGGTCGATATGCGCGGAAACGAAGATGAATCCTGGTCACGCGCAGTGCGCTATCTCGTGCGGGATATGGCAGAGAAGCGAGCGCGCGACCGGAATTACGGACGGTGATTGCCGTCCGGCGAAGGGCAATGGGTCCGTGCGGAGGGTCGCTGTCGAATATCCCCGCTAAAGCAGTCCTGCCCCGTGTGCCGCTTTAGCTGGCCCTGCCGCGCGAACCTCTCGAACGGCTTCCCTGATCAGCTTCTCCGAACGCCGCGCCGCTTCAGTGCTTCGATCGGATCGTCGGTGCTTTGCGGAGATAGTAACGGCTCATGGCGACACAGTCCCTCGCTTCGATATGGCTTGAAGCGCGCCGGGCCGAAATGTTACGGAATTTCGTAGACCGTAAGCTGATCGGCGATGCCGCGTAGCAACGTCTGTTTGGGCACAGGCGTCAGTCCGGCAGCGCCAAGCATCTCGGCTGACTCCTTGTTCGCAACCACCGGTTTGGTGGCAAAAATCGAGCGGGACATGGCGAGTCCCTGTACGCGCGCCGCGATGTTGACCGTCTGCCCGAAGTAATCGAGACGGTCATTCAGCATGACGGCCAGGCAAGGTCCTTCGTGCATGCCGATCTTCAGCAGCAAGTCCTCGCGCTTGCGCTCCGCATTGAGAGTGCGCATTGCATCGCGCATCTTCAGCGCTGCCGCGAGCGCGCGATGGGGAGTCGAGAACGTGGCCATCACCGCGTCCCCGATCGTCTTGACCACTGCTCCCGCTTCGGACGCCACGACCTCGTGCAGGACGCCGAAATGCGCGCGGACAATATCGTACGCGACGAGATCACCGACGCGCTCGTACAGATCGGTCGAGCCCTTGAGATCCGTGAATACGAACGTCAGGCTCGTGATCTTGAGCCGCTGGTCGACGTCGAGCGCGTCGGTGCGGTAAATGTCGCGAAATGTCTGGTTGGTCAGCAGTCGTTTCGCGGTGAGGAACGGCTTTCGCTTGCCGAGCAGGTCGTGCAATCCGTCGCCCGCAATCCACAGGGCCGGCAACACGCGCGTGTCCGTGCGATTGTCGAGGACAAGACGCAGCGGCCCGGGCCGCAACTCGACCGTCCCGGTCGGCGCCCGCAGTTTATTGAACACGACGGTCAAGTTCTGACGCTCGCGTGTGGCGTCCCCTTTCACGTCGAGAAACTGTGTCGAATGCGTTACCGGATCGAACAGAATGCAGAATTGCCCGGGAAGCTGCATCGAAAGGATCGCCTTGTCGCCCGCGGGCAATTCGATCATCTCGACGATGATCTCATCGAGCAGTCGCTTGAATGCATCGTCATCGGGTAGATCGATGCCGGAACCCCAGAAGATTTGCCGCGCGTATTCGGCGAACTCGAGCGTGTGCGGGTCGTGGGCTGCGATGCGACGTACGCGCGGGCTCACCGTGAATACGACCTCGACCATCTCGTCGAGCGTCGCTTCGTAGCCGGCCGCGCACAGCGCGCATGCATATTCATCGCGACGAATGCTCTTGAGCGTTGCGTTCGAGTCGAGCACGCCGCCGCAACCCGGGCACAGTACGTTCCAGGCGAGCTCGAACAAGCCGAGACGCGCGGCATGGAGAAACGCGCCGATCGCGCGTTCCTCGTCCAGGCCATGACGGGCTGCAAAATCGAGCACGTTGACGCGGCTGAGCTCGCGGTCCGGGGCTTCGGTTACGTGCCGTTCGATGGCGGCCGCCGCGACCGGATCGGCCGACTGTCGCAGCACGGTGAACAGTGCCTGTGTCTCGCTCATCCGTAAAGCTTACCCCTCGGGGCCGGCGCGAGTTAATGGAGTGTAGCGATCCGACGACGCCAGCGCACGAAACAACGCGGCGTAGGCGCGTGACGGTGCGCGCCAGCTCACGTCGGTGCGCATCCCGCGCTTCTGCATTCGCCGCCACTCGATGGGATCTCGCCATAGGTCACAGGTTCGGGCGATCGCGCATTCGAGCATCTCGCTCGACCCGGGCGCGAACTGCACGCCAGTGCCTGCATCGGACGCAAGCGCCATCTCGTTCGCGTCGACGATCGTGTCGGCAAGGCCGCCGACGCGCGCAACGACGGGCACGACACCGTAGCGCAGCGCGATCAACTGCGTGAGTCCGCACGGCTCGAAGCGCGACGGCATCAGCAGCGCATCGGCTCCGCCCTGCATCCTGTGTGCGATGGATTCGTCGAAGGTGATCTCGACGGCTATTCGCCCGGAATGGGCGTCGGCGGCCGCCGTGAATCGCTGCTCGAGCTCCGTGTCGCCAGTACCGAGGACGGCGAGCTGCGCACCGCGACGCAGCAGCGCCGGCAAGGCGGCCAGGAGGAGGTCGGATCCCTTCTGGGCGGTGAGTCGGCTGACCGCAATGAATAGCAGCGCAGCAGGATCGGCATCGAGTCCCATACGCTTTTGCAGCCACGCCTTGTTTGCCGGCCGCGCCTCCAGCGTACTGGCGTCATAGCGCGCGACGAGATAACGATCGTTCGCGGGATCCCACACGGCCTCGTCGATCCCGTTGCGAATTCCGACCAGCACTTCGGACCGCTTCCTGAGCAGTCCGTCGAGGCCCATGCCGCCTTCGGGCGTCCGAATCTCGGCGGCGTAGGTGGGTGAAACCGTCGTCACGCTATCGGCATACGCGATGCCGGCCTTCAGATAGCCGACGTCGCCGTAATACTCGACCCCGTCGATGCCGAAGGCCTGACCGGGCAGATCGAGCGACGCGAAGATCGATGCCGGAAACAAGCCCTGGAAAGCGAGGTTGTGAATGGTCATCATGCTCAGCGGTCGCGGCGCCGGCATGAAATGCAGGTAGGCAGGCAGGAGTCCGGCCTGCCAGTCGTGCGCGTGCACGATTTGCGGGTGGAAGTCGCCAATCCCGTCGCGCGCGATCGTCGCGCCCGCGTACGCCAGCGCAGCGAAGCGATTCGCGTTGTCCGCCCATGGCTTGCCATCGGACGCGACGTACGGATTGCCAGGTCGATCGAACAGGTGCGGCGCATCGAGCACGAACATCGGGTTGTCGGCAACGCGCGCTGCCAGCACGTGCGCCGGCCCGCCATGCAGCATCGCAAATCGGCGCACAACGTTGCGCTCATCGACTGCGCGCAGCACCTCCCGATAACCGGGCACGAGCGTTCGAACGTCGATATCCTCGACGCGAAGAGCATCCGGCAGCGCGCCTACGACATCGGCGAGACCGCCAGTCTTCACGAGCGGATAAGCCTCGGAAGCGACGGCGAGAACGGAAACGCTCAACGGCGCATCAACGGGCAAGTCGATCGATCATCGGCTGGGTGACGAGTGTCACACCGCCTTCGGTGCGGCGGAAGCGCGCCGCGTCGCGCTCGGAATCTTCGCCGATGACAAGATCGTCCGGAATGCGAACGCCGCGATCGACGATCACGCGAGAAATACGGGAACGCCTGCCGAGTTCAACATAGGGCAGCACGACGCTGTGCACGACACGTGCTTGCGAATACATGCGAGTGCCGGTCGACAGCAGCGAGCGGCGCACGTGGCCGCCGGAAACGATGCAGCCGCCGGAAATGAGCGAGCTATCCGCGGTGCCTTCGCGCCCATCCTCGTCCTGCACGAGCTTTGCAGGCGGGGTAATTTCGCTATACGTCCAAATGGGCCAATCGCGATCGTACAGATCGAGCTCAGGCATCACGCCCGTCAAGTCGATGTTTGCCGACCAGTACGCGTCCAGTGTGCCGACATCGCGCCAGTATGCGGCGCCTTCCGCGCTCGATCGCACGCACGACTTGGCGAACCGGTGCGCGTACGCGCGGCCGTTGGCAACAAGCCATGGAATGACGTCGCGGCCGAAGTCACGCATCGAGTTCGGATCGGCCGCGTCACGCCGAAGCTGGTCGTTCAACAGTTGGCGCCCGAACGCATAGATTCCCATGCTCGCCAGGGCGTAGCCTGGCCGGTCGGGCATCTCGGGCGGTTGTGCCGGCTTTTCGACGAAAGCGACGATTCGGTCTTGTGCGTCGACGTGCATTACGCCGAACGAACTCGCTTCCTCGATCGGCACTTCGATGCACGCGACCGTCACGTCCGCATTGCGCTCCACGTGCTCGACGAGCATCGGCTCGTAGTCCATTTTGTAGACGTGGTCGCCTGCGAGAATTAGCAGGTAATCGGGCCCGTAGCTGTCGATAATGTCGATGTTCTGATAGAGAGCGTCCGCGGTTCCGGCGTACCACTGCTCGGAGATGCGCTGGCTCGCCGGCAGGATGTCGAAGCTCTCGTTGCGAAAGGGATGCAGAAAATTCCAGCCGCGCTGTAGATGGCGGATCAGGCTGTGTGCCTTGTACTGCGTTGCCACTGCAATGCGGCGAATGCCTGAATTGATCGCATTCGACAGCGCGAAATCGATGATCCGCGATTTACCGGCAAAGAAGACGGCGGGCTTGGCACGGACCGCAGTGAGCTCCATCAGGCGGCTTCCCCGTCCGCCGGCGAGCACGTACGCCATGGTCGAACGGGACAATGGCCGCCTGATGCTACCTGGGTTCATTGTTCGCCCGTCGCGTGTACGGAGCTGTCCCATCTTACCCCTGAGTATGCCCACAGACGCCAGGCTGCAATAGTGAAAGGCGCCGTGTCGACGAGTAGCATTGCGAACAAGGGAGCCACCGATGCAATGGCGTACGGCGGCGTGTTGCCGGAAACCTTGGTGATTCTCGTCGAGACGTAGAAGCATTCATGCGCGTTGCCGATTCGCTTAGCTGGTCCACGCCTCGCGAGAGCGATCTTGATCTGACTTCCATCGTCAACGATGCCGGTCTTCGCGTTTCCGTTCTTCCGAACGGTTCTGTATTCGCGATCGAGCATCGGGTTGGCGCCGTGGCGATCCTCGTCAACCAGGTTCTCGCCTCGCCGGTCGATGGCGGCATCGGCCGCATTCTTTTACGTATCGCTGGCGTCAGCCCGGTAACGATCGAGGCGATGGGCGGGCGGGCCAATGTCGCGGTGGGCGTCGCGAACGAGCGGATTGTCTGGGAAGGCTCGAGGAACCGCCTCCGGCACCGCGTGACTGCGTGCCTGCTTCCGGATCGGCCCGCATGGCTCTGGTGTGTCGAGGTCGAGAACGCAACCGATTTCGCCGTTCCCATCGATGCGATCCTTGTGCAGGACCTCGGACTTGGCGTTCGCTCGTTTGTGGGCAGCAACGAGGCGTACGCGTCGCAATACATTGATCATCATATTGCCAGGCATACCTCGTATGGACCGGTTGTGATGAGTCGGCAGAACCTTGCTCAGGACGGCAGGCATCCCTGGGTGATGCAAGGCTGTCTCGACGGTGCATGCGCTTTTGCAACCGATGCAATGCAGGTGTTTGGTCCGAGGCACCGGGATGCAGATGACTTTGGCCTCGCGTCGGGGACGATCCTTGCCGATCGCCGACTGCAGCACGAGGCGTCCTGCGTAGCGCTTCAGTCGTTTCCGATCGCCGTCGAGCCTGGGGCAAGAGCACGCTGGCGCTTCTTCGCCGTTTACTCGCCCGATCATCCAACCGCTTCACGCGATCGCGATTTGAGCGCGCTCGACGTCGTGTCGTGGCCGACCGGGGATGAAGTTCACGTTGCGACGACCTCGGCTTTACGGAGCCTGGTACAGGACGCGGCTTGCGCCGAGGTCGTCTCGCTGGTCGACGCCGAATTGGCGCGCCGCTATCCCGATCGCTTTCTCGAAGAATTCGAGAACGGCCAGCGCCTGTCGTTCTTCACGCCCGACCCGCCGCATAACCGCCACGTCGTGCTGCGTGACAAGGAACGGATTGTGACGCGTAGGCACGGAGCAGTGCTGCGGTCCGGAAGGGCCATGCTGCCAAACGAGTCGACACTGAGTGTGACGTGCTGGATGCACGGCGTCTTCGCGGCGCAGCTCACGATCGGCAACACGTCGTTCCACAAGTTGTTCTCCGTTTCCCGCGATCCGTACAACATCATGCGCGCGAGCGGCTTGCGCGCGATGATCGATACGGGTAGCGGCTGGCGTTTATTGACCGTCCCGTCCGCCTTCGAGATGGGATTGAGCCACTGCCGCTGGACATACGTCCTTGCCGATCGAACGATCACGATATGTGCCATCGCATCAGGCGCGGATCCCGCACTCCAATGGCGGTTTCTGATCGATGGGCCTCCTTGTCGGCTCGTCGTATTCGGACACCTCGTATTGGGCGAGCGCGACTTCGAGCACGCAGGGCGCGTGACGGTCGACGTGCGCGCTCGCAGATTCATCTTCCGACCCGACCCGGCATCGCTCTGGGGACAACGCTACCCTTACGCCACCTATCACCTCGTTACCAGCACACCCGGCGTGGTCGAGGCGATCGGCGGCGACGAGCTGTTGTTCGCGCAGCGCATACCGCGAAACGGCACCCACGTAGTGATCATCACGCTGCCCACGCAGGAGTTGTGCTTCGCCGTCGTCGGATCCCTGACGAGTCCGGCGGAGGCGGCGCGCCTCGCTTCGAAGTACGAACAGGCGCACGACGACGCGGAGTTGCTCGCCGGCGCCAGCGATTTCTGGACGCATGTCACGCGCGGCACGCGCATCGAGGGGGAAGACGCTGACGTTGCGGCCCTGGACGCGTCCTTTCCGTGGCTTGCGCACGATGCAATGATCCACCTCACCGTTCCTCGCGGACTCGAGCAGTACACCGCCGCGGCGTGGGGTACGCGCGACGTGTGCCAGGGTCCGGTCGAATTCCTGCTGACGCTCGAGCATGACGAGCCGGTCAAGGAGATCCTGCGCATCGTGTTCGCGCAACAATACGCCGCACGTGGCGATTGGCCACAGTGGTTCATGCTCGAGCCCTACTCGGCCATCCAGGACCGGCGTAGCCACGGTGACGTGATCGTCTGGCCACTCAAGGCGCTCAACGACTATCTCGAGGCGACCAACAACCTCGCGTTTCTCGATGAAACGATCCCCTGGCGCGACGACGGGACGCTCGAGCGCACTCCCAGGGAGGATAGCGTCGCCATTCACGTCGACAAGCTGCTCGACACGATCCGCGAACGACTCGTACCCGGGACGCATTTGATCCGCTATGGCGAGGGAGACTGGAACGATGCGCTGCAACCCGCCGATCCGTCGCTGCGTGACTGGATGGTAAGCAGCTGGACGGTTGCACTTCTGTATCAGCAGCTCGTGCGCTATGCCGATGTGCTGCATCGTGCCGCCCGCCACGACGCAGCAGCCGCGATCGCGGCGCTTGCGGTGAACATCCGCGACGATTTCAATCGTTTCCTCGTGCGCGATGGAACCGTGGCGGGATACGCCATCTTCTCGCCCGCCGGCGATGTGCCGGAGCTGCTGCTACATCCAACGGACCTGCGCACCGGTCTTCGCTATTCGCTGTTGCCGATGACGCGAAGCATCATCGCGGAATTGTTCACGCCCGAACAAGTGCAACATCACCTGCAACTCATACGCGACCACTTGCTGCTGCCGGACGGCGCGCATCTCATCGATCGACCCGTCGCTTATCACGGCGGCATCGAGCGCACGTTTCGGCGGGCGGAATCGGCCGCCTTCTTCGGCCGCGAAATCGGCCTGATGTACGTCCACGCGCATCTTCGTTATGGCGAAGCGATGGCCTTGCTTGAAGAGGCGGACGCACTGTGGGACGCGCTGCTCGTCGCAAATCCCATAACCGTCACCGACCGTCTCTCCAATGCGGCGCCAAGGCAGCGGAACGCCTATTTCAGCAGCAGCGATGCCGCCTTCTTCGACCGCTACCAGGCGAGCGCCGAATGGTGGCGCACAAGGACCGGCGACGTGGACGTGGAAGGCGGATGGCGGATCTATTCGAGCGGCCCCGGGCTGTACGTGAATCTGTTCATCGGTCATGCGCTCGGCAAGCGGCGCGTTTTTGGTCGTCGCATGGAGCCGGTGCTGCGTGCGATCAGGACGGTACGTTAGTCCCCGGCGCGAGCTCGATCACCGTGCCGTCGCCGCGACGTTAGTGTGATATGTGCATGCCTGCGGGCTGCGAACGCTGAAGACGGACAACGGGCCTTACACGGTGCTCGCCCACGACAGAGCCGGCTTGGACAGACGGGGCACAGGGCACAGGACAGGCGTATCCGTGGGTGTCCTGTCCGTTCCATTGGTCTATCTAATGATACCCG
>DATFCW010000500.1:0-12779 GCA_035252665.1 Casimicrobiaceae bacterium | reverse complement strand
AACTTGGTGGTGCCGACGCTTGCCGTGCTTCGTTGCGAAGCCGAGCTACGCGCCTACCGCTTTCCCGACGAGTGCGCGATCAAGGCGACGCACTCGCCGGGCGACGTTCAAATCGTGCGACGCGACGGCGTCGATCTCGAGGGCATTCTCGGATGGCTCGGCAAGGATCCCTACGCGATCGATCACGATCGAAATCTCCGCGGACTCGCGCCGAAGATCATCGTCGAGCCGCTGATCGTCGACGACGACGGTGCGCTCGCGATGGATTGCAAGGTGCTCTGTTTCGCGGGCGTGCCGGCGATCGTGCGCGTCGACGTCGATCGTTTCGGCTGGCGCCGCAATGCGTTCTATTCGGCGGACAGCCGATGGCACAGGCTACCGTTCGCCGTCGCACGTGCCACACCGGATGAGGTGCCGCGTCCACGCAATCTCGCCGAAATGCTGGCCGCTGCGGCGACAATCTCGCAAGGATTTCCGTTCGTGCGCGTCGATTTCCTGCACACCAACAGCGGGCTCAAGGTCAACGGCCTCACCCGTTATCCGGATAGCGGCTTCATTCCCTATTCGCCGGCGATCGCCGATCGGCTGCTGTATGCGCTATATCGGAATCCAGGGCTGGATGTCGTGCAACTCTTCTCGCCGGTGAATCGCGAAGAAACGGCCGACACGCGGAGCGCGGCGACGCATCCGAACTGAGCGCGGCCTATTCGCCGAGCACGATGCCCTCGCGTCTGGGGTCGGCGCCGCCGATCCATCCGCGGCGCGAACGTACGATCGTCTGCACGCCGCTCGTCTCCTCGACGATTCGCGTCTCGTGGCCGAGCGCCTGCAACTTGTCGGCGAGCAATGCCACCGGGGTGTCCTTCTCGAGCTCCGTCGGTCCATTGCGGCTGCCGAAGTTGGCGAGCCCCGCGGCTGCCTGCGGGTCGAGCTTCCAGTCGATGATCGCAAGAAGCGTCTTGACCACGTAATCGATGATCGTGCTGCCGCCCGGCGATCCTGTGACGATTGCGACGCGACCCTTGCGATCGTAGGCGATCGTCGGCGCCATCGACGAGCGCGGGCGCTTGCCCGGCTCGACGCGGTTGGCGACCGGCCTGCCGTTCTCGACGGGCACGAACGAGAAATCGGTGAGCTCGTTGTTGAGCAGGAAACCGCCTTCCGTCATCAGGTGGCTGCCGAATGCGTATTCGATCGTCGTCGTCATCGACACGGCGTTGCCTTCCGCATCGACGATCGAGATCTGCGACGTCGATGGCAAATCCGCCGCTTGATCGACGCCGAGCTCGCGTGCCGATGCGATCGCGCGATGGTGCTCGGGATCGCCGGGCGCGGCGACGCCCAGGCTTCGCGTGGTCGAGATGAGCATCGAGCGCGCGCGGACGTAATCGTCGTCGAGAAGCCCCGATGGCGGCGTGAAGAACGCCGGATCGGCCATGTAAACGCTGCGGTCGGCGAACGCTAGACGCTCGGCCTCGCTCGTGAAATGGACGCTCCAGAAGGTCGCCGGTCCCATCGACGCGACGTCGTAAGGTGCAAGCATCCCGAGCGTCTGCAGGACCGTGAGCCCGCCGGACGAAGGCAATGGCATGCCGCAGATTCGATAGCCGTGATAGCCGTCGCACACCGGCTCGCGACCCACGACCCGATACGACGAAAGATCGGCAAGCGCGAGGTCGCCGGGGTGGCGCGGCGCCGAATTGGCGGTACGCACGATGTCCTCGGCCATCGGTCCGTCGTAGAACGCGCGCGCGCCACGCGATGCAAGCGTACGCAGCGTTCGGGCATACGCGGGATTCGCGAGCAGCGACCCGGTCGCGCGTGGCGCGCCGTCCAATGTGTGAAAGTAGTCGCGCGCACGCGCCTGCGGCCACGAATTCTGCGCCGCGATCTCGCCGTGCAGCCGTGGCGATACTGGAAAGCCGTGCTCGGCGAGCGCGATCGCGTGCTCGAAAAGCCGTGGCCAAGGAAGTTTGCCGTGCCCTCGATGCACGGCCTCAAGCAGGCGCACCGTTCCCGGCACGCCGACGGAACGCCCGCCGATTACCGCGTCGAGGAACGCGAGGGGCTTGCCTTGCGCATCCTCGAAGCGATTCGCGGTGGCGGCGGCCGGCGCCGTCTCGCGGCCGTCATACGCGACAAGCTTTCCACGTTTGGCGTCGTGATAGAGCAGGAATGCGCCGCCGCCCAAACCCGACGATTGCGGCTCAACGAGACCGAGGACGAGTTGCACGGCGATCGCCGCATCGATCGCGTTGCCTCCGGCGCGCAGGATGTCGTAGCCCGCGCGCGTCGCGAGTGGATTCGCGGCGGCCACCATGAAGCGGCGGCTTTCGACCGGCGATTTGTCGGTCCAGCCGGACGGGTGTTCGGGCGCTACGGGCTGGCCGGCGACGCTGCCGCCAGCAACTGCGACCGCAGCCGCCAGGAGCAGCGCACTCGTGCGTGCCGCGATCACGCCGCGACGATCGACGGCTGATGTAAAGAGCGTCGCGCGCTCGCTACTTCGCCGCCGCAGCCGGCGCCGGTGCAGTCTGCGCGGGAACGCTGCTCGTGGCTGGCGCCGAAGCGAAGTGCAGCGCGAGCAGCGGCACGATCAGGAGCGCGACGATGTTGATGATCTTGATCAGCGGATTCACCGCAGGCCCCGCCGTGTCCTTGTACGGATCGCCGACGGTATCGCCGGTGACCGCCGCCTTGTGCGCGTCGGATCCCTTGCCACCGTAGTTGCCGTCCTCGATGTACTTCTTGGCGTTGTCCCACGCGCCGCCGCCGGTGGTCATCGAGATGGCGACGAAAAGGCCGGTGACGATCGTGCCCATCAGCAATCCGCCGAGCGCGGTCGGCCCGAGCACGAGACCGACGACGATCGGCACGAGCACCGGAAGCAGCGATGGCACGATCATTTCGCGAATCGCGGCGCGCGTGAGCATGTCGACGGCGACGCCGTACTCGGGTTTCGCCGTCCCTTGCATGATGCCCTTGATCTCGCGGAATTGCCGCCGCACCTCGACGACGACCGCGCCCGCGGCGCGTCCCACGGCTTCCATCGCCATCGCGCCGAACAGGTACGGGATGAGGCCGCCGAGGAACAGGCCGATGATCACCATGTGATTCGACAGGTCGAACGACGTCGACAAGCCGGCGGTGTCGAGCGCATGCGTGTAGTCGGCGAAGAGGACGAGCGCGGCAAGTCCTGCCGAGCCGATCGCGTAACCCTTGGTCACCGCCTTCGTCGTGTTGCCCACCGCGTCGAGCGGATCGGTGATCGCGCGCACCGAATCGGGCAGATCGGACATTTCGGCGATGCCGCCCGCGTTGTCGGTGATCGGGCCGTAGGCGTCGAGCGCGACGATGATGCCGGTCATCGACAGCATCGCGGTCGCGGCGATCGCGATGCCGTAAAGACCGGCGCACAGGAACGAAAACAGAATCGCGAGGCACACCGCTATCACCGGCCATGCGGTTGCTTTCATCGATACGCCCAGGCCCGCGATGATGTTCGTCGCGTGGCCGGTCGTCGATGCCGAGGCGACGTGCTTGACCGGCTTGAAGTCGGTGCCCGTGTAGTACTCGGTGATCACCACCATCGCGGCGGTGAGCGCCAGGCCGACAAGCGATGCGCCCCACAGCCGCAGCGGCGACAGCGATGCATCGACCGACGTGACGTCTCCCATCATCCATGCGGTGATGAAATAGAAGCCGATCGCGGAAATCACGCCGGCGACGATCAGGCCGCGATAGAGCGCATTCATGATCTTGCCGCCGGTTCGCGCCTTGACGAAATACGTGCCGACGATCGACGCGAGGATCGAGAAGCCACCGAGCACGAGCGGATACGTGACGGCGGTCGTCGCCATGGCGGGAAGCAGCAGCGCTCCGAGGAGCATCGTCGCGACGATGGTCACTGCGTACGTCTCGAAGAGATCGGCCGCCATGCCGGCGCAATCGCCGACGTTGTCGCCGACGTTGTCCGCGATCACGGCCGGATTGCGCGGATCGTCCTCGGGAATGCCCGCCTCTACCTTGCCGACGAGGTCGGCGCCGACGTCGGCGCCCTTCGTGAAGATGCCACCGCCGAGACGCGCGAAGATCGAGATCAGCGAACCGCCGAACGCGAGCCCGACGAGCGGCTGGATCGCGCGATGCAGGCCTTCGTGCTCGAGGGCCGGCGCGTACGTTGCCGACGAGACGAGGAACCAGTAGAAGCCGGTGACGCCGAGCAGGCCCAGGCCCACGACCAGCATGCCGGTTATAGCGCCGCCGCGAAAGGCGATGCCGAGCGCCTCGTTCAAGCCGGTGCGCGCCGCCTCCGCCGTGCGCACGTTCGAGCGCACCGAGACATTCATGCCGATGTAGCCGGCGAGTCCTGACAGGATCGCGCCGATCGCGAAGCCGACCGCCGTCGACCACATCAGAAACACGCCGATCAGGATGAACAGGATCACGCCGACGATCGCGATCGTCGTGTACTGGCGATTGAGATAGGCCTTGGCGCCGGCCTGCACGGCGGCTGCGATTTCCTGCATCCGCGGATTGCCGGCGGGCTTGGCCAGGATCCAGCGCGTCGATACCGCGCCGTACACGATCGCCGCGACCGCGCACACGAGCGCGAAGATCAGCGAGTTGGACATGAACGCACTCCCTATTGTGAAATCCGGATCGCGAAACGGCGCGAGCCGGCGCCATTTCGCGCAACGCGAAGCCGATGGCACGAAGCGACGTGCCGCGATCGTCGCCTTGCGCCGTTCCCCTCGACCGACCTTTCGAGAAGAGCCGAGCCGTCAAAACCCGCTATTGTGCCAGTTCGCGCGCGGGACAGTCGAGCCAAGGCCCGGTCGAGCGTCTACACCTCGAACTTGGCTGCGAGCTTTCGTGGCACTTCGACGTTGCGGAGCCGCACGTACTGCGGCAGACCGTCGCGGTAAGGCGGCGGCGCCTCGCCCTTCACGAGCGGCGAAAGATAAGCGCGGGCCTTGTCGGTGATGCCGTAACCGTCTTTGGCGATGTAATCGCGCGGAAGCTTCTTCTCCTTGTTCGCGACGTCGGCGAGCGGCGCGACGCCGATCTTCCAGCGATACGGTTTGTCCGAGACGCGCACGATCGCGGGCATCACCGCGCTTTGGCCGCGTAGCGCGAGCAGCACGGCCGCACGTCCCACCGCGTAAGACTGCTCGAGATCGGTCTTCGACGCGAGGTGGCGCGCTGCGCGCTGCAGATAATCGGCGACCGCCCAGTGATACTTGTAGCCGAGCCGCTCCCGCACGAGCGTAGCGATCTGTGGACCGATGCCGCCGAGCTGCGCGTGGCCGAACGCGTCCTTGGTTCCGGCCTCGGCCATGATGTTGCCCTCGGGGTTTCGAAGCCCTTCCGACACGCCGACGCAGCAATAGCCGAATTCGTTCGTGCGCGCGTCGACCGCCGCAATAAATCCGGCTTCGTCGAACGGGACCTCCGGAAACAGCAGCACGAGCGGGATCGGCGTCGTCGCATCGTCGGCGAGCCCGATCGCCGCCGTGATCCAGCCGGCGTTGCGACCCATCACTTCGAGCACGAACACCTTCGTCGACGTCTTCGCCATTGACGCGACGTCGAACGCCGCTTCGCGCATCGACGTCGCGACGTACTTCGCGACCGATCCGAATCCTGGACAGTTGTCGGTAACCGCGAGATCGTTGTCGACCGTCTTCGGCACGTGAACGGCGATCAGCGGATAGTCGAGCGCCTTCGCGATCTGCGAGACCTTGAGGCAGGTGTCGGCCGAATCGTTGCCGCCGTTGTAGAAGAAGTAGCCGATGTCGTGCGCGCGGAACACCTCGATCAGCCGCTCGTATTGCGCGCGATCCTCGTCGAGCGCCTTCAGCTTGTAGCGGCACGAGCCGAACGCGCCGCCCGGCGTGTGCTTGAGCGCGCCGATCGCGCGCGCGCTCTCGCGGCTGGTGTCGATCAAGTCTTCGGTGAGCGCGCCGATGATCCCGTTTCGGCCGGCGTAGACGCGGCCGATTTTCCGGCGGTTCGCGCGCGCCGTCTCGATGACGCCGGCGGCGCTTGCATTGATGACGGCCGTGACGCCGCCCGATTGCGCGTAGAACGCGTTACGTCCCGGCATTCGATGCTCCTTGACGCCCTCGCGCCGAGTCCGCGTGCGCGGCACCGAGCAGCGCCAGATTGTGCGCGAGCGATTTGTCGCCGGGCCGAACGGCGCATGCGAGCGTTTGCGTCGCGCGGGCCTCGTCGATTCGACCGGTCGCGCGCTCGATCATCGCGAGCAGATTGAGCGCGAACGGATCGTTCTGGCTCGCCGCGAGCACCTCGCGGCAGATCGCTTCGGCGTTCAGGTAATCGCCATCCTTCGCGCGCGCCGCTGCATCGCCGAGCATCGCCCCGACGCGATCGACGAGCGCATCGAAGCGATCCGCCCATTTCGCGTAGATGCGGTCGCGATAGAGCGCGAAACGCGCGTCGTCCTGATTGATGCCCCCGCCCGCGCCCGACGTCCCCGCGTCGGCGCGCCACTCGAACGTCTGCCGCGGCTCGAAATGAAAGCGCGTGTGCTGCGCGCACTGGATGAAGAAATCCCAGTCCTGCAGGATGTCGAGCGATTCGTCGAAGCGGCAGCCGAGCGCCACGAGCTCGCGCGAGAAGAGCGCCATCGACAGGTGGATGAAGTTGCGCTCGTAGATTTCGTGCAGCGAGAACGGCTGCCCGACGCTCTGCTCGCTGCCGTCGGAGAAGCTTGCGCGCGCGAGCGTGTACACGAGCTTCGCATCGCCGGCATTGCCGAGCGCTTCGACAAGTCCTGCGACGTGATGCGGCTGCATGACGTCGTCGTCGTCGAGAAACGTGATGAAGTCGCCGCTCGCGGCATCGAGGCCGGCGTTGGCCGCCTGCGGCCGCGTGCGCGGCGCGTCGCCTTCGACGAAGCGCACCGGATGCGCGCCGACCGTCGCCGGAGGACGAGGATGCGACGTGCCGCATGCGGCGACAACGACCGCTTCGACCTGCGGATACGCTTGCGCACCGATCGATGCGAGCGCGTCGGCGAGCATTGGGCGCGCCATGCTGCGGACGATCACGCTGACCAGCGGCGACATCGGCGTTCGTGCGTATTCGTGGTTCAGCTCCGCAACGCCGCCATGCAGGCGTCGCGGACCGCCTCGACCGTGCCGAGCCCGTTCACCTTGCGATAGCGCGGCGCGCTCGGGTCGCTGCTCGCTTCCCATTTCGCGTAGTACGCGACAAGCGGCTCGGTCTGCGCATGGTAGACGGCGAGGCGATTGCGCACGGTTTCCTCGGAATCGTCGGCTCGCTGCACGAGCGGCTCGCCGGTGATGTCGTCACGCGCCGTGATCTTGGGCGGATTGAACTTGACGTGGTACGTGCGTCCTGATGCGATGTGCGTTCGGCGGCCGCTCATCCGTTCGACGATCGCGGCGTCGGGAACGTCGATCTCGATCACGTAGTCGAGCGCGATGCCCGCCTCGCGCATCGCATCGGCCTGCGGAATCGTGCGCGGGAAACCATCGAACAGGTAGCCTCGCGCGCAATCCGGCCGGCGAAGGCGATCCTTGACGAGACCGATGATGATGTCGTCGGAGATGAGCGCGCCGCTGTCGATCACCTGCTTCGCGGCAAGTCCGAGCGGCGTCCCTGCGTCGGCCGCGGCGCGGAGCATGTCGCCGGTCGAGATCTGCGGAATGCCGAAAGCGTTGCGAATGAAACCGGCCTGGGTACCTTTTCCGGCACCCGGCGGCCCGAGGAGGACCAGTCGCATTCGCGGCGTTTGCATGCCTTTGTTCGATTGTGGCGTCGGTGGACCCATTCTCGCCGTATCGCGCGCAGCCGGTCAATCGCGCGCGCGAGCGCCGGTTTGCGCGAGGAACGCGCGAACGCGGGCGAGATCCTCGGGCGTATCCACGCCAGGCGACGGCGCGGCGTCCGCGATCGCGACGACGATCCGATGACCGTGCCACAGAACCCGCAGTTGCTCCAACGCCTCGAACGTTTCGATGGGCGCCGGCGCGAGCACCGGAAATGCCCGCAGAAACGCGACGCGATACGCGTAGAGCCCGCAATGGCGATAGATCGGAAGACCCGGCGGCATCCGCGGCGGATCTGCCTGGAAATCCTCGCGCGCATAAGGAATTGGTGCGCGGCTGAAGTAGAGCGCATGGCCGCGCGCGTCGAGCGCCACTTTGACGACGTTCGGATTGAACGCGTCGTCGACTCGCGCAATCGGGTGACAGGCGGTTGCGACGGCAACGCCGTCCGAGCGTGCAAGGAGCCCGGCAACGCGGCGAATCAGCGCGGGATCGAGAAGCGGCTCGTCGCCTTGCACGTTGACGACGATCTCGTCGTCGGCCAACGAAAGCGCGACTGCCGCTTCGGCAAGCCGATCGGTGCCGCTCGCATGATCGGCGCGCGTCATGATCGCCTCTACGCCGTGTGATCGCGCGGCGTCGGCGATGCGTCGATCGTCGGTGGCAATTACGACGCGCGAAGCGCCGGCATCAAGTGCGCGAAGCGCAACGCGGATGACCATCGGCTTGCCGGCGAGATCGGCAAGCGCCTTCCCTGGCAGCCGCGACGATCCGTAGCGGGCGGGGACCAGAACGCAGAACTTCGTACCGGCACTCGCGGCCGGCGTCACTCCTTCCCCGCTTCCCATTCCTCGGGAGTGAGCTTGCGCGCCTCTTCCTCGAGCATGATCGGAATGCCGTCGCGGATCGGATAGGCGAGCCGCGCGGAGCGCGAGATCAGCTCGTTGCGCTCACGGTCATGGAACAGCGGACCCTTCGTGACCGGGCAGACGAGCATTTCGAGAAGCTTCGGGTCCATCGATCCTTTCCAGGACGAAGTCGATCAAGCTCGTTTCGACTTGCGCGCGAATCGGCTGCATCCACATCCGCGCGTCGGCGAATGCGCGGCATTTTACCCCGTCCTTTTCGGTCATCAGGATCGCCGGCGCGCCCTCGAAAGCGATGTCCGTACGCGAATACGCGTGATGGTCGGGAAACGCATGCACGGTGCCCGCGAAGCCATGCGCGCGCAGCCATGCGAAGAACGCGTCCGGATTCGCGATGCCTGCGATCGCGACGCTTCGCGGTTCGGTGAACCAGCTCACGTCGAATTCGCGTACCGGATCGGACACGTTGATCCAGGCCCGCGGCTCGTAGCGCGCGACGAATTCGTGCGGATGACCAGTGCCACCAGGCGGCGCGTATCCGTTGGTGCGCCAGACGATCGCGTCGACGGCACGCAGCCGCGACAGCGGCTCGCGCAACGGCCCTGCCGGCAGCAGACGCGCGTTGCCAAAGCCGCGCGAGGCATCGACGACGGCGATCTCGATGTCCCGCGCGAGCCCGTAATGCTGGAGCCCGTCGTCGCTGACGATGACGCCGACCGATGGATGAGCCGCGAGCAGCGCACGCGCGGCGTCGACGCGATCGCGTCCGACGAAAACCGGAGCGCCGCATCGCGCGAGGAGCAGCGGTTCGTCGCCGACGTCCCGCGGATCGTCGCCATCGCGCACTTCACGCGTATCGAGGGTCGTGCGCCCGTAGCCGCGGCTGACGATACCCGGATGACGCCCCTGCTCGATGAGCGCTGTGACGAGCGCGGCGACGAGCGGTGTCTTGCCTGCGCCACCTGCGGTGACGTTGCCGACGACGATCACCGGCACGGGAACGCGCGTGGAGCGCAGGAAACGCGCGCGGTACATGGCACGCCGAAGCGCGGCGACGCCGCCGAAGAGCCACGAAAGCGGCAGCAACAGCGCCGATGTCAGCGTGGGCGTTGACGCGTACCAGTCGCGCGCAAGGCGCGCTCGGATCGATGTCACTTGCCGGCCGCAGCCGGCGACGCCTGCGTCGCAAACGTGATGTGCGTGAGCCCAGCCGCCCGGGCGGCTTCCATGATGTGGATCACCGACTGGTGCGTCGCCTGCGCGTCGGCGTTGATGACGACGATCGGCTCCTTTGCGTCTCCTGCAGCGCGCTTCAGCATGTCGGCGAGCGCGTCGACGCTCGTGAACGTGAACGCCGGCTCGCGTCCGATCTTGTAGTGCCCCTGCGCGTCGAGCCCGACGTCGATCTCGTGCGGGCGGTCCTTCGACGGGTCGGCGTTCGCTTCGGGCAGCGTGATCGAAAGCTCGGCGATCCGCTGGTACGTCGTCGTCACCATGAGAAAGATCAGGATGACGAGCAGAACGTCGATCAGCGGGATGAAGTTGATCTCCGGATCCTCACGTCCGCGATTTCCGCGCAGGTTCATTTCCGTTCGTTATGTGCAAAGTCGACGAGCTTGATCGCCTGCTGCTCCATCTCGACGACGAACGCGTCGACGCGCGCGCGGAAGTAGCGGTAGAACATCAGGCTCGGGATCGCCACGATCAGCCCCATGGCCGTGTTGTAGAGCGCGACCGAGATGCCGTGCGCGAGCTGGATCGGGTTGGAACCGGCGGCGCTTTGCGACCCGAAGATTTCGATCATGCCGATCACCGTGCCGAAGAGACCCAGCAGCGGCGCCATCGCCGCGATCGTGCCGAGCGTCGTCAGGAACCGCTCGAGGTCGTGCGTGACGACGCGGCCCACCTCCTCGATCGCTTCCTTCATCACCGGTCGCGGGCTTTTCACGTTGGCGAGGCCCGCGGCGAGGATGCGTCCGAGCGGTCCCTGCTCGGCCGTGCGTGCGAGCAGGTCGTGCGTCGGGCCCGTATGGCGGAATTCGACGAGCACGTGATCGACCATGCCGACCGGAGCGACCGCTCTCTGCCGCAGCGACCACAGTCGCTCGAAGATCAGCGCCAGCGCGACGATCGACGCAATGATCAGAGGCCAGATTGGCCAGCCAGCCGCTTGAATCATCGCCCACACGATGCATCGCTCCTTGGATTCATGACAGCGGCGAAATGTAGCCTGCGAAGCGACCGGCGGCAACCTCCGTCATTCGGATGCGGTTCGCCGCGCACGCCGCCCACCCGGCTCGCAGATCGTCGCGCACACGGCGGCGCCGGCGAGGATGATGATCCAGCACAGATACACCCACACGAGGAAGATGGGCAACGCGGCGAGCGCGCCGTAAAGCGCCTCGTACGACGAAATGCGCGTCAGATACCAAGCGAACGTGCGCTTGGCCGCCTCGAGCGCGGCGGCGCCGAGCGCACCAGCCAGGAGCGCAGGCACGAACGGGACGTGCCGCGCGGGTACGCCCTTGTAGAGCAGCGTCAGGCCGGCGGCGGAGAACGCGAACGGCAGCATTTCGACGACCTGCGCCCCGAGCGTCTTTCGG
Organism: Casimicrobiaceae bacterium; assembly: GCA_035252665.1. Lineage (GTDB taxonomy): Bacteria > Pseudomonadota > Gammaproteobacteria > Burkholderiales > Casimicrobiaceae > VBCG01. The sequence continues at coordinate 1,490 of DATFCW010000500.1, read as the reverse complement.
AAAGGCACGACGGCGATCGAATGCACGACGAGCCATGTCGTGATGGAGATGCTCGCGCCGAGCAGAACCGGTCCCGCGGTCAGACCGATCGCATAGACGACGATGCGCCGCGCGAGCGAGCGCCCGCGGCGTATGCCCCAGATCACGTTGATCTCGCGCTCGACCGTCGCCACCGCGAGCGCCGCGGTCACGGCGATGACGGCAATCGAGATGCCGGTCAACCGCGCCGCCTGCTCACTGAAGCCGACGATGTGCGCGCGTATCTCCGACGCGCCCGCGAAGGGCAGCATGTGGCGAAGCAGGAACTGCTCGAGCGCCCTGACCCAGTCCTCGAACAACGGGAAGCGCGCGACCACTGCGAACGCGACGGTGATGAGCGGAACGATCGCGAGGAGCGTTGTGAACGACAGGCTGCTGGCGGTGCGCGCGAGGTCGATGTCGCGAAGGCGTGCATAGACGCGGTAGGCGAAGCGCAGCGGATTCACGGTTTCAGAAGCCAGGAGTCAGAAGACAGAGGACAGAAACCCGGTTAACATGGGACTGCAGGGGCTGTTGTGGCATGAGTCTCGCACTACCGAACCGCTTCTGACTTCTGACTCCCGACTTCTGATGACCGAAACCGCCCTGCTCGGCGGCGGCTGCTTCTGGTGTCTCGACGCGGTGTTCCGCGAACTCGCCGGCGTCGAGTCCGTGGAGTCGGGCTACGCCGGAGGAAGCGTGATGAATCCCACCTACGAGCAGGTGTGCACCGGCTCGACCGGGCATGCGGAGGTCGTTCGCGTCACGTTCGATCCGGCGCTCCTGTCCTACCGCGACCTGTTGCGCTTGTTCTTCACGATCCACGATCCTACGACGCGCGATCGACAAGGCAACGACGTCGGGCCGCAATACCGATCGGTGATCTTCGCCTTGAACGATGCCCAGCGCGCGGACGCGGAAGCGGTGGTCGGAGAATTGACGCGGGAGCACGTCTGGCCCGACCCGATCGTCACGCAGATCGAGGGGGCGGCGACGTTCTACCCCGCCGAGACGTATCACCAGGATTATTTCGAGCGCAACCCGCGCCAGCCGTACTGCGCGTACGTCGTCGCGCCGAAGGTCGCGAAGTTTCGCAAGGCGTACGCTAATCGCCTGAAGCAGAAAGCGTGATCCGGCGTCGTCACGAAGCGCGCTTCGTGCCGCGGGTGAGGTAGCCTCCCGTCGCGAGAAACACGCCCACCGACCACAGCACCGGCGCGAGGCCAACGGTGCCTCCGACCGCGCCGAAGACGAGCGGCACGGCCACCGCCATCGAATTGACGAGCGACATCCGCACACCGGCCGCCTCCCCCATCCGGCCGGGTGGCGCGTGCGTGTGCAGCAGCGACATCACCATCGGCTGGCTCGCGCCAAGTGCCAAGCCAAGGCAGAACGACAATCCCATCAGCGTGCCGACGCTGCGCGAGAACGGTAGCGCGAGATAGACGAGCGCGCCGATGTAGAGGGCGGAA
>DATFCW010000499.1:0-2439 GCA_035252665.1 Casimicrobiaceae bacterium | reverse complement strand
GTTCATCAGCCTTTTCCCGGAGGTCGAGCTCGCCGTGCTATACCTAATTGCCGCTTTCGTGCTGCTCGTTCGGCCTGCCGGGCTCTTCGGCCGCGCATGAACAGCACCCCCATCATCGCTGCTGCCGGCGCCGAAGCGCCTGCGACGATCGCCGTCACCGATGTTCATTCGACGCGGAAGATCCTCGCGTGGGTCATCCCGGTGGCGATCTTTCTGCTCGTGGCGCCCTACGTCATCGATCCGTTCCAGACACTGACGCTGACCTACGGGCTGGTCGCAGCGATCGGCGCGCTCGGCTTCAACCTCCTGCTCGGCTACACCGGATTGCTTTCGTTCGGGCACTCGGCGTTCTTCGGCACCGGCGCGTACACGGTCGCCTTCATGGTGAAGTATTTGAAGGTGTTGTCGATGGAGCTCTTTCTCGCCGGCTCCGCGCTCACCTCCGCACTGCTGTCGATTCTCTTCGGCTTCGTCTGTGTCCGCTACACGCGCATCTTCTTCGGCATCCTGACGCTCGCGCTGTCGCAGGTTTTGTGGAGCCTGGCGTTCAAGTTTTTCTGGGTCACGGGCGGCACCGACGGATTGCGTGCGCCGACGCCGACGCTCCTCGGCATGCCACCCGGCAACGACAAGATGGACTTTCTCGCCTATCGCTACTACTACTACGTGCTCGGCGCATTCGCGATCTGCACGTGGCTCATGTGGCTGATCGTCAACTCGCCGTTCGGCAAGGCGCTGCAGGCCATCCGCGACAACGAGACGCGCGCCGAATTCATCGGCATCCGCATCCGCCGCTATCGCCTGATCGCCTTCGTGATCTCGGGTGTCTTCACCGGCATCGCCGGCGCGTTGTGGGCGCCGCTCAATGGCCTCGCGAGTCCGGACATCCTCGTCTGGACATTCTCCGGCGAGATCGTGTTCATGACCGTTTTGGGCGGCTTCCGTACGTTCGTGGGCCCGATCATCGGTGCGATTGCGTTCACATACCTGAAGACCTATGCGATCGGCTTCACCGTGTACTGGCAGCTGCTGCTCGGCACGGTGCTCGTCGTCCTGGTGCTCGTGTTGCCCACGGGGATCATGGGGGCGTTCGAAACCGTCGCGGCGAAGTGGCGGCGTTCGCGCGCGAAGGTCGCATGATGGCGATGCAAGCGCTCCTTGCTACGCAGAAGCTCTGCAAATCGTTCGGCGACAACCGTGCGGTCAACGCGGTCGACTTCCGCGTGAACGCTGGCGAAGTGCTCGCGCTGATCGGATCGAACGGCGCGGGCAAGACCTCGCTCGTCAATCTCGTGAGCGGCCTCTATCGGCCCGATAGCGGGCAGATCCTCTTCGACGGGCGCGACGTCACCGACCAGACGCCGTACGAGCGGATCAAGGACGGCATCGCGCGAAGCTTCCAGATCGTCAACCTGTTCGATCAGCTCACGTGCGCCGAGAATATCGCTCTCGCGATCTTCTCGCGCGACGGCAAAACGCAGCGCCTCGCGAATCTCGCGAGCCGCGACCAGGCGGTCTGGCACGAAGCGCATGAAGTACTGCGTCGCTTCAACCTGGATCACACCGCGGCGATGCGTGCAGGCGCGATCTCGCACGGCGAGCGCAAGCTCCTCGACGTCGCGGTCGCCTATGCGCTGCGGCCAAAGCTTCTGTTCCTCGACGAGCCCACGAGCGGCGTATCGACGCGCGAGAAGGCGCCGATCATGGATATCGTGAGCTCGATCGTGCGCGCGGGCGGCATCACCATCGTGATCATCGAGCACGACATGGACATCGTGTTCCGGTATTCGGAGCGCATCGTCGTCATGCATCAGGGAACGATCCTCGCCGACGGGTCGCCGGACGAGATTCGCGCGAACGACGCGGTGACGACGACGCTGATCGGCACGCATCCGGGCGGCGAGCCCGCGATCGCCGGGGCGGCGAATGCTTGAGGTTCAGCGGATCGAGGCGTACCGGGGGCCCGTGCAGGTGCTGCGCGGCGTGTCGTTGCGCGTCGATCCCGGCGAATCGGTCGTGCTCGTCGGCCGCAACGGCGCCGGCAAGACGACGACGATCGAAACGCTGATGGGATTGCTTCCGGCGCGCGCCGGCACGATCAGCTTCCGCGGCAACGCGATCACGCGCGTGCCCGCGTATCGACGCGCGCGCCTCGGCATCGGTTACGCGCCCGAAGACGCGGGCATCTTCGCCGACTTGAGCGTCGCCGAGAACTTTCACCTCTGCGAGTGGCTGACCGAGCGCAAAGGGAACGGCGCAAAGGGCAACGGCAACATCGACGAGCGGATCTTCGGCGTGTTTCCGGAGGTGAAGGCATTCATGAACCGCCGCGGGCTGAACCTGAGCGGCGGACAGAAGAAGATGGTCGCCGTTGCGCGCGCGATGGCGCTGTCGCCGTCGATTCTTTTGCTCGACGAGCCATTCGAGGGATTGGCGCCG
>DATFCW010000498.1:0-61741 GCA_035252665.1 Casimicrobiaceae bacterium | reverse complement strand
CGAGCTCGCACCTTTGCCGCTCGCGCTGCTCGATGTCGACGCCGACACGCTCGCGACGCTGAAGTCCGCGGGCATCACGACGTTCGGCGCCGCGCAGTCGCTCCCACGTGCGGGACTTGCGCGACGCTTCGCGCCGGGCGTCGTCGACATGCTCGATCGCGCGCTCGGACTCGCCGCCGACCCGCGCGCGCCGTACATCCCGGCGCCGCATTTCGAGCGCAAGCTTTCGCTGCCCGCGCCGATCGACACCGTCGAAGCCCTCGGATTCGCCGTGAATCGTCTCGTCGGCGACCTCGCGCAATGGCTGCTCGCGCGCGGGCTTGGCGTCGTGCGCATGTCGCTGTCGCTGATCCATGAGCGCTACGTTCGCGAGCGCGGAACGCCGCCGACGATCGCATCGTTCGCGCTCGGCTCGCCTGCACGCGAGCCCGCGCACCTGATCGGCGTGCTGCGCGAGCGGCTCGCGCGCCTCGCCCTGCCCGCATCAGTGGAAGCTATCGTGCTCGCGAGCGACGAGACGATGCCACTTGCCGGACGCAATCTCGGCCTGCTACCCGAGGATGTCGCCGAAGGCGTCGTCGTTCCGCTCGTCGATCGCCTGCGCGCGCGCCTCGGCGATCGCGCGGTCGCCGTGCTCGCAACGCAGGAGGAGCACCGGCCCGAGCACGCGGCAAGCGAAATGCAGGCGGTTTCCGCGAATTCACGGTCACGCCATGGCGCGACGCCATCGCGCCACTCGAAAAACATCAAGCTGCATGCCACTTCGAACGCAAACGATCCGCCTCGGCCGATCTGGCTGCTCGACGAAGCGCGACCGCTCGCCGCACTTCTGGAAACGAGTCCCTGGACGCTGCGCGACGGTCCCGAGCGCATCGAATCGGGCTGGTGGGACGGCCGCGACTATCGCCGCGATTATTTCGTCGCCGAGAACCCCGACGGCGAGATCGTATGGATCTATCGCGATCATCGCTATGGAACCGACGACGGCGAATGGTTCATGCACGGCCTTTTTGCCTGACGCTTCGCGCAAGTCGGAACACCCTTGGCGCGGTGTAACAATTACATCGCTACGCGAAGGAAACGCCGCGCGGTTCAGCTTGCTGCGACCGGAGCACGCCCAGGAGTGCGCAATCGCGTGACCGGTACGCTTATTGCGCGAGCATCAGAGCGATTTTGGAAAGCGCCGGCATGACACGAGAAGTGGCCGATCGCGTCGAGCGCGCGATCACGATCCCCGCGGGCGAGGCGTCGCTGGACGGAAATCTCACGATCCCCGCGGGTGCGAAAGCCATCGTACTCTTCGCGCATGGCAGCGGCAGCAGCCGTTCGAGCCCGCGTAACGTCTGGGTCGCCGGACGTTTGCAGCAGGCCGGTCTCGCGACGCTGCTGTTCGATCTGCTGACGAGCAGCGAGGACGAGCGCGATACCTATACGCGTCAACATCGCTTCGACATCGGTCTGCTCGCCAAGCGTCTCGCGTTCGCGACCCGGTGGGTCGATGCGCAGGCCGAACTTGCGTCGCTTCCGGTGGGCTATTTCGGCGCGAGCACCGGTGCAGCCGCGGCGCTGGTCGCCGCTTCCGAGCTGGGCAACCGTGTCGGCGCGGTTGTCTCGCGCGGCGGAAGGCCGGACCTCGCGGGCGATGCGCTCGCGAAAGTGAAGTCGCCGACGCTGCTCGTCGTTGGCGGGGCGGACGACGTCGTGCTCGATCTCAATCGTCGCGCGCTCGCGCTTCTCGGCAGCGAAAAGCGGCTCGAAATCGTGCCAGGCGCAACGCATCTGTTCGAGGAACCGGGCGCGCTCGAGCGCGTCGCCAACCTCGCCGCCGAGTGGCTCGTCGAGTTCCTGATCGTCGAGAACGCGCGCTGATGCTGACCCGCTTCGCCAATCGCCGGGAAGCCGGCCAATATCTCGCGCAAAGGCTTTTCGCCTATCGCGACGATCGCGATGTCGTCGTGCTCGCGTTGCCGCGCGGCGGCGTTCCCGTCGGCTTCGAGGTCGCCCGCGCACTGCACGCGCCACTCGATGTGTTCGTCGTGCGCAAGCTAGGACTGCCGGGACATGAGGAGTTCGCGATGGGCGCGATCGCGACCGGCGACGTCATGGTGATGAATCCCGACGTGCCGATCGACAACGTGCCGAAGCCGCTGCTCGATACGGTCGTCGCGCGCGAGCGCAGCGAGCTCGATCGGCGCGAGCGTCGCTATCGGGGGGAGCGACCGCCGCTCGCGCTCGCGGGACGGGTAGCGATCCTCGTCGACGACGGTCTTGCGACCGGATCGACGATGCTCGCGGCGGCGACGGCCGTGCGCCGCCAGCAACCGAAGAAGATCGTCGTCGCGGTTCCCGTGGCAGCGCCGGAAACATGCGAGGCGCTGCGCCGCGCGGTCGACGAAGTGGTGTGCGCGCAAACGCCGCGGCCGTTTCTCGCCGTCGGCGCCTGGTACGACGATTTCGGCCAGACCACCGACGAGGAAGTGCACGCGCTGCTCGACGCGGCGGCAGTCAGCGAAGCGTCCTTTCCGCGCGACGCGGCGTAAATCGCCGAGTAGTCACACTCCGGCGTACCACTGGTAGCCCTGGTCCTCCCAGTAGCCACCGTGGCCTTCGCCGATGTGCGCGAAGCTTTCGACGAGTTCGAGGCGCATTACGTACTTTGCATGCTTATAGCCTAGCTGTCGCTCGACGCGAAGCCTGATCGGCGCACCATTCTTGATCGGCAGCGGCCCGTCGTTCAGCGCGTACGCAAGGATCGTCTGGACGTGATACGCGTCGTCCATGTCGATGCTCTCGTAGTACGGCGACGTGCCGTCCTCGTTCATCGGATCGGCGCAATGGAACACGACGAAGCGCGCGCGCGACGTGGGCTTCACGACGTCGAGCAACGCGGAGAGCCTTGCGCCCTGCCACTTGCCGATCGCGCTCCACCCTTCGACGCAGTCGTGCCGCGTGATCTGCGTGCGGCTCGGCAACGCGCGCAGCTCGTCGAGCGTGAACTTCCGCGGCGCCGCGACGAGGCCCGTCACTTCGAGCGCGTAATCGGCGAAATGATTCGCGGCGAGCGCCGCATACTGCGGATTGTCGGGGTCCGCGGTGCCGTTGCTGCGAAACGTGGGTGAGATCGCGGCCGGCGGAAACTCCTGCGCCATCGCCTTGCGCCCGGTGACCAGCGTGGCGACCCGGTCGTTCAGACGCTCGGCGGAGCCGAGAACCTTCGGAAACCAATCGGTTTGCGACAAGCGATCGCAGCCGGCGAGGCCGAATGCGCCGAATGCCGAAACGATGCGGCCGAGAAAACGCCGCCGCGAGACGCCGTCAAGATGATTCATGCGCCTTCTCCTTCGGCAGCCGATAGCGGCCGGTGATCATCGAGCGGACGTTGTTCCAGAAGCCGGTGACGATCACCTCGAACACGTGGATCACCACGAACGCGACGAGCATCCACGCGACGATGAAATGGATCGAGCGCACCGTCTGCCGGCCGCCAAACCAGCTGACCCAACCGCCGAACAACGTATCGAGCCGCGGCGACATGCCGAGGCCCATCAGCACGATCAGCGGCAATAAAATATAGATCACCGTCAGATATGCGAGTTTCTGCAATACGTTGTAGCGTTTCGCCGCTTCGCCGGTCGGATGGCGCAGGTGCAGGTGATCGACGATCGATCTCCCGATGCCGCGCACGTCGTCGGGCGTCGGCCACAGATCGCGCGCAAGGTGGCGGCTCAAGATCGTATAGATGACGAAGCAGAGCCCGTTGATCAGGAACACCCAGGCGAAGAAAAAGTGCCAGGTGCGCGCCATCGCGAGCCATTGATGGCTCGGGATCGTGATCCACGAAGGAAATCCCTGCGCGTAGACGCGCCCGCCGTCGCTCGACACGCCGAGCACGCCGGTCGTGACGAACTCGTGCCCTAGAAGTCGCGTGTAGCCGACAGGGTTGCCCTGGCCGTCCTCGGTGGCGCCGATCTCGAGCCACGCAGGACGGCCGCTGTACGATTGATCGCCGAAGTAGAGCGCCGGATGCGCGTTGAAGATCTGCAACCCGCTCATCAGCATGATGACGAGCGCGATCGCGTTGATCCAGTGCATCACGCGAACCGCCAGCGTGTGGCGGAAATAAAGGCGCCGCGAAGTTGGCGGCCGGAGCACCTCGCGCTCGCTTGCCGCCGGAATGGCGTGGTCGTTCATCGCTTTGATTCTCGCATCCTCGAGGGGTCAGGCCGGGTCGAGCGTTTTCCGGCCGCTCAGTGCGAGAAGTCGGCGCCGCTTTCGAAACCTTACGCCGGCGAAATTGGTGCCAGCCCCGAAATTGGTGCCAGAGATGTATTTCGATATTGGTGCCAGACATCACGTCCCGATACGGCCCGACGCGCCACTCGCCTGCGCGAGCGCATCGTTCGCCGCTTTGACTTGGCGGCCGCCGCGGCGATCTCCGGCGGTCGCCGCGCCTTCACGAGATTGGCGAGCCGAGCGTGGGCCTGCGCCTGGCGCACGCGCGCTTCGGCTTCAGCGCGCGCGGCACGCTCGTGCTCACTTTCGAGCGTGAAGAGCGGCGCGTCCTTCGTCACCTCGCAAACGCGCGCGACCGCAAGCGTCACGAGCGTTCCCGACGACTGCGCGGCGACGCGCACGTACTCACCTTCGACATAACCGGATAGATGGTTGGCGTGCTGTTCTGGCAGATCGCCACGCCAACCCTACACGCGATGATCGCAAGGTCGCTCGTCGCGGCGCGCGGGATCTCGACAACTTATCTGGAACGCGCCAGAACGTTGCGAGCCTGCGTCTGAAGCGCAAGATAAGAGTCCTTCCAGGCGCCTTCGCGCGGCGCCGTACGCACGAGCGTCGCGAGCACGCCTTCGAGCGCCGCGATTCGCTCGTTCGCTTCCTCCAGCGCGAGCAACGCCTCGGCATGGTCCCATGCCGTGACGAGCTCGACCTTGCGATCCTGACATACGCCGATGCAGTTCTGCGGCGCCTCGAGCCGGCCGCAACCGATGCACTGCCACGCGGTAATCGTCTTCGCCGCGATCGTCTGCTCGATCTTGTCGGTCGCCATCGCTATCAGCCTGGCTTTCCATCGCGCCGCGGCATGGTCAGCCGCGGCCAGTAGGCGATGAAATAGAGTCCGAACGCGCTCGCCCAAAGCAGCGCGGAAACTGCGATCCAACCGATCTGCAGCGGCGGTGCCACGAGCGGTCCGAACACGCGCAGAAGCGCTGCGCCGAAGACCAGCACGTAGGCGATCACATCGGCGCCATCGGCACGTAACGGAAGACCCGTGTGGCCGCGCGCGGTGCGCGTCATCATCGCCAGCGTGAGACCGCCGATCGCACCGACGGTGAGCGCATGAATCGCGAGCGACAGCGGCGCTCTGCCAAGTTCGGCGGCCGCGCGCAGCGCGAAGTGAATCGGCAGCCAGACATACGCCAGGTCGAGCGACCACACCAGTGGCGCGTGCAGCGTTCGCCAAGGCCGCCAGAGACCCAACCGCGTCGAGTGCACTGCTGCCGCGAATGCGAGCACGCCGGCAAGCGGTGCACCCGACAAGCCCGCAAGGTCGGCGGCGAGCACCAGCAATACGATCGCGATCGACACTTTCTCGAGGATCGGCAGACGCCGCGCGCCGGCCTGCGGGATGGCGTTGTTCGTGAACATCGGAATCACGCGGCCGGTAACGATCGTGATGATAAGAATGACCAGGTCGAACCCGATCTGAAGTCCGCGCATGGCGGGAAAGGCAAGCGCGCCGATGCTGCCAAGTTGCGTCAGCGCTTCCGCGATGGCCGCGGCCGCGACGATCGCCACGAAGAAATAGTTGCGACGATTGCCGCTTTGGACGAGCGGCACGGCGATGCCCCCGGCGACGGCAAGCAGAAACGCGACGTTCGCGCAAATTGTCGCCACGCTGAAAGGCGTAAACGCGAGGACGCGCGCGGCCACCCAGATCGCAACGATGCCTGCGAGGAGGCCGCCACGCGGCGTCGGCCGGCCGCTCCAATTGCGTACCGCGGTGAAGAGAAACCCGGCCACTACGGCGAACGTGTAGCCGTACAGCATCTCGTGCGCATGAGCAAGAGGTCCTCCGATCAGCGGCGCGCGAAGCCACCCCGAATACTGCGCGGCCCAGAGCACGATCGATAGTGCGGCAAAAACACTGGCCGCCAGGTAGAAAGGCCGGAATCCCAGCCGAAACACGGCGGGAATGGTTACATCATCAGTCATCGTTGCGCGATCGGGACGTCCTCGTCGAGTGTACGAAAAAACGTTGATGCCCCGAGAAGCATTCGGCATCCGTTTGATTCAGATCAACGCGCGGTCGGGTTGCCCCGTCGGTCTCAATGCCCACGCGCCGACGGCTCGACGAGATCGTAACGACCCGTCGGCGCTCGGCAAGCTGCGCGCGGAGGAGCGGCGTGCGGCGGGCCGATATCGAGGGCTTGCGCAAACGTTCCGACGAGCGCTATTGACGATCGAACCAGGGAATCAAAGCGACGGCACGCGTCGCGCGCCGACCAGCAGCGCGATCCATGCGATCGTCGTGAAAGCTGCACCGGCAATGAACGTTGCCGAGGGTCCGATCGTCTGCCAGAGTCCGCCTGCGAGCGCGCTTGCGACGAGCAGCGCGATGCCGCTCGCGACATTGAAAACGCCGAACGCGGTCCCGCGCAGATCCGCGGGTGCTGTCGCGGCGACGAGCGCGGCAAGCAGGCCCTGCGTCAGCGCCATGTGCAATCCCCACAACGCGGCGCCGGCGAGCGCGCCGTTGGCACTCCCCGCCAGCGCGAGCACGACATCGGCGGCGACAAGCACGGCAAAACCCGACGACAGTAGCGCTGTCGCATGACCGCGATCGGCCATTCGCCCGGCCGGATACGCGCAGAGCGCATACACGCTCGACATCGCAACCATCACCCAGGGCGCGCCGGTTGCACCCATGCCGACGTCCTGCGCGCGCAGCACGAGGAACGCTTCCGAGAAACGTGCGAGCGTGAGCACCGATGCGATCGCGGTGACAACGTAGAAGCGCCGATCGAGACGACGCGCATCGCGCCAGGAAATGCGCTTGCCATCCTGCTTGCGCGCCGGCGCATCCGGTTCGTGCACGCCGAATGCGAGAAGCGCGACGCAAAGCGCGGCGGGAATGACGGCGATCCAGAACGTCGTGCGGAAGTTGCCGGCGAAGTGCGCAATGAGCAATGCGGCCATCAGCGGACCAGCGACCGCGCCCACGCTGTCGAGCGCCTGGCGCAAGCCGAACGCGGCGCCGCGCACCTCAGGAGATATGAGATCGGCAACGAGCGCATCGCGTGGTGCGCCGCGAATGCCTTTGCCGACACGATCGGCGAATCGTCCGGCGACAACGATGCCAAGCGAAGTCCCCAACGGAAACGCGAGCTTCGATATCGCTGCAAGCGCGTAGCCGGCGAGAACGAGCGGCTTGCGGCGCCCGAACGCATCGGACCACAGTCCCGAGAACAGCTTGACGATCAGCGCGATCGCTTCGGCAATGCCTTCGATGATGCCGACGACGAGCACGGATGCGCCTAGCGTGTCGACCATGTAGAGCGGCAAAAGCGCATGGATCGATTCGCTCGACGTGTCCATCAGCAGGCTGACGAAGCCGAGGAGCCAGACGCCGCGGGGGATGGAGCGCGGCACGGGACGTCAAGAGCGGCGTGAGCGATGAGGGGTGAGGGAGGAAAGTGGCGTTCGTTTGGCGTCAGCGTGAAACGCCGCGACGCAAGGCACTCTCATCCCCCGTCCCTGCTCCCTCACCCCGCTTCTCAAAACTCCAACGCGTTCGTCAGATCCCCCGCGTCCTGCCTCACCCCCGCCAACGGCTCCAGCCCGAATCGCAGCGTGATGAATTTGAGGATGGACGTCGTATCGTAGTGCGTGTGGTCGATGTAATGGCGCTTCGCAAATGGCGAGATGATCATCGTCGGAATGCGCGTGCCGGGTCCCCAGCGCTCGCCTTTCGGCGGCGCGACGTGGTCCCAGAAGCCGCCGTTCTCGTCGTAGGTCACGATGATCACGCTCGATGCCCAAAGCGGGCTCGCCTTGATCTTCGCGACGATGCCGGCGATGTGCTCGTCGCCGGAGAGCACGTCCGCGTAGCCCGGATGCTCGTTCTGCGATCCCTGCGGTTTGTAGAACACGACCTGCGGCAGTTCGCCGCGCTCGATGCCCGCGATGAATTCGGTCTCGTCCTTGAGATGCTCGGCGCGATCACGCGTGCCGGGCGCGAAACGTGCGAAATAATTGAACGGCTGGTGATGCGTGATGAAGTTGCGCCCGCCCGGCTCGCGATAGTTGATCACGAGTCGCTTCGCCCGCGGTGGTTGCATGCCGTCCTTGACGGCCGCGTCCCAGGCGCCCGAATACCACACCCACGTGATGCCCTTCGCCGACAGCGTGTCGCCGATCGTCTTCAGCGTCTGCGGCGGCAGCGTGTACTTCGAAGGATCGGCATAGCGCGGGTCGCCGCCGGGCGCGGGCGGAACGATCGATGGCTGATAGCGCGGTTGCGTCGTATTGACCGAAAAGCCGTCGGGGGTGAGAAGCCCCGATTGCACGAATTTCGGCGGACCGTCGAGCACCGATGCCGGCGACGATGCCGCGCGTGCGAGCCAGCCGCGATCGTCGAGCTTGGCGCGCAGATTCGCGGGCCCGTCGCGGTCGATCGGCGTGCATGCGCAGATCAGCCACATGTGGTTCAGGTACGAGCCGCCGAACGCGCCCATGAAGAAGTCGTCGGCAAGCGTGTATTCCTGCGCCCACTTCCACATCGGCAGCTTCGAACCGTCGTAGTGGCCCATGACCAGCGCACCGGCGTCGCTCGCTTCGACGAATCGGTCGTTGCGCCCCCCGTCGATCTGTTCCTGATTGCGATAGAACGCGTGAATGAGATCGCGCGTCTTTACCGACAACGGCAGGTTGATCGGCGGCGCGTCGATGCCGAACGGCCGGTTCGGCAGATCCTTAGGGAACGCTGGATCTGCATCCGAGGTGCTGCCTTTCCACACCGGCGGCAAATGCGGCAGCGGGTTGCCGCCATGATCGACTTGCGTGTATTGGGCGGCCGACGCGTTCGCGAGCCCGTTGGCTCCCGGAAAAGTCCCGTACAGGTTGTCGAAGCTGCGGTTCTCGGCGTAGAGCACGATCACGTGCTCGATGCGATCGAGCCCGGCTTGCCTTGTCGAAGGCGGCGTTGCGCAAGCGGCGACAACGAGGATCGTGACGAACGCCGCGATGGGGCCGCCGCTTCGATGAACGTTCATGCGCATATCCTTTTTGTTGTAGCCAAACGAGCGCGAGCGCCGCGGCCATTCGGCCACGAAGCTCGGCCTCCCTGGATGAGATCAGTCGCCGATCAATTGCCTGCGCGCAGCCGGCAAATCATCGACGACCTCGGCAAGTCGCCCGATCGCAGCCTCCAGCGACGAAGCGATTGCGTCGACGCCGAGCTTGGGCCCATCCGGATACATCATCAGGCGCACGGCGGGCGCACTTCCCGGCATTGCCACTGCGCCAATCGTCAGGATGCCGTCATGCTCGAGCATCTGCATGGCGACGAGCCCCGCCGCCTCGACCGCGACGAGCCTGGGTCGGTCGATGCGGCGACGCGAAAGCGCGATTTCGAGCACGTCATCGCCTGCCATGGAAACGCCGGGCCCTCCAAGATAGGCGCGATTCGCGCCATAGCGTTCCGCCAGCGCGCCCGCGAGCGTACCCGCAAGCTCACCCGCTTCCTTTACCGGACGCGGATCGAAGTTGCGAAGCGCGTTCGCGACGCCGGCGTACTGTCCCGCCTGGGCCTCGAGCCCGAGCTCGTAGGCGCGCGAGCCGATCGCCTTGATCAGATCCTTGCGGCCGACGAGAACGCCTGCCCGCGGACCCGCGACATGCTTGTCGGCCGAGCAGACGCCGATGTCGATGTCACCGACCTCGAACGTCGGCGGCTCCCCGAAGAACGCGATGCGCGTTGCAAGATGCGCATCGTCGACATACGCGAGCGTATTCGCCGCACGCGGCAGCGCAAGCGCACGCCTGAAGTCGTCGAACGGAATGTGTCGCTTCGACGCGCTGATCGGCGTGATCAGAAGAATGCGCGGAGCGCCGCGCGCCTGCCATGCACGCTCCAGATCGTCGATGTCATGGAATTCGGTCAACTCTGCGCCCACCATGGCGATCGGCCGCACCGTCGACGGGTGCGATGCGCCGCCGCGCGGCGCGAATGCGAACACGCGATCGCTTCGCGCGAGCAACGTCGTGAGCGAAATGAAATTCGCGGCAGAGACGCGATTGAGAATCAGCGCCGCGTGGCGCGCGGGATCGGCTGCCATGTGGCGCAATGCGAGTGGCTCGGTCTTGCCCTCGAAGCGCTCGAAGAACGGGACGTGGCTCGTCAGATGGGCCACGTCGTCAGCGGTGAGACCGCTGCCGCGATTCATCCCGGAAAGATCGCGGACGGCGCCAAGACCGCCGCTTCTGACGAGATCGCCGACGATGCGTCGCGCACGAAGCATTCGGGCGACCTCGTCGTCGGTGCTTCGCAGGATTTGCCCACGCGCGTAGCGAACGACCGGATCGATCGGATTGCCGAAACGATCGGTCGCCGACGCGCGCTCGTCGACGGCTTTCAGAGCGAAAGAGGCAGCCATGGGCGGGTTCCTTTGCGGTTGTCGCTCATTCGAGCGACCAGAAGTGTAGAGCACGCGGGCTCGATTGCCGAAGTCCCGACTATATGCGCACGAACAGCCGGTTGAATCGCGTCCGGCTCTCGAGCAGGCGCATGCCGCCGGAGAGCGCGCGGTTGACGACGAAATAAAGCGCCATCACGGTCACGTACACCTCGACCGGTGACGTCTGCAGGCGCACGTTGATCTGCCTGCCGATGTCGGTCAACTCGGACAACCCGATCAGGAACGCGAGCGACGTGTTGATGACCGTCACGATGTAGCGACCGCTGATCGCCGGAATCATGTTGAAGAACGCCTGCGGCAACACGACGTACAGTTGAATCTGCAGTGGAGTCAAGCCCAATGTGCGCGCGGCCTCGCGCTGCGCGGTCGGCACCGACAGAATGCCTCCACGTATGTATTCCGCGATGTACGCTGCGGTGAAGAATGTGAGCGCCACCCCGACGCTGACGCCCTTCGACGTCTCGACGCCGAAGTACGGGGGAACGAAATAGACCCAGAAGATCAGGATCAGCAGCGGTACGCTGCGAATCGCCTGGATATAGACGAGCGCGGGCAGCGCAATCGCGCGCCGCGGCGATGCGCGCATCACGCCAAGCATGACCCCGAGCATCGTCGAGCCGATGATCGCGATCGCCGCGATGATGAGCGTCAGCAACAGGCCGCCGACGTGCCCTTGGGTGAAGAGATCGCCGACGAGCATCCGCTCGATGTTGAGCGGGGTCAGCACGCGTTCCCAGTTCATTTGCTTCGTGTTATTCGCTGACGAGGACCGGTCGGGCGATGCGCGGCGCCGTCTGTACGTGTCGCGACAGGTAGCGCGACGCAAACGGACCGAGACCCGCGATGCCGATGCAAAGCAGAAGGTAGAGCAACGTCGCGCCGATCAGCGCCTCGACGCCGCGAAACGCGTACGTTTCGATGTACTTGGTCTGGTAGGCGATCTCCGCAACGCCGATCGCCAGCGCGAGGCTCGTGTTCTTCGTCGCCCCGACCATCTCGTTGACGAGTGGTGGCACGATGACGCGCAGCGCCTGGGGGAGGATCACGTAGCGCATCCGCGATCCAAACGTGAGTCCGAGCGCGCGCGCTGCCTCGATCTGGCCCTTTCCCACAGAGTTCAAGCCTGCGCGCACCGTCTCGGCCATGAACGCACCATGGTAGACGGCGAGCGCGACGACCGCGGCCGCAAACTCGTAGCCAACGTGGCGCATGTACTCGAACACCGGACGGGGCAGCAGGTAAAACGCCGAGAAGTACCAGAACAGGATCTGTACGAGCGGCGGCGTATTGCGGGCGCCTTCGATGTAGAGCCAGCACAACGGCTCCAGGTACCACTTGCCGAGCCAGCGGAGAATGCCGACAACGAGGCCAATCGCGAGCGCGAAGACAATGGTAAGCGCCGCGAGCTCGACGGTGACGCCGAGCCCGTCGAGCAGCCGCACGCCCCACTCGCCCCACAGCACCCCGAGGTCGAACTGGCGCATCGTTCCGCTTTAAATGGAGTCCGGTGGCCGGAGCGATCAGTGCCAGGTTTCCATCCGGAAGCCGAGCATCTCCTTCGTGAGCTGCATCTTCGTGTTCGGGCCGACCCACTTGTCGAAGATTTTGTCCCAGGTGCCGTCGTTCCAGAGGTCCTGCAATGCGTAATTGACGGCGTCGCGCCATTTCGAGTCATTCTCGCGCATGCAGAGTCCGAACGGACCGCCGCCATAAGTGCCTTCCTTGCCGAGCACGAGGAAGTCGTTGGGATTCTTGGCGTTCGCGCGAAAGCCGGCAAGCTGCGTCATGTCGGTCGCCATCGCATCGATCAGTCCCTGCTGGAGCGCGATGAACGCGTCCGCCTCGGTGTCGAACGTCTGGATCGTCGCGCCCGGCTGTGCCTCCTTGAAATACTTGACCGAGCCCGATCCGATCGACGCTCCGGCACGCTTGCCGTTCATGTCGGCCACCTTGCGAATCTTGCTGTCGCTTCGCACCATCATCGTCTGCGGCGAGTAAAAGTAGTCTATGGAGAAGTCGACGACATCGTCGCGGCTGCGATAGTGCGTGATCGTGGCGGCCACGAGATCGACGCGTCCCTGCTGCAGCAGCGGAATGCGCGTCGACGTCGTCACTTGGGCGATCTCGGGCTTCGCTTTGAGCCGCTTCGCAATTTCGAGAATGACGTCGTAGTCGAAGCCGGCGTGATTGCCGCGCTCGTCGATGAAACCGAAGTACGGAACGGTCGTCGTGACGCCGGCCTTCAGTACACCCGTTTCCTTGACGACCTCGAGCGTCGACTTCGGGCATTCGGCGGCAGCGGCGCGCCGTGATGGTGCGGCGCTCGCCACCGCAACTACGGCAGCACCCTGGAGAAAACGACGACGCGACCCGTCAGCAAAGCGTTCGTCGGATTCGCTGGCACTCGTTTCGGGCATGGTGGTCCTCCTTCGGTTGAGTCTTGTCGTGGGCGGTGCCGGGGACGACGCGTGGGGGGTTCGCCGTCGGCCGCGTCAATGCGTCAATATCTTGCCAATGAATTGCCGTGTTCGATGCTCCTTGGGCGCGGCGAAAAAAGCGCCCGGCGTCCCGATCTCGACGATGCGTCCCTCGTCCATGAAGACGACGCGGTCCGCGACCTCGCGGGCAAATCCCATTTCATGCGTCACGATGCACATCGTCATGCCGTCCTGCGCAAGGCCTCGCATCACGTCGAGCACTTCCTTGATCATTTCCGGATCGAGCGCCGATGTCGGCTCGTCGAACAGCATCACCGCGGGCTCCATGCAAAGCGCTCGCGCGATTGCTGCGCGTTGCTGTTGTCCGCCCGACAGCGTACCCGGATAGGCATCCGCCTTGTCTTCGATGCCGACGCGCGCGAGCAGCGAGCGCGCGCGCGCCATAGCGGCGCGGCGTGGAAGCTTGCGGACCTTGAGCGGAGCGAGCACGAGGTTTTGCAGGATCGTGATGTGTGGAAACAGGTTGAGCTGCTGGAACACCATGCCGACTTGCGCATCGTGCGCATGCCCGTGCGGATCGGCGTCGACCGGCACGCCGTCGATCGCGATCGTACCCGCATCGACCGATTCGAGCCCGGCAATGCAGCGAAGGAAGGTACTCTTGCCCGACCCGCTCGGGCCGCACACGACGACCACCTCGCCGGTCGCGACATCGAGCGTCACCTGCGAGAGCACCTGGTGCGCGCCGAACCACTTGTCGACGCCGTCGATGGCGATCATCGGTCGACGGTTTTAATACAATCGGTCGCGAAGGGCAACCACCGAGGCGCATCGGCGCGTGGGAACGCGAGACTTGCACGGAGGCACGTAGCGATGGAGCGCATCGGGCTGATCGGCACCGGAGGATCGATCGCGACCTTCGGTCGCCACGCGCTCGATCTCCACGGTTACGGCGCGCACGCGACGCCGAGCGAGCTCGACCGGTTGCTCGACACGTTTCGGCCGCTGCTCGGCGACTTCGACATTGTGCCGGTCTCCTTTCGCACGATCGACAGCGTCGCGATGGACCCGACCACGTGGATCGCGCTCGATCGAGCGATCGCGTCGGCGCTCGCTGCCGATCCGTCGATGCGCGGGATCGTCGTTACGCACGGCACGTCGACGCTCGAAGAGACGGCGTACTTCCTGCACCTCGCATCGAAGGCGAGCATACCGATCGTCGTCGTCGGATCGCAGCGACCGCCGAACGCGCTGGGCTCGGATGCGGGCATCAATCTCCTCAATGCCTTTCGCGTCGCCGCTTCGCCCGTCGCGCGCGATCTCGGTGTGCTCGTCGCGATGGATGGCGAGATTCACTGCGCGCGCGACGTGACGAAGACGTCGAACTTCGCGCTCGACGCCTTTCGCTCGCCCGGCATCGGACCGCTCGGACGCATCGATCCCGATGGACGCGTCGTCGTCGATCGCCGTCCGCTTCGCCGGCATGCGCCCGATACCGAATTCGACGTCGCGTCAGTCGCTGAACTGCCGAGCGTCGAGATCGTCGCGTGCTACGCTGGCGCGAGTGCCATCGCCGTCGATGCCTTCGTCGCGGCGCGCGTTCGCGGCATCGTGTTCGCCGGTACGCCACCCGGGCGCCCGTCGCCGGCGCAACGCGCCGCGCTCGCCGAAGCCGTGCGACACGACGTGCTCGTCGTTCAGTGCAGCCGCGCGAGCGGCGCGATCGTGACGCGTGACGACGATCATGCGCAGGGGTTCATCGGAGCCGACACCTTGACGCCGCAGAAAGCGCGCGTGCTGGCGATGCTCGCACTTTCGCGTACGCGCGACCGCGATAGCATTGCGCGGATGTTTCGCGAATACTGAGCCGCGAACGGTCAGCGTAACTCGACCGAAGTGCGCACGGTTCCCCCGCGCTCATGTCGCGCGACGACGCCGACCGTCATGCCCGCCTCGCCTCGCACGATCCACTCGCGCTTGATCCGATCGTCGGTCACGTTGTAATCGGGCCAGAACGATACGCCGGTGTGCTTGTAGGCCTTGCCTTCGAGCTGGCCGATGTCCTCGCGCGCCTTGCCGGTCGCGAGCGATGTGCCGTCCGGAAGCTCGACCTCGGCGAAGATGCCGCGCACGGTCTTGCGCGCGAGCGCGCGCTTCGCGACGTACGTCGGCAGCCAGCCGGTGTTCTGGATGACGAGCGTCACTTTCCATGCGCCGTCGCTGACGCGTTCGGCGCCCGCGTGCACAAGCTCGAGCTTTGGCGAGCAA
Source organism: Casimicrobiaceae bacterium (assembly GCA_035252665.1). GTDB lineage: Bacteria > Pseudomonadota > Gammaproteobacteria > Burkholderiales > Casimicrobiaceae > VBCG01. Next base: position 46,323 of record DATFCW010000498.1, on the reverse strand, counting down.
AGCGCCTGCCATAGGAGCCAGCGGGGAAACTTCGCGATCTCGCCCTCGAGCAGCGGAAGCGGCGGATTGCCGAATGCGTGGAATCGGTCCCAGCCGCCGATCTCGATCTTGCCGAGTTGCGGATGGGCGAACGGCTTCCATCCGTGATGCGCCGCACCGTGAAGCTTTTCCTGGTTCCAGCGATAGAGCTTCAAATCGTCGTCGAGTGAATGATCGCGAAACCAGTCGATGAACTTGTAGTCCGTGATGCCCGCCTCGCGCATCGGCGACCAGATCTCGACAACCCACGAGAAGATGCCGAGATGCTCGTAGATCCAGTCGAACGTGCCGCCGATCACGCTCTTCGGGTGATAGCGGAACTCGTGAAAGACCGAGATCGCAGGATAGCCAGTGAGCTTCGTCCCTTCGCGGCCCGCGCGCTGGTAGAACCACAAATCCTCGGCGTCCATCTCGTCGTCGGTCATGTGCTCGAACGGACGCAGCAACACGCCGCTCCACGTGTGAAACGTCGTGCCCGCGGTGATGTTGGGATGCTTGACGATGTAATCGACGATCGCGCGAATCTCGGGCTCCGACGTCGGATACGGGCCGGCGCCGAGCTGCTCGAATTCCTGCCGCCAGCTCGCCGGAAAGTTGCGATTGAGATCCAGTTGCTGCCGCGGCCGCTTGATGCGCAACGTGTAGCCGTCATAGTTGTCGTAACGACCCTCGGGCAGGATCCGATAATAGGTGCCGCCCGCTTCGGTCGGGTCACGACGCACCATCAGATCGGGCGCGTCCGGATGCGCTTTCCAAAGTCCGTTCGGATCTTCGATGCGCATCTGCAGGATGCGCCCGTCGCCGTCGATATCCTCGACGCTCAGGCCCTCGGGCTCATCCTCGTCGAATGGATAGGGACGCGTGCTCGACCGCACCCATTTCGGCTTGTCGGCGAGTGCCCATTCGGCGCCATCCGGATTGATGCGCGGGCACACGTAGAACGCGCGCGTATCGAGCGCGCGCGTCACCTCGGCGTCGTGGCCATAGTGCGTGACGAGCGTGTTCAGGAAGTAAAGCGCCGCGGCCGATGCGGCGACTTCGGTCGAATGAATGTTGCCGTCGACCCAGAACGCGGGCTTCTCGTTTGCCGGGCCGGTCGCCGAATTCGTCACGGTCAGCACGAAGATGTCGCGGCCTTCGTGGCTTTTCCCGATCGATTCGATGCGGACGAGGTTCGGATGCTCGCGCCCGAGCGCGTGCAAGAGCGCGGTCAGCTCGTCGTAGCGATGGAAGCGGTCGAAAGCGATCTGCGGCATGGCGATATTCTTGGGAAACGGCGGATGCCGCACGCGCGGCGACGTGCATCTTACGTCAAGCGCATGTCCGCGCGTCGGATGCCGATGCCGTATATTTGTACGGTATGGCGTCGCCCGACCTGCTGCCGGCCTATGCCGAGCTCCACTGCCTATCGAACTTCTCGTTCCTGCGCGGCGCGTCGCATCCGGAAGAGCTCGTCGAGCGCGCGAAATCGGAAGGGTATGCGGCGCTCGCATTGACCGACGAATGCTCGCTCGCGGGCGCCGTGCGCGCGCATCTCGCCGCGAAGGACGCCGGATTGCCGCTGGTGCTCGGCAGCGAATTAACACTCGACGACGGCCTTACGCTGGTCCTGCTCGCGACCGACCGCGCAACCTACGGCGATCTTTCGCAATTGATCACGCGGGGGCGACGCAACGCCGCCAAGGGCACGTATCGGCTGACGCGCGACGATGTCGCGCAATGCGCATCGTCGTGTCTCGCATTGTGGCTGCCCGCAATGGATTTGCGCATTTCGGGAATCGACGATGCACTGCGCCGCGATGCGACATGGATGCGCGACGTGTTCGGCGACCATGCATGGATCGGCGTCGAGCTGCTCGCGCAAGCGGGTGACATCGCGCGACTCGCGCAATGCGAGGCGTTATCGACGTTCGCCGGACTTGCGCTCGTGGCCGCGGGCGATGCGCACATGCACGTTCGCGCGCGCCGCGCATTGCAGGACACGCTGACATCGATTCGTCTGGGCATTCCGCTTTCGGAATGTGGCCACGCGCTGTTTCCGAACGGCGAGCGCCATCTGCGCTCACGCGCGCGGCTCGCGAATGTCTATCCGCCAGCACTGCTCGAGGAGACGGTGCGAATCGCGAAGCGCTGCCGCTTTTCGCTCGACGAGCTTCGCTACGAGTATCCGGACGAAATCGTGCCGCCCGGCGAAACGCCGACGACGTGGCTGCGCAAGCTTGTCGAGCAGGGGCTTGCTGGGCGATATGGGGGAGAACCGGATTTTCTTCACGGCGATAGCACTTTCCGCTGCACGAGCGTTCCGGCGAACGTTCGTGCACTGATCGAATACGAGCTTGCGCTCATCGCCGAGCTTCGCTACGAGCCGTATTTCCTCACCGTGCACGACATGGTCGCGTTCGCGCGCGAGAAGAAAATTCTCTGCCAGGGACGTGGCTCGGCCGCCAACTCCGCGGTCTGCTATGCACTTCGCATCACCGAAGTCGATCCGGCGCGAAGCGAGATGCTGTTCGAGCGTTTCATCAGCAGGGAGCGCAACGAGCCGCCGGATATCGACGTCGATTTCGAGCATCAGCGGCGCGAAGAGGTCATGCAGCACGTCTACGGCAAGTACGGCCGCCACCGCGCGGCGCTTGCCGCAACGCTCATCACTTATCAGCCCAAGAGCGCCGTGCGCGACGTCGGGCGCGCATTCGGTCTCGATCTCGCCCAGCTCGACCGCCTGAGCGGCGTCTTTGCGTGGTGGGACGGTCGCGCGATCCATCGCGATCGCATTCGCGAAGCGGGCTTCGATCCCGACAATCCGGTGCTGCGACGCGTGATCATTCTGGCCGGGCATCTGCTCGGCTTTCCGCGTCACCTGTCGCAACACGTCGGCGGCTTCGTCATCGCGCGCGATTGTCTCGAGCGCATGGTGCCGGTCGAGAACGCCGCAATGGAAAAGCGCACGGTCATCCAGTGGGACAAGGACGACCTCGACGCGATGGGGCTGCTCAAGATCGATTGCCTCGCGCTCGGCATGCTCTCTGCCATTCGCCGCACGCTCGAGATGGTGTCGTCGTGGCGCGGAGCGACGCTTCGGATGGAAGACATCCCGCCCGAGGATCCTGCCGTCTACGCGATGATCCAGAAGGCCGATACGATCGGCGTTTTCCAGATCGAATCGCGTGCGCAGCAGTCGATGCTGCCGCGTCTCAAGCCCGCGACGTTCTACGACCTCGTCATCGAGGTCGCGATCGTGCGGCCCGGCCCCATCCAGGGCGGCATGGTGCATCCGTATCTCAAGCGGCGGCAGAAGCTCGAGCCGGTCACGTATCCGAGCGACGCGGTGAAAAGCGTGCTCGAACGTACGCTCGGCGTGCCGATCTTCCAGGAGCAGGTGATGCAGCTCGCGATCGTCGCGGCCGGCTTCACGCCCGGCGAGGCCGATCGCCTTCGCCGCTCGATGGCTGCATGGAAGCGCAAGGGTGGCTTGCAGGTGTTCGAGCAACGGCTCGTCGACGGCATGAGCGAACGCGGCTACGACGAGGCGTTCGCGCGCCAGATCTATCAGCAGATCCTCGGCTTCGGAGAGTACGGCTTCCCCGAGTCGCATGCAGCGTCGTTCGCGCTGCTCGTCTACGTGTCGTCGTGGCTCAAGCACTACGAGCCGGCGGCGTTTTGCGCGGCGCTGCTCAATTCGCAACCGATGGGCTTCTATGCGCCTGCACAACTCGTGGCCGATGCACGTCGACACGATGTCGTCGTGCTGCCGCCGGACGTGATGGTGAGCGAGTGGGATTGCACGCTGGAGACCCCTCACCCCAACCCTCTCCCCGCACGCGGGGAGAGGGAGCCGAGCGACAGCGAGGCGGGTGAGGGACCAGCCCTCCGCCTGGGCCTTCGCCTCGTTCGCGGCCTTACCGAAGCGGGCGCGAAGCGCATTGTCGAAGCGCGGCTAGCGCAGCGCTTTGCGAGCGTCGCCGACCTCGCGCATCGCGCGAAGCTCGACCATCGCGATCTCACCGCGCTCGCCGACGGCGATGCGCTCGCGTCGCTCGCGGGTCATCGTCATGATGCGACGTGGAACATCGCCGGCGTCGAGCGATTGCCTGCATTGCTCGACGGCGCGACCTTCGACGAAGCGCAGCCTTCCCTGCCCTCGCCCACCGAAGGCGAGAACATCGTGGCTGATTACCGCCGCCTCGGTCTCACGCTGCGCCGTCATCCGCTCGCGCTGTTGCGCGCGAAACTGCGCGCACGCCGGCTCGCCACCGCCGACGACGTGCGCGCGTCGCCGCACGGACGACTCGTGCGCACTGCAGGCATCGTGATCGGCCGTCAGCGTCCCGACACGGCGAGCGGCGTCATCTTCGTGACGATCGAGGACGAAACCGGCGCATCGAACATCATCGTCCGCCGCGAGATCAGCGAGCGTCAACGGCGCGAGCTCCTCGGCGCGCGTCTTCTTGGCGTGCATGGGACGATCGAGCGCGAAGGTGAAGTCGTTCATGTGCTGGCAGGACGCCTCGTCGACCTGACACCGATGCTCGGCGCGCTGCAAACGCGATCGCGCGATTTTCATTGAGCTTCCTGTATCTACCCATCGAATCCGAGCGCCTGGCGCTGCGCAGGATTGCGGTTCCCGCCAAGCAGGCGGTCATGACGTGCCGCAAACTGACGTCGTTCGACGCTTCGCTCGGAGCTGGTCGAATTTTTACGCGGATTTATCGGCCGTTCGTCGATCGATGGCCGGTGCACGACAATTCCGGTTTCACACCGCGACTTCTCGACAGAGGTCCATGACGCACCTCGATCTACATCATGCAGAGTGGCAAGATCGTCGCGATCGAGCTTAGCGGAGAATGCTCGGCCTCGGAACGACGTGATTCCGCGATTCGCCGCTACAGCGAGCGCGCCGCGATCACCTTTCCGCGCAGCTCGCCAAAACCGACGCGATAATCCTTCGCCTGCGCGTAGCCGCTGAGAATCACCTCGTCGTCGTCCTCGAGAAAGCGGCGCTCGACGTCGTTCGCGAGGCGAAGCGGTCGCGTGCCGTTCGCGGTGATCTCGAGCAACGATCCGCAACTGTCCGGCGTCGGCCCGCTGATCGTTCCCGAACCCATCAAGTCGCCAACGCGCACGTTGCATCCGGATATCGTGTGATGCGCGAGCTGCTGTGCGATGCTCCAGTACATGCCGCGGAAGTTCGTGCGCGAGATCGTCGAAGGCTTGCCGCCGGCCGGCGCAAGCTGCGCCTCCAGATGAATGTCGTACGCCTGTGGACCGCTGGTTTCGAGATAAGGCAGCGGCGGAGGATCCTGCGCTGGACCGTCGACGCGAAACGGCTCGAGCGCATCGATCGTGACGACCCATGGCGAAATGGACGTCGCGAACGACTTGCTGTTGAATGGCCCGAGCGGAATGTATTCCCACTGCTGCAAGTCGCGCGCGCTCCAGTCGTTCATCAACACCATGCCGAACACGTGCGACAGCGCCGAAGACGCAGGAATCGGCTCGCCTTGCGTATTCCCAACGCCGACGACGAACGCCGTCTCGAGCTCGAAGTCGAGGCGCCGCGACGGGCCGAATGTCGGCTTCTGCGCATTGGCCGCCCGCGTCTGACCGTTCGGACGCAGCACGGGCGTTCCGGAGACGACGATCGAGCTCGCGCGACCGTTGTACGCGATCGGCACGTACAACCAATTCGGCAACAACGCGTGCGCCGGATCGCGAAACATCGAGCCGACGTTCGTCGCGTGCTCCTTCGACGAATAGAAGTCGGTATAACCGGGAATCGACAGCGGCAGCAGCATCTTCGCTGCGGATTGCGGCGCGAAGGCGCGCGCGCGAAGCCGCGCATCGTCGCGGAGTCGCGCATTTTCTGCTTTCAGCAGATCCGTGATCGCCACGCGCGCGCGTCGCCACACTTCCGGACCGCGCTCGATGAATGCGTTCAGCGTCGAGCGATTGAAGAGCCGCTCGCCGGGCACGACATCGATCAACCCCGCCTGCTCGACGACCGACAGATCGAGCACCTGATCGCCGATCGCAACGCCGACGCGCGGCGAATAGTTCGCGGGCGTCGTAAATACGCCGTACGGAAGGTTCTGGATCGGAAAATGCGAGTCCTTGGCGACCGTGACGAAGGACTTGAGCTTCGGATCGCCGGGGTTCAAAGGACCCCCACGCTTGCGACTTCGTCGCTGCGCTGCCCCCGAAGGGGGCGCAATTCGCGCTCGGGGCGGCCCTTCGCGCTCATGGACCCCACGCTCGCAGCTCCGCTGCTTCGCTGGCCCCCGAGGGGGCGCAATTCGCGCTCGGGGCGGTCCTTCGCGCTCATGGTCGTGCGCGATCGAAATGTTTCGCAAGCCCGCGCCAGCACGCCTGGTAGTCGCGCTGCAGCTGCGGCGCTTCGAGCGCGAACGGCGTCGGGTGAATCACGTAGCGGCTTTCGAACATGAACGCAAGCGTGTCGGCGAGCTTCTGCGGCGCGAGCTTCGCCTGCGACGCGCGCTCGAACGTCGCCGCGTCGGGTCCATGCCCCGTCATCGCATTGTGCAGGCTCGCGCCGCCCGGCACGAAGCCTTCCGCTTTTGCGTCGTAGGCGCCACGCACGAGCCCCATGTACTCGCTCATCACGTTGCGGTGGTACCACGGCGGGCGGAACGTGTCCTCGGCGACCTGCCATCGCGGCGGAAAAATGACGAAGTCGACATTCGCGGTGCCCATCGTGTCGGACGGCGATGTCAGCACGGTGAAGATCGACGGATCCGCATGATCGAAGCTCACCGTGTTCATCGCATTGAAGCGGGCAAGGTCGTACTTGTAGGGCGCGTAGTTGCCGTGCCATGCGACGACGTCGAGCGGGCTGTGATCGATTGGCGCGCGCCAAAGTCGTCCACCAAATTTCGCGATCAATTCGAACGGACCCTCGCGCTCGTCATAGCAGGCCGTGGGAGCGAGAAAATCACGCGCACTTGCAAGTCCGTTCGCGCCGATCGGACCGAGCTCCGGCAGGCGAAGTTGCATGCCGTAGTTTTCGCAGACATAACCGCGCGCGGGCTTCGACTCGTCGGCGAGCGCGATCCCGAAGCGCATGCCACGCGGCAGGAGCGCGATCCCGCCCGGCGCGACATCCAGCATGCCAAGCTCGGTCGCGATGCGCAGGTCGCCGGTTTGCGGCACGACCAGAAGCTCGCCTTCTGCATCGTAGAGCCAGCGCTCGCGCATCGACCGGTTCACCGCGTAGATATGAATGCCGATGCCGGACTGCGTCGCGGCGTTGCCGTTGCACGCGATCGTTGCGAGTCCGTCGACGAAATCGGTCGGTGCGTCGGGAAACGGAAACGGGTCCCAGCGCATCGGATTCGGCGGCGCAATCGTCTCGATTGGCGCCGTAACGACGCGCGGCTGAGCAAGGGGTTCGAACGCGCCATGCAAGAGTGCCGGGCGAATCCGATAAAGCCAGGTGCGCCTATTCGCATGACGCGGCGCCGTGAACGCGGTGCCCGAAAGCTGCTCCGCGTATAGACCATACGGCGCACGCTGCGGCGAATTGCGTCCGATCGGCAACGCGCCTTCGAGCGCTTCGGTTGAATGCTCGCTGGCGAAGCCGGATTGGTACGCGAGGGTCATCGAGTACGGCGCTTCTAGCGCACGGCGTGGGCGCGATCCGGCGCTTGGTCGAGCACGCTACAGGCCGGCTGCCGGGCACGAGCGGCCTTCGCCGCCGCCACCGAGCGAATCTCGTGCGGATCGACGCCGTTCTTGATTGCGGTCACTTCGGCGAGGATCGAGATCGCGATCTCCGGCGGCGTGCGGCTTCCGATGAAAAGCCCGATCGGTCCGTGCAGGCGTGCGATCTCGTCGTCGGTGAGCTCGAATTCACGCAGCCGTTCGCGCCGCTTCTCGTTGTTCGCGCGCGAGCCGATCGCGCCGACATAAAACGCAGGTGACTTGAGCGCTTCCAGCAGCGCCAGATCGTCGAGCTTCGGATCGTGCGTGAGTGCGATCACGGCACAGCGCTCGTCGAGATGCATCGCCTGCACCGTGTCGTCGGGCATCGTGCGCACGAGGCGAACGCCGGGAACGTCCCACGTCTCGGTGTACTCGTCGCGCGGATCGCAGATCGTCACGTCGTAGCCCAGGCCCACGGCGATCTGCGCCAGGTATTTCGACAGTTGCGATGCGCCGATCACGAGCATTCGATAGCGCGGGCCATGGATCGTCCGCAATATCTTGCCGTCGAACGCGAGACCGTCGGACGGCTTCGCCGGATGCAGCGTCGCGAAGCCGGATGCGAGGTCGAGCTTTCGCGCGACGAGATGACCCGTCTCGACTTCGCGCAAAAGCGCACGCATGCCCGATTCGCGCGTCAGCGGTTCGAGCACAAGCTCGATCGTGCCGCCGCAGGGCAATCCGAACCGGCGCGCCTCGTCGGCCGACACGCCATAGGTGACGACCTGGCACTTCGTCGCGCACTGCCCCTCCTTTCGCGAGCGGTCGACGATATCGTCCTCGATGCAACCGCCGGAGACCGAGCCGACGACGAGGCCGTCCTCGCGAACGGCGAGCATCGCACCTTCGGGCCGCGGCGAGCTGCCCCACGTCTTCACGACCGTTACGAGGAGCACGCGCCGGCCCTCCTCGACCCATTCGGCGCTCTTGCGCAGAACCTCGAGATCAACGCTGTCCATCGCCATTCCCTATCGATAGCCGCGCGTATACAGCACGATCAGCACGATGACGAGCGCGACGATCGCTGCGTAGCGAATCCATGTCGCGCCTCCCGGCGGGCTGATCGGCGCCGGCGGCGCTTCGGGAGAAACCGGCGAAGCGGGGGCCGCACGCGACGCGCTGCCTGCCACGCCCGGCTGCATGTCGAAACGCGCGACGAAGCGCGCAAAGAAATCGTCGGCGAGCTTTGCCGCCGCACCGTCGACGAGACGCGAGCCGATTTGCGCGAGCTTACCGCCCACCTGCGCCTTGGCGCGGTAAGTGAGCGACGTATGCTGCTCACCCTCGGGCGCTAACGTCACGCTCGCTTCGCCGCGCGCGAATCCGGCCGCGCCGCCCTGCCCTTCGAAACGCAACGTGTAGCTCACCGGCGGAACCACGTCGCTCATCGACATCTTCCCGTTGAACCGCGCGGACACCGGGCCCACCCGCGCCGACATGACCACCGCGTACGCGTTGTGCCCTTCGCGCTCGAAGGATTCGCATCCCGGCAGGCACGCCTTCAGGACCGCCGGATCGTTCAACGCTTCCCAGACGGTGGCTGGCGGCGCCGGGACGATACGAGTATTGGACAGTTCCATCGCGGGAAGTGCCTCGCGCTAGACGGCAACCGACCGAACGGTTCGGCGATGCGGCGCGGCGAGCGCCTTCGCGAGATCGGTCAGCGTTTCCAGATTGTGCACCGGAAGGAAGTCGTCGACGTAGGGCAAAAGCGCGCGAATGCCCGCCGGTCGCGCCTCGAAGCCGGGATAGCGCAAAAGCGGATTGAGCCATACGAGGCGCGCGCACGACTTGGCGAGCCGCTCGGCCTCGAACGCGAGCCCCTCGCCTGCATCGGCGTCCAGGCCGTCGCTGATCAGCAGCACCACCGCATTTTGTCCGAGCAGTCGGCGCGACCAGCCGCGATTGAATTGCGTGAGGCACACGCCGATCCGCGTGCCGCCGGCCCAATCGGCGACCACATCGGCGACGCGCGCGAGCGCAACGTCGACGTCCCGATGACGAAGATGTCGCGTGATGTTGGTAAGCCGCGTGCCGAAGGTGAGCACGTGGACGCGATGGCGGTCGTTGGTGATCGCGTGCAGGAAGTGCAGCAGCATGCGCGCGTAGCGATCCATCGACCCCGAAATGTCGCACAGAACGCAAAGCGGCGGCGCGCGACGCCGGCGCGCGCGATAGCGAAGCGGTGCGAGCGCGGCATTTGCGCCGACGCTTCGACGCAGCGTCGCACGAAGATCGATCGCGTGACCGCGCGACGACGCGACCGTCCTTCGCATCGGGCGCGCGGGAAGCGGCAGCTTGATCCTGCGCAACAGCGCCTTGACTTCGGCGAGCTCTTCCGCGGTCATCGTGGCGAAGTCCTTGTGCTGGAGCACCTCGCGCGCCGAGAACGACAGCGCGGCGTCGAGCTCGGTTTCGCGTTCGTCGTGGGCTTCGTGCACCGATCCCGGCAGCATCGCCTGCGCGAGTCGCGCCGGAAGGTCTTCCGCATCGGGCACGCGTCCGTGGATCTTCGGCAACAATGCGGCAATCATTTTCTCGAGCAGCCGCGGATTGCGCCAGAACATGTCGAACGCCTGCTCGAAGATTGCCAAGTGTTCGCGGCGCGAGACGAGGACTGTCGCAAGCGCTTCGCGAAAGTCGGTGCGATGTTCGACGCCGACGGCCTCGACCGCCGCAAGGGCGTCGATCACCTTCGCGGGGCCGACGGGCAATCCGGCCGAGCGCAGCACGCGAACGAAGTAGAGGACGTTGTGCGCCAGATGTCCGTTTCTCTCCCTCTCCCCAGCGGGAACAGGGCTGGAGTGAGGGGTCGATTCGATTGCTCGCGTGCTCATGCCGTTTGCGATTGCGCCTCGCGCACGAGCTTCGCCGCGACGTCAGGCGTGATCGCGGCCACGTCGTCCTGGTACTTCAGCAGCGCGCCGAGCGTGTCGGCGACGGTCTGCGGATCGAGCGTGATGCGATCGAGCGCGACGAGCGCTTCCGCCCAATCGAGCGTCTCGGCGATCCCCGGCGCCTTGAACAGATCGAGCGTGCGAAGCTTTTGCGTAAACGCGACGACCTCGCGCGCAAGCGATCCCGACGCCGCGGGACATTTGCGCGCGACGATCGCAAGCTCGCGCTCGGCGTCGGGATAGTCGAGCCAATGATAGAGGCAGCGACGCTTGATCGCGTCGTGGATTTCGCGCGTGCGATTCGACGTGATCACGACGATCGGCGGCTTCTGTGCGCGGATGGTGCCAAGCTCGGGAATCGTCACCTGAAAGTCGGACAACACTTCGAGCAGATACGCTTCGAACGGCTCGTCGGCGCGATCGAGCTCGTCGATCAGGAGCACCGGCGGCGCACCGTCGTCTTCCGGGGAAAGCGCCTGGAGCAACGGCCGGCGGAGCAGAAATCGCGTCGTGAAAATGTCGTGCGAAAGCTCGCTTCGCTCGACGCCACCCGCCGCTTCCGCGAGACGAATCTCGATCATCTGCCGCGGGTAATTCCACTCGTACACCGCGGCTGCCGTGTCGAGGCCCTCGTAACACTGCAATCGGACGAGCGGACGCGCGAGGCCCGCCGCGAGCACCTTCGCGATTTCCGTCTTGCCCACGCCCGCCTCGCCTTCGAGGAACAGCGGGCGCGCGAGCTTCAGCGCGAGGAAGACCGCGGTCGCAAGGCGTCGCTCCGCGACGTAGTCCTGCTGCTCGAGGAGCGCGAGCGTTGCGTCGACCGACGTGGGAAGAGGTGACTCCATCGTGATGAAGTGCGTGCGCTCGTGCGACTCGCCAGCGACGTATTTTACGGGAGGATGACTACTGGGAAGCGTCCCGTGTCCGGCAGCACGACGCACGCGAACCCTTGCCTCGTTCGAGTCATCCACGATAGGCACATTCGTTCGCTCTTCGACGCTGCGAACGAGTGACGCCGGATGGCAACGCAAGTCGTCGTCGGTGCGCGTCAAGATGGTCGTCGCATCAACGCTTGGGCAGGTGCCGACGACGGGTTGAAAATGACCTGTCCCGATTGGCGTGCAGTTGCGAGTCGCGCCGGTCGCGCGTTCATCGACGCGAAGCGGGCGACCCAACGCGCTTCGGCCGTTCGACACGCGTTCCGCCAGCGAAACCATGCGGCCGCCGCGCCGTGCGCCTTGCCGGCGAGCCTCTCCGCGCCGGACGTCGATCGACGACTGATCAGGAACGTCGCGCACGTTTCGCCTCGGGCTGATTCGTCCGAGCCTGTGAACGGCGCCGGCGTCGTCCGCGCCGACTAGCGACGGAGCTCGGCATATGACGAAACGGGCGACCCGAAGGTCGCCCGTTTCGTTTCGTGCATGGCGTTTCGTCAGGCGATTGCCGCGACGGCGCGCGACGCCATCACGCCGATCAGATGCGCGCGATACTCGGCCGAGCCGTGCAAATCGCTGTTGAGCCCGCTCGGATCGATCGCAACACCCTTTGCCGCCGCCGGCGTGAAACTCTTCGCGAGCGCATTCTCGATCGCCGTTGCGCGAAACACGCACGGCGCCGCGCCGGTCACCGCGACGCGCACCTTGCCGTTCGCGGCGCGCGAAACGAACACCCCCACCAGCGCAAAGCGTGACGCGGGATTGGGAAACTTCGCGTAGGCCGCGCGCGCGACGACCGGAAAATCGACCGCGGTGATGATCTCGTCGGGCGCGAGCGCGGTCTCGAACATGCCCTTGAAGAAATCGTCGGCCGCGATCGCGCGCTGATTCGTGCGCACGGTCGCACCGGTCGCGAGGACCGCCGCGGGCCAGTCCGCCGCCGGATCGTTGTTCGCGAGCGATCCACCAATCGTGCCCATGTTGCGCACCTGACGATCGCCAATTCCCTCAGCGACTTCGGCCAATGCCGGCGCCGCGGCCTTGACGACATCCGATGCGGCGATTTCCGCGTGGCGGGTCATCGCGCCGATCATCAGACGTTCGCCACTCCTGCGAATCCCGCCAAGATCGGGAATCGCCGACAGGTCGACGAGCGTGCCCGGTTGCGACAAACGCAACTTCATCGCCGCGATCAGACTTTGCCCGCCCGCGAGCGGCCGCCCGCCCGTCGTCGCGAGCAGCGACACCGCGTCGGCGAGCGTCTTCGGTTGCGCGAATTCGACTGCGTACATGACAACTCCTCCTTACGCGCGGCCTTGCGCCTGGCGGATCGCGTCCCACACGCGATGCGGCGATGCCGGCATGTCGAGATGCTTGACGCCCACCGGCGCGAGCGCGTCCATGACCGCGTTCATCATCGCAGCCGGTGCGCCGATTGCGCCTGCTTCGCCACAGCCCTTTGCGCCGAGCGGATTGTGCGTGCACGGCGTGACTTTCGTGCCCACCTTGAATGCAGGCACGTCGTCAGCGCGCGGCAATGCATAATCCATCAGGCTTCCCGTCAGCAACTGCCCGCTGTCGGCATCGTAGACGCAGTGCTCGAGCATCGCCTGCCCGAGGCCTTGCGCGACGCCGCCGTGCACCTGCCCCTCGACGATCATCGGATTGATGATGTTGCCGAAATCGTCGGATGCGGTGAACGCGACGACATCGACCTTGCCGGTGTCGGGATCGATCTCGACTTCGCAGATATGCGTGCCGGCCGGATAAGTGAAATTCGTCGGGTCGTAGAACGCTGTCTCGTCGAGCCCCGGCTCCAACGTTCCGAGCGGATAGTTGTGCGGCACGTAAGCCGTGAGCGCGATTTCACCGAACGTCTTGCTGCGATCGGTGCCGGCCACGCTGAACTTGCCGTCCTTGAACTCGATGTCCGATTCGGCCGCTTCGAGCAGGTGCGCGGCGATCTTCTTGCCCTTCGCGATGATCTTGTCGAGCGCCTTGACGATCGCCGTGCCGCCTACCGCCAGCGAGCGCGATCCGTACGTGCCCATGCCGAACGGCACGCGGCCCGTATCGCCGTGCACGATGCTGACGTTCTCGACCGGCACGCCGAGACGTCCCGCGACGATCTGCGCGAACGTCGTCTCATGGCCCTGCCCGTGGCTGTGCGAGCCGGTGAACACCGTCACGCTGCCCGTCGGATGCACGCGCACCTCGCCCGCTTCGAACAATCCCGCGCGCGCGCCAAGCGAGCCGGCGATGTTCGACGGCGCAAGGCCGCACGCCTCGATATACGACGCGTAGCCCAATCCGCGCAGCTTGCCGCGGCCCTTCGCTTCCTCGCGCCGTTTCGCGAATCCCGCGACGTCGGCCATCTGCATCGCAGCTTCGAGCGTCTGGTCGTAATTTCCCGTGTCGTAGTTGAGCGCGACGGGGGTCTGATAGGGGAACGTGCGGATGAAGTTGCGGCGGCGAATCTCCTCCTGCGGAATGCCCATCTCGACGCCGGCCTGGTGCACGATGCGCTCGACGACGTAGGTCGCTTCCGGCCGGCCCGCGCCACGATAGGCATCGACCGGCGCAGTGTTCGTGAACGCCGCCGTCACCTCACAGCAAATCACCGGCGTCGTGTATTGGCCCGCGAGCAGCGTCGCGTAGAGAATCGTTGGAATGCACGAGGCGAACGTCGACAGATACGCGCCCATGTTCGCGGTCGTGCGCACGCGCAGCGCGAGGAATTTGCCGTCCTTGTCGAGCGCCAGCTCGGCGTGCGTGACGTGATCGCGGCCATGCGCGTCGGCGAGGAACGATTCGCTTCGCTCCGCCGCCCATTTGATCGGGCGGTTGATGCGCTTCGATGCGAACACCATCGCCGTCTCTTCCGGGTACAGATAGATCTTCGAGCCGAAGCCACCGCCGACATCGGGCGCGATCACCCGCACCTTGTGCTCGGGCAATCCGAGCACGAACGCCGTCATCAGCAACCGCTCGACGTGCGGGTTCTGGTTGGCGACATAGAGCGTGTACGAATCATCGGCGCGATCGTACGAAGCGACCGCGGCACGCGGCTCGATCGCGTTCGGCACGAGGCGGTTGTTGACGATGTCGAGCTTCGTCACGTGCGCGGCCTTCGCGAACGCGGCGTCCACCGATGTCTCGTCGCCGAGTGCCCACGTGTAGCACTTGTTGCCCGGCGCCTGCTCGTGGATTTGCGGTGCGCCTGGCGCCAGTGCAGCGACCGGATTGACGACCGAAGGCAGCACGTCGTAATCGACGACGATCTGCTCCGCGGCATCCTTCGCCTGCGCCGATGTTTCGGCGATCACCAGCGCGACGGGATCGCCGACGTAGCGGACCTTGCCTTGCGCGAGCACCGGATGCGGCGGCTCGTTCATCGGCTTGCCATCGGTGCTCGTGATGAGCCATCCGCACGGCAATCCGTTGACGCCGGTCAGGTCGGCCCCGGTGAATAACTGGATGACGCCCGGCATTGTCTTCGCCTTGGCGACGTCGATCGCGCGGATCGTCGCGTGCGCGTGCGGCGAGCGGAGGAAATGCGCGTACGTTTGGCGCGGCAATGACACGTCGCCGGTGTATTTACCGGTGCCGGTCAGGAAGCGCGCATCCTCCTTGCGAAGAATCGGCTGGCCGATAACGCTCGCGAGTGCCGCGCTGTCGTTCGTGCCCATGTCGCCTCCTACTTGCCCATCACGGCGGCCGCCTGCCGAACCGCCTTGACGATGTTGTGATAGCCGGTGCAGCGGCATAGGTTGCCTTCGAGGCCCGCGCGGATCGCCTCGTCGTCGGCTTGCGGATCGCGGTTCACGAGATCGATGGCGCTCATCACCATGCCGGGCGTGCAGAACCCGCATTGCAGCGCGTGGCAGTCGCGAAACGCCGATTGCATTGGATGCATCGTCCCGTCTTCTGCAGCAAGGCCTTCGATCGTCACGACCGATGCGCCTTGCGCCTGCAGCGCGAGCACGTTGCACGCCTTGATCGCCTCTCCGTCGAGATGCACGGTGCAGGCGCCGCACTGCGCGGTGTCGCAGCCGACGTGCGTGCCGGTCAGCGCGAGGTCGTTGCGAAGGAAATCGACGAGCAGCGTCCGCGGATCCACGTCTGCGCGAACGGCCTTGCCGTTGACAGTCAGTTCAAGGGAAACAGCCACGTTTTTCCTCCTTCGATGCCGGGTACCGTGCGAACGCGTTTCGCGCTTGTCGCGCGGGCCAACAAGCATACTCCCGCGCCCGCGGGACGTGGAAGAAGTGCTGTCACGCGCTGGCGCGGTGTGCGCTGCGACGGCGTGCATCTTGCTCGCGTTCGATACGCACATGCGCGTCGTCGTCGCTTTTGCAATTTTTGGCACGCACGTCCCCGCGCATCGGTAAAACGTGTCGGAGCGCGTCGGAACGAAGCAAGCCTGCGCGTCCGACGAGGAGATCGACATGCCTGATTATTTTCCCCCCGTACGCACGCTCCGCTTAGCGGGCGTCGCCTCGGTGGCCCTGCTCGCAGTGGGCTGCGCGACTGTCGACGTGCCCGCACCCACCGCGCAACTTGCCGTCGCGGACGCCGCCATCGCGGACGCGGTGAGCGCCGACGCAGCGCGATACGACGCCGCGGATCTCGGCAATGCGCAACGCAAGCTTGCACGCGCCCACGACGAAGTCTCGCAAGGCAACTACGCGACCGCGCGCGACCTGGCCGAGGAGGCCGAAGTCGACGCACGTCTCGCCGCTACACGGTCACGCGCGACGAAAGCGGCCGATGCCGACGCCGCGGTGCGCGCGAGCATTCGCGCGCTGAACGACGACATCGCCCGTACGCCGCAATGAGGAGTCACATCATGAAACCATGGAACCTTATCGGCATCGCGCTCCCGGCGCTCGCGCTCGGCGCATGCGCGGTGATGCCGGCGCGCGACGCCGAAGTCGACGATGCGCGTGCGGCGGTGCGTGCCGCGCAGAACAACCCGCAGGTCGTCTCGCTCGCGCCCACCGAACTGAATCGCGCGATCGAAGCGATGCGGCGCACCGATGCCGCTTGGGAAAACCGTGAGGACCTCGAGGAAGTCCATCATCTCGCCTACCTGGCGTGGACGCGCGCCTCCATCGCGGAGGAAACCGCGCGTCTCAAAGCGTCGCAGGCGTCGATCGAGACGGAGAACGCCGAGCGCGACCGCTTGCAACTCGAAGCCCGAACGCGCGAAGCCGATCGCGCACGCCGCGAGGCTGCGCGGGCGCAGGAAGATGCCGAGCGTGCGCAGGCGCAGGCCGACGTCAACCGCGCCAACGCCGTGGCCGCCCAGCAGCAAGCGGAGCAGGCAGCGAAGCAGGCGCAGGCAGCGCGCGAGCAGGCGGAAGCCGCACGCGCGGAGGCGTCGAGCGCGCAGGCACGCGCGGAATCGCTGCAATCGGCACTCGACGAATTGCATGCGCGTCCGACCGATCGTGGCATGGTGGTGACCCTCGGCGATCTGCTGTTCGACACGGGAAGCGCGCATCTCAGCCCGGGCGGCGTTCGCGTCGTCGATCGCCTCGCCGATTTCATGAACGCCTATCCGAAGCGCCGCGTGAGCATCGAAGGATTCACCGACAGCGTCGGCAATCCCGGCGCGAACCAGGTGTTGTCGGAGCGTCGAGCCGACGCGGTGCGGCTTGCGCTGATCGATCGCGGAATCGATCCGGCGCGAATCATCGCGCGCGGCTACGGCGAGGAGTATCCGGTAGCGAGCAATTCGAACCCCGCCGGCCGGCAGATGAATCGGCGCGTCGAGATCGTGATCTCGGATGTCAATGGCGTGATTGCTTCACGCAATTCGCCGACGTACGCGAGTCCGAGGGGTTGATGCTTGTAGCGCTCGCGCGCCGAGGGTCCAGGATTCAGGGGCCGGGGAGCAGCACACAAAATCGTGGTCCCTGAATTCTAGCCGCTGAATCCTGGCCCCTGGCTCAATGCAAATTCGCCACAAACTGCGCCAGCTCGTCAATCTGCTCATCCGACAGCGTGCTCGTCACGCTCGTCATGTTGCCTGCGTCGTTGGTGCGGCGCTTGTTCTTGAAATCGAGTAGCTGCTTCTTGATGTACTCGTAGTGCTGCCCTGCCTCGCGCGGGATCTCGTTCTGCCCGACGAAATCGCCGCCGTGGCACATCGAGCACAGCACCGCATCGGCGACCTTGCGTCCCGCTTCCACCTTCGCCGGGTCGGCCTTGAAGTTGGTGGGCTTCTCCTTCTGCTTCGAGTACCAGTCGGCGAGCGCGAGCATCTCGCTCTGATCGAGCGTCTTCGCGATCGGGCTCATCAGCGGATCGTTGCGCCGGCCCTCCTTGAAGTCCTTGAGTTCGAGGTATATGTAGCGCGCCGTCTGCTGGGCGAGGTTCGGATACAACGGATTCGTCGAATTGCCGTCGGCGCCATGGCAGGCGGCGCACACCTCAACTTTCGGCGGCGCACCCGCGGGCGCCTGCGCAAATGCCGCGCCGAATGCGAGACACGCAGCGACACCGCTTGTGATCGACAGAATCTTCATCGCGAGAAAAGGTTCGAGCACCGACGGATGCCCGTCGAGCGTTGACACAAAAGCGGCCGCGCCGGTTCGCGGCGCGGCCGCTCGATGCGATGCGGGGATTACGGCAGCGCGAATACGAACACGCTGTTGCCGCGCTTGGCGTCGATCTGGTTGTTTCCGCCTGCCGCAACGGCGATGTACTGCTTGCCGTTCACCATGTACGCAACGCCCGGCGAATTGACGCCCGCGCCACACTGGAAGCTCCACAGCACCTTGCCGCTGCGCGCGTCGTACGCGCGATACCAGCCGTCCGCCTCGCCGTTGAATACGAGATCGCCCGCTGTCGCGAGCACGCCACCGATCAGCGGCTGCGGCGTCTTGTGCTGCCAGACGATCTTGCCATTGTCGAGATTGACGGCGACGAGTTGACCCCATTGCGCTTCCGACGGAATCGTCTTGAACGCGCCGCCCAGCCACAACTTGCTTCCGCCCGGATACGGCGCGGCCTCG
The DNA here is from genome assembly GCA_035252665.1 of Casimicrobiaceae bacterium. Classification (GTDB taxonomy): domain Bacteria; phylum Pseudomonadota; class Gammaproteobacteria; order Burkholderiales; family Casimicrobiaceae; genus VBCG01. The sequence goes on along the minus strand of DATFCW010000498.1, from coordinate 27,708 downwards.
ACCTGATACGTCATCGGCTGATGCAGGTTAGCCGCAAACGCCGTATGAAGCTTCGGATTGACGGCGATCGGCGACCATTCGACGCCACCGTTCGCACCCGGCAGCATGCGCGCGCCCTGCGCTGTCGGCAACGTCCACATGTTCTCCTGAGGAATCATCGCCTCGGAGAAACGGATCAGCTTGCCGGTCGCGCGATCGTTGACGTAGACGTGCCCGGTCTTGCCGGCATGGACCACGACGTCGACCACCTTGCCGCTCGCATCCTTCGCCTGCGTGAGCACGGTCGCGCTTACCGCGTCCAAGTCCCACACGTCGTGCGCGATGTACTGCGAGTGCCACTTGTACGCGCCATTCTCGAGATCGACCGCCACCATCGAGTCGGTGTACAGGTTATCGCCGGGGCGGATCGCGCCGTAGAGATCGGGCGACGGATTGCCGACGACGAAGTAGATCGTGTGGTTCTTGCGATCCACCGAGGGCGTCATCCACACGCCACCGCCCAGCTTGTCGAAGAACGACGAGTCCTTGGCGAGCGCTGCCTTCTCCGCCGCGATGTCTCGATGCATGTCGCGGCCCGTTGCGTCCTTCTCGGCCCAAACCCCTTCCTGACCCTTGTCGGGAATCGTGTAGAACGTCCACAGCAGGTGGCCGTCCTTCTGGTCGAACGCCTTGACGAATCCGCGGATGCCGTACTCGCCGCCGTTGGTGCCGATCAGGACTTTGCCGTCGACCGCGGCGGGCGCCATCGTTTCCGAATAGCCCTTGTCGGGATCGGCAATCTGCGTTTCCCACAGGAGCTTGCCGGTCTTTGCGTCGAGCGCGACGAGCTTCGCGTCGAGCGTTCCCATGAACAGCCGATCGCCGTCGATCGCAACGCCGCGGTTGTTCGGACCGCAGCAGAACGTCGTGATCGGTCCCATCTTGTGCTTGTAGTGCCAGTATTCCTCGCCGGTTGCCGCGTCGATCGCGTAGACGTGGTTGAACGACGTCGTCAGGAACATCACGCCGTCGACAACGATTGGCGCGGTCTCCATCGATTCGAGTACCGCGGTCTGGAACACGAACGCGGGCTTGAGCTTTGCCACGTTGCCCGTGTTGATCTGCGAGCCCGGGTAATAACGCGTCTGCGCGTAGCTGCCGTTCGAGTGAATCCAGTTCTTCGCATCCGACCCGGCGTTGTCGAGCATTGCCTGCGAGACGGGCATGAGCTTGTTCGACATGGGCCGGGCGGTCGTCGTATCCGCGGTGCCGGTTTCCTGTGCACCGGCCGAAAGCGACAGCGCGAAAGCCCCGGCGACGAGCGCGGCGCGGGCGACAATGGTGTTGCGTTCGATCATGGAAAGGCCCTCCTGGGTGCCTTGTTCTTGCGCGAGCCTGAATACGGCAATGGTTGGCGCAGCGTGATGCGCTGCATTTTCGAAAATGTCCCCAAGCAGCGTGGCGCGAAGACACTTGGTCCGCGCGCGCAAACGCCGTTATAGTGCGTTTTAGCCCAAGTTGCAAATCGGTGCCAGAGATGTATTTCCCGAACGAGCACAACGAGCCCGTAGCAGCGGCGCCGGGAAATACATCTCTGGCACCGATTTGCCGCGCGCCACCCCGCACGGAGGAATTGCGATGAAATGGAGGTCCGTTTTACCCAGGATGCGTGAAAGGGCAGGCGTTCGGCCCGTCGCGATCGCGATGGCGGCAACGCTTTTTGCGCTCGGATCGTCGCTTGCCATGGCCACCAGCGACGACCAGCTCGCCACCAACGCGCGGCTGCTTGCCTCGGCGCGGAACGACGACGCAGCAGGCGTCGTCCGGGCGCTGAAGGAAGGTGCCGCGGTCGATTCGCGCAATCGCGTCGGCAAGACGGCGCTCCTGATCGCGCTCGAGAAGAACCGCGCCGACATGGCGAAGCCGTTGATCGAAGCGGGCGCGAACGTGAACCTCGGCGCGGTGAACGGCGTCACGCCCTTGATGGCGGCTGCCTACGCCGGCAACGTCGAGATGGCGAAGGCGCTGCTCGACCGTGGCGCCGATGTCGCGGCCGTCGATCAACTGGGCAAGAACGCGATCACGTATGCCGCCGGCGAAGGTCGGACGGAAGTCGTGCGCCTGCTCCTCGCGCACGGCGTCGATCCGAACGCCGTTTATCGCAACGACCTGACCGCGCTCATGTGGGCCGCCGGATACGGGCACACCGACACGGTGCGCGTGCTGATCGATGCCGGCGCGCGGGTGGACCCAGTGGACAATCGCGGAAAGAGCGCGCTCGACATGGCGCGCGATTTCAAGCACGCGGAAACCGTACAGCTCCTCGAGCAGGTACTTCGGGCATCGCCTCCGCGGGCTTCCGCCGCGGCTCACTGACACGAGGCGATCTTGGCGCAAACGTCATCCGCGCCAGTACGCCATCGCCGCGCCAGGCATGCATCAGTGCAGCGGTAACGTGGACGACGACGAGCGTCGCGAGCACGAAGCTCGCCACGAGGTGGATGTCGCTCATCAGGTCCTTGACCGCGGGCATCTTCGAACCCCACGCGGGAAGCGTGACGCCGAACCACTTCACCGGATAGCCGCTGAACACGGACCCGAGGTAACCGGCGAGCGGCATCACGGTCAGCGTCGCGTAAAGCGCCGCGTGATTCGCCTTCGCGGCGCATGCCTGCCAGCGTGGCAACGCCGGCAATGGCGGAGCCGGATGGAGAAGCCGCCAGCCGAGGCGAAACAGCATTAGCGAGAGCAGACAGAGGCCGATCGACTTGTGCAGGTTGAACGCATCGGCGCGTATGCTGCCGTGCCCCTTCGGGATCTGCTGCATCAGCCAGCCGAACGCGAACTGACCGAACACGATGGCGGCGATCAGCCAATGGACGACGACGGCCGTCTTCGTGTAACGCGATATCGGCGCGTTCGACGCCATCAAAGCTGCACTCGCACGTTCGCGCCGACGAACCAGTTGCGTCCCGGCGCGGGCTCGAAAAAGCGGCCGTTGCCATCGCCGACGATCACCGAGCCGGCGTAGTTGCGATCGAAGATGTTGTTGAGGCGCACGAACGCCTTCCACGTTGTCGTGCCGATCGTCTGTCCGTAGCCGATGCGCGCGTTCATCACCGCATACGATGGCGCCGCATCGCTGTTGAGCTCGTTGACGTAGAGCTTGTCGACATACACCGCCTCGAGCGCCGCATCGAAGCCGCGGAAGCGCGCCGGCACCCACGCGAGCTCCGCGTACGCTTCCTTCGACGGCACTGCCGGAAGCCGATTGCCGGCGGGAACGGTCGCCGGTGGCGAGCCCGTCGTATACGGCTCGGTGAACTCGGCGCGAAGCCACGTCAGCGCAACGTGCGCTTCGATTCCGTAGTCGAAGCGGCCATCCCATAGCGCCTCGGCACCGCGCCGTCTCGTCGCCGATGCGTTCTTGTAGATCGTGCGTCCGCCGATCGCCTGGTCGACGACGATCTCGTTCCTCGTATTCACGTTGAAGAGCGCGAACGTGGCGCGTTGGCGATCGTCGAGCCGATACTTGAGTCCGATCTCGGTCGCGCGGCTTCGCGCCGGCTGGAGCGCAAAATTGAGGCCGCTGCCGCCAACGCGATAGGCGAGCTCCGCGAACGTCGGCGTCTCGAAGCCCTCGCCGTAGCTCGCGTACGCATTGAGATCGTTGGTCGCATGAAAGACGATGCCGCCCACCGGGCTCGTGTCGTCGAAGCGCTGGCTGCCGCTGTCGTCGGGATTGGTCGCCGTCACATAGTGATCATCGGACGTGTAGTGAACGTTGCTCGTGCGGACGCCGAGCGTTCCCGACCAGCGCGGCGCGAAATCCCATTCGGCCTGCGCGTAGAGATCGTTGCCGAATACGTTGTCGTCCTCGTCGCGCCGCAAATCGCCCAGGTCGCCGAAATTGTTGACGAAGCCCTTGCGCCGCTCGTGCTGGTGATCGAAGTCACCGCCGACCGTGATCGCGACCGGCCGATCGAGGAGCGATGCGCGCCATATCAGGCGCAGTCCGATGCCGCCGTAGTCGCGGTCGAGATCGGTGACGCCGCCCGACGACGTCGCGCCGCTGCCGGTAAGCGCGAGATATTGCCGGATCAGCCTGCGCCCGCCGTAGGCGTCGACATGCAGCGAAAGCGCATCGGAGAAACGATGATCGACGCCCGCGCCGACCTGCTCCTGGTTGATCGTCTTGCGCGTATCGAACAGGAACGCCGCCGGATCGGCGCCACGCGGGTTTGCGCTCCATTCGGCGCGTGTCAAGCCGAGCGGGTCCTGCGTCTCCGGCTGGAATTGCGTGTTGCCGATGAGCGTGATCCGCGTCTCGGGTGACGCATCGATCACGAGCTTCGCGTTCGTGAGATCGCGCCGCGCCGACGAATGCGCGCGATAGCCGTCCGTACGGAACTCGCTCGCCGCGGCAACCCCGCCAACATACGCACCTTTCGCGCCGACTTTCATGCCGAACACCCCGGTGCCGTAACTGCCGCCGCCCGCATCGGCCTCGAAATACGGCACGGCCGGTGGATCCTCGGTGAAGACCGAGATCACGCCACCCGATGCATTGCCGTAAAGCGCCGAGAACGGTCCGCGGAGAATTTCGATGCGCGACGCCGACAAAAGGCTGAAGCTACCCGTCTGGCCCTGCCCGTCCGGCATCGTGACCGGAATGCCGTCCTGATAAAGGCGAACGCCGCGCACCCCGAACGGTGCGCGCGCGCCAAAACCACGCGAGCTCACCTGAAGGTCTTGCGCGTAGTTCTGGCGATTCGCGACGAACACGCCGGGAATGCGCGAGAGCGTCTCGGAAAGATTCACCTGCGGTTGCTCGTCGTGAATCGTCGTCGCGTCGATGATGTCGACCGACGCCGGCACGTCGAACGCGCGCTCGGCGTGCCGTGTCGCCGTCACCGTGATCGGATTGATGACGAGCGGCGCCTCGGGCGCCTGGTCCGCCGTCTGCGCGAATGCGCGCGGCACCGCGGCAAGTGCAAGCGGAATCACAAGTAGCGGCATCCAGTTCGGCATCGCCGTTTTGCCTTTCTCGCGAGCACCGTGGACCGCGAGCATCGTGGTCACCGCGTGCGCCGAAAGCCGGTTAGCATACGAGAATCAAGCGCGGAGGGCCAGCCGCGCGCTTGCACTCCCAGCCGATCAGCGCGCGTCGAGCGAACCGTTCGCCTTGGGATATGTCACCACGCCCCAGGCGAGCTTCAGGCCGGGGATGCTCTTGACCGGCTGATACGTCTTGGCGTCGACAACGCGGAGCTCGTTCGAGCGTCCGCACGCGACCAGGATATACGCCTCGTCTGGCGTGAACGAAAAGTGCCAGCAGCGCTGACCGACCGGTATGTCGGCGAGCTTCCGGAACGTCTTTGCATCGAACACCTGAAGCATCTTCGCTCTCGCCGCCGCGACGAACAGTCGTTGCCCGGACCGATCGAACGCAACGCCGTAAGGTCCCTTGTCAACCTGCACCGTCTTTTCGACCTTCAGCGACGGATCGAGCAAGACGAGCGTATCGCTGTTCTCCATCGTCACGACGTAGCGTGTTCCATCGGGCGACACCTTGATGCCGCGCGGGCGGCTTCCCAGCGAATGCAGATCGACGGTTTGCAGGAGCTTTCCGGTCTGCTTGTCGTAACTCGTGACCGTGTCGTCGCCTTCGTTCGCGACGGATAGGCGCTTCCCGTCGGGCGAGAATTCGATCCCTTCGGTTTCGCGGCCCCCGGTGAAGAAACTCTTCGCCGTCCAGTTGCGTAAGTCGATCGCCGCGACTTCGGCCGGCGTGCCAGAGTCATCGTCCTTGTCCCCTTTGCCCGGCGGCTTGCCGGAAGACGACGGCTCGAACGTGACGTATGCCTTCGCGCCATCGGGTTGCATGCGCATGAACTCGGGGTTCTTGCCGATCGGCACACGTCTGACGACGCTGAAATTCGAGGAATCGATGACGGCGACGTCCCCGCTCGACTCGTCCGCGGTGAGGACGTACTTGCCATCCGGCGTCACGGCGAGGCCGCGTACCGCCGAGGGCAGATCCACAGTCCGCGCGACTTCGAGACGTCCGAGGTCGATCACCGCAAGGCCGGAGGCGGTGCTCACGTAAGCGACACCGGTTTCCGCTGCCCAGGTTGCTCGCGAGAGCGACAGGCACGCGGCGAAGGCGACGCTCGCGACTATCGTGAGCGCGGCAAAATTCGATCGGTTCGTCACTTTGGTCCTATGCATGGTTCGATGGCCTCCGCACGCTCGCCGCTATTCTAGAGCCTGCACGGGCGCATGGATGCATGAAGACATTCGGAGACGCGAGACGATGAGCGTCCATCGACATGACGCGACGCGACGGGCCGTCGCTGCGCTGGCGATCCTTGCCGCGTGCAGCGGCGCGCACGCCGCCGACAATGCGGCCGAGGTGTTCGAGTTGCCCTCGGTCGATGTCGTCGGCACTGCGCCGCTGCCGGGGCTCGGCACGGCGCTTCGCGATGTGCCGGCGAACGTGCAGATCTTCGACAACCGGCAGTTCTCGCGGCTGCGCCCGCTCACGCTGACGCAGTTCCTAGATCTCAACGCCAACAGCGTCAGCGCGGCATCGGGCCAGGGCAACGCATTCCAGCAGTCGCTCGAGTTCCGCGGCTTCGCGGCGTCGCCGCTGCTCGGAACGCCGCAAGGCGTTTCCGTGTTCCAGGACGGCGTGCGGATCAACGAGGCCTTCGGCGACGTCGTCAACTGGGATTTGCTGCCGCGCTCGGCGATATCGAGCGTGCAACTGTTACCCGGCACGGTGCCCGCGTTCGGCCTCAACACACTCGGCGGCGCGCTCACCATTTACACGAAGAGCGGTGACCAGTATCCCGGCTTGTCGTTCGAGGCGTCGGGCGGCTCGTTTCGACGTCGCGCGCTCGAATTCCAGTACGGCGTCTCCCACGACGCGCTCGACGCGTTCGCAACCGGCAACTTCGCCGACGACGACGGCTACGCGAAGCATTCCGGAAGCCGCGTGCGGCAATTCTTCGCGAAGGTCGGGCGCGAGGACGAGCGATCGAACATCGACGTCAGCGTGACGCTGGCCGACAACACGCTCGAAGGCTCGCAAACGTTGCCGGTGTCGTTTCTCGATGCGCCGCGCGATCCTTACACGTATCCCGACATCAACGAGAACCGGCTCGCGTTCGTGATCGCGAAAGTGAGCCGCTTCCTTGGCGAGGACCAGCTCGTCGACGCGAACCTCTACTACCGCCGATATCGCAACAACAATCTTTCGAGCAACGTCAACGACGATTTCGGCGATATCGATCCCGATACTGGCCTGGTGGAGACCAATCCCGGAACGAACGATCGCGCCACGATTGACGAGACGAGCTACGGCGCCGCGCTGCAGTGGACGCTTCGCACAAAGCTCACCGGACGCGTGCATCAATTCGCGATCGGCGCGAGCGCAAACGGCGGCATCACGCATTTCTCGCAGGCAGCGCAGCCGGCAACGTTCGCACCCGACCGCAACACTATCGGCACCGGTCCGTTCGTCGACACCACGATCGTCGCGCTTCGCAACAGCGATGCAGCGGTCTATGCGAGCGACCTGATTACGCTCTCGGACGCGTGGTCGATGAGCGTGTCGGCTCGCTACGATACGGCGCGCGCGGTGATCGAGGACCGCAGCGGCCAGGATGCCGCACTGAACGGCACGAACGCGTTCTCGCGCCTCGATCCGGCGGTCGGCGTCAATTTCAATCCGACGCCGGCGTTCACCGCGTACGCGAGCTACAACGAAGGCATGCGCGCGCCGACGCCAATCGAGCTCACCTGCGCCGATCCCGACGCGCCCTGCAAGCTGCCGAACGAATTCCTCGCCGATCCGCCGCTCAAGAAAGTGGTGTCGTCGACGATCGAAACTGGTGCGCGCGGCAAATGGCGCAATCTCGCCTGGTCGGCGGCGGTTTATCGCACCGGTCTGCGCGACGATCTCGCCTTCATTCCGAGCGGGGCTGGCGCGACGAACGCCGGCTACTTCCGCAACGTCGGCAGAACACGACGCCAAGGCATCGAGCTCGGCGCCACCTGGCGCACCGACCCCGTCACCGTGACGTTTCGCTACGATGCGATCGATGCGCGCTATCGGTCGACGTTCGACGCGTCGAGCCCGAACAACTCGCAGGCGGACGCAGCTGGCGGCATCGTCGTGCACGCCGGCAATCGCATACCCGGCATTCCTGCGCAAAGCGCGAAGCTCCGCGTCGACTGGAGCGTCGTGCCCAAGGCGGACCTCGGTGTTTCGATGCTCGCCGTATCGAGCCAATATCCGATCGGCGACGACAACAATGCCGACCGCGGCGGTTCCCTCCCCGGCTATTTCGTCGTCAATCTCGATGCGCAATACGCGCTGACGCCGCGCGTGACGTTATTCGCTACGGTCGAGAATCTGTTCGATCGCCAGTACGCGAACTTCGCGCAACTCGGCTCGAACGTGTTCACGGGACCGGGACGAAGCTTCGGCCCCGCGCAGGGCATCGCCCCGGTATCGGAGCAGTTCCATGCGCTCGGGTCGCCGCGGGCGATCTTCGTCGGCGTGCGTGTGGCGTTCGATGCGACGCCGGCGAAGCACTGAAGAGCGCTTTCAGCGCAGCTCTACTTCGTCGGGATGAAGCACTCGCGCTTCGCGTCGTCCTGCAGCTTGCGATACGAGCCGATCAGCTTTCGCGCATCCTTCAGATCGCGCATGACCCCGCCGCGCTCGCCGGCGATCGTGACGCCGTTCGCCACCGTCGACAGGTCGACCCAGTCACGATAGCGAACCTTCGCAGCGATAGCGTCGATCGCGCACGAGCATTTGTACATCGACTCCTGCGGCGGCATCCGGTTGTCCTGCATGCACGACAGCACGTAGTCGACGCGCGCGCGCGTCGGGAAATCGTTCGCGGTGGCGAGCGGCGTCGCGCATAGCAGTGCGGCACAAAGGGCGATCGAACGGATCATGCTCATCCCAGCGGTTTGCCATTCGCGTCGATCAACGGGACGTTGTAATCGCGAAGGATCTGCGTGATCGCCGCCTGGTTGTCGACGATCAACTTGTCGATCGTGGCCTTCCATTCGCTCTCGCCGCGACGCACGCCCATGGCGATTGCGTAATCGAACTTGACTCCCGGCTCGGAGCGCAGCGGAATGACCGCGAACTCGACGCCGGGGACGCGCTTCGCGTAATAGCCCGCAATCGGGCCCCACACGATGGCGGCGTCGATCCTTCCCTTCGCGAGCTCGGTGTCGATCATCTGGCCCGGGTACTGATCCGGATCGGGCGACATGATCGGGTACGGCTTCGCCTGCGCTTCCATTCCATGCTTGACGAGCCACGTGCCGGCGGGGGACTTGTCGAAAAAGCCGATGCGCAGCTTCGCGCGAACGTCCGCCGGCAAGGCGAGGAAGTCCTCGCCCGATTTCACCTGATCGAGTCCCGTCCCCTTGCGATAAACGAGCGCATACGTCGAACGGTAATAGGGAGCCGTCGCCATCGCCTGATCGTAGCTCGCCGGCACGCTCATGACGATGTCGCAGCGAAAGTCCTCGCCCGGCAACCGATAACGCAGCGTGTTGCGGATGAAGTTCATCCGCTGCGGAAACGAATAGCTCTGGACCGGCAAGCCGAGCTTGCTCGCGAAGAGCGCGGCGATCTTGTTCTCGAAGCCCTCGCCTTTGTCGTTCGCGAACGGCAGGTTCGACGGATCGATGCAGGGGCGGAATGCGGTGCGCGCCTCGTCGGCGGCAAGCGCGGGCGCCATCGCGAGCATCGCGACGAAACCGGCGATGCATGTTGCCGTGCGCGTGATGCGCTTCACCGCTGTCGTCGATGCAACGCACGTCATTGCTTCAGCTCCTCGACGTGCGCGCGCGTGATGTCGCCGTTCGAGCGGCCCTTCAGGTACGCATACAGGTTGTCCATGTTGTCCATCACCATCTTGCTCGTCTGCCAGCTCGGCATGCCCTTTTCGAGCCGGCCATCGTGCAGCGTCTTGACGAACTCCGCCTTGGTCAACGTCTTCAGGCTTTCGATCAGCGAAGGGCCGACCAGTCCCTGCTGATTCGCGCCGTGGCAACGATCGCACGCGGCGGCGCGCCACGCGCGAAAGCCGTTCATCGTGTTCGAATCGACCTTGTATCCGTCGACGACCGTGTAGAGCGTCTTGCCGTTCTCCGTTCGCGTCACCTTGTTGCCGCTCGGTTGCGCAGTCGACGCTTGTGCGGTCGAAGCGCCCGCCTGTGGCGTCGTCGCCTGCGCGGTCGCGACGGTATGCATGGCAAGCGACAACGCGAACGCTGTCGCGCCTGAAATCATGGTTCGCATCGAGTCTCCAGCAGGGCGAATCGATTGACGGGCGCTGGCGCGCCACGAGAAGGCGCAACTGCCGGCGCCGCTTTTTTGCGACGCCGGCAATCGCGAAAGGCTTCAGGTTTGCGGAAGCGCGAACACCGTGAGCGAGCCGCCGAGGTTCGTGTAGTCGGCAAGCTCCTTGTAACCGCCGACCGCGCCAAGTCCCTCCTCGGGCTTCTCCAGGCCCGCCGCCATGCCGATCCCGGCCCAGCCGCCGATGCCGGAGAACACGCCGATGTACTGCTTGCCCTTGTGCTCGTAGGTGAAGACGTTGCCGATGATGCCCGACGGCGTCTTGAACCTGAAGAGCTCCTTGTTGATGTCGTTCGAGTCGACGCACTTCAGATAGCCCTCGAGCGTCCCGTAGCACGCGATGCCGCCCGCGGTCGTCAGCGCGCCACTCCAGACCGAGAACTTCTCGGGCTTGGATTGCACGATCTTCCCGGTGCCGGCATCCCACGCGATGAAATTGCCCATCGTATTGCCCCCGGGCGCGGGGAACATCGCGAGCGTGGCGCCGACGTAGGGCTGACCGGCCGTGTACTCGATCTGGAACGGCTCGTAATCCATGCAGACGTGGTTGGTCGGCACGTAGAACCGCTTGGTCTGAGGATCGAACGATGCCGGCTGCTCGTCCTTCGAGCCGAGCGCCGCCGGGCAGATGCCCTTGTTGTTGAAGTCGGCGCCATTTTCACCGGGCGCGTATTTCTTCACCACTTCCGGGCGTCCCGTCTTCATGTCAACGTGCGTCGCCCAGTTGACCGCCGGGTCGTACTTCTCCGCGACGAGCAGTGCGCCGGTCGCGCGGTCGAGCGTATAGCCGAACCCGTTACGGTCGAAGTGGACGAGCGCCTTCGTCGGCTTGCCCTTGACGTTGATGTCGGCGAGGATCATCTCGTTGACGCCGTCGTAGTCCCACTGATCCCACGGCGTCATCTGGAACACCCACTTCGCCATTCCCGTGTCGACGTCGCGCGCGAAGATCGTCATCGACCACTTGTTGTCGCCCTTGCGCTGGATCGGATTCCAGGTCGAGGGATTGCCGCTTCCGTAATAGAGCAGGTTCAGGTCCTTGTCGTAGCTGTACCAGCCCCACGTGGTGCCGCCGCCTATCTTCCACTGATCGCCCTGCCAGCTCTTGAGCGAGGAATCCTTGCCGACCGGTTTCATCTCGCCGTCGGTCCACGTCATCGTCTTGTCGGGATCGAACAGCATTTCGGCGTCGGGACCCGTGCTGTAGGCGCGCCAGACCTGCTTGCCGGTGCCGATGTCGTACGCGGTGATGTAGCCGCGCACACCCCATTCGCCGCCGGAGATGCCGGTGATCACCTTGTCCTTGAACACGTGCGGCGCGTTGGTGTTGACGGCGCCGAGCTTCGGGTCGCCGTTCTTGACGCTCCAGACCACCTTGCCGGTCTTAGCGTCCAGCGCGACGAGCGTGCTGTCGGCTTGCTGCAGCAAGATCTTGCCGTCGCCATACGCGAGGCCGCGGTTCACGGTGTCGCAGCACATTTGCGGGATGACGGCCGCGTCCTGCTTCGGCTCGTAACGCCATTTGATCTTCTGCGTGTCGAGGTCGAGCGCAAAGACCTTGTTCGGAAACGGCGAGACCAGGTACATCGTATCGCCGAGCACGAGCGGCGAGCCCTCGTGCCCGCGCAGGACGCCGGTCGAGAACATCCATGCGACCTGCATCTTGCCGACATTGCTCTTGTTGATCTGCTTCAGCGGACTGTAACGCTGGTTGTGCATGTCGCCCGCCTGCATCGCCCAGTTGTTGGGATTGGCGAGCATCTTGTCGAGATCGGCATCGGCCCAGGAGAGTGCCGGAACAACGAGCGAGCCGACAAATGCCACTGCTGCTGCTTTTCGAAACCACGGCGCATCGACAATCTTCATAGAGCCTCCTCTGTCGTCGACGTTATGAATCGCGGCATTGCGCGCCGAAGCGCTGCCGCGCAAAGCTGCGGTGACAGAGTCTCTGCTAGCGGCTTTGCAAAGTCAATTTGCGTCTTGCGTGTCGCCGCGCGACGACGTTGCTGCGCCGCAACAACCAGCAACGTGAACGTGCACGCGGTCCGAAAATGTCGTAACCTGCACGTCCCGCCGATCGCATCGGGCGCTGCAACCACAACGAGGAGGATGCACCGTGGACGTGCGCGCAGCAGTCGCTCACAAAGCCGGACAGCCATTGACGATCGAGACCGTGCAACTCGCCGGCCCGAAATCGGGCGAGGTGCTGGTGGAGATCAAGGCGACCGGAATCTGCCATACCGACGAGTTCACGCGCAGCGGCGCGGATCCCGAGGGCCTTTTCCCCGCGATCCTCGGCCACGAAGGCGCGGGCATCGTCGTCGACGTCGGACCGAACGTTTCGAGCGTGCGCAAGGGCGATCACGTGATCCCGCTCTACACGCCCGAATGCCGCCAGTGCAAGTCGTGCCTGTCGCGCAAGACGAACCTCTGCACGGCGATTCGCGCGACGCAGGGCAAGGGACTGATGCCCGACGGCACGAGCCGTTTTTCATTGGGCGGCGAGATGGTCCATCACTACATGGGCTGCTCGACGTTCGCGAATTTCACCGTGCTGCCCGAGATCGCCGTCGCGAAGATCCGCGAGGACGCGCCGTTCGAGAAGGTCTGCTACATCGGCTGCGGCGTGACCACGGGCATCGGCGCGGTAATCAACACGGCGAAAGTCGAGCCGGGTGCGAACGTCGTGGTGTTCGGGCTCGGCGGCATCGGGCTCAACGTCGTGCAGGGGGCGCGGATGGTCGGCGCCAACATGATCATCGGCGTCGATTTGAATCCCGCGCGCGAGAAGCTCGCACGCAAGTTCGGCCTCACGCACTTCGTCAATCCGAAGGAGGTCAAGGGCGACCTCGTGCCCCATCTCGTCGAGTTGACCGGCGGAGGCGCCGACTACTCGTTCGAGTGCATCGGCAACGTCGACGTGATGCGCCAGGCGCTCGAATGCTGCCATCGCGGGTGGGGTGTATCGACGATCATCGGCGTCGCCGGTTCCGGGCAGGAAATCAAGACGCGGCCGTTCCAACTCGTCACCGGTCGCGTGTGGAAGGGCACGGCGTTCGGCGGCGCGCGCGGCCGCACCGACGTGCCGAAGATCGTCGACTGGTACATGGAAGGAAAGATCAACATCGACGACCTCATCACGCATACGCTGCCACTCGATCGCATCAACGAAGGCTTCGATCTGATGCACGAGGGCAAGTCCATTCGGTCAGTCGTCAACTACTGACCACTTAAGCCGTCACATTCGCTTCGACAGGAGGTTTCATCATGGCGACACCTTCGATTCATCCCGCCGTCGATAACGGCATCGCGAAAGCCGCACCGAATTTCGCCGGCGGAACGCTCTACTGCAATTGCGCGTCCGACAAGGTCGCGATCGGAATCGCCGCGCAAAGCGCGCACAACCACGTCTGCGGCTGCACGAAGTGCTGGAAGCCCGCCGGCGCGCTGTTCTCGCAGGTCGCGGTCGTGCCGCGCGACAAGCTTTCCGTCAAGGCGAACGGCAACAAGCTGTCGATCGTCGATCCGAACGCGGCGATTCAACGCTACGCCTGCAAGGATTGCGGCGTGCACATGTACGGGCGCATCGAAAACAAGGGCCATCCGCTGTACGGTTTCGACTTCATCCACACCGAGCTTTCGCCCGAGCGCGGATGGTCGCCGCCGGAATTCGCCGCGTTCGTCTCCTCGATCATCGAGGCAGGTGCCAATCCCGAGAACATGGGTGCCGTGCGAAGCCGTCTGCGCGAGCTCGGGCTCGAGCCGTACGACTGCCTGTCGCCGCCGCTGATGGACTTCATCGCGACCCAGGTCGCGAAATCGAAGGGCGTGCGGCCGAGCGCCTGAGGGCGGGCGGGCACCGGAATCGGTGCCCATCGAAATTGGTGCCGGAGATGTATTTCCACGATGCGGAAATACATCTCTGGCACCAATTTCTTAGGCACTGATTTTTCACGTCATCGAGCGTGAGCGAAACAACCCTCGAACCGGTTTCGCGCAACCGCTGTTTCGGCGGCACGCAGGCGGTTTACGCGCACGATGCTCGCGAGACGCGCTGCCGCATGCGTTTCGGCGTCTACCTTCCGCCGCAGGCCGAGGAACGTCGCGTACCCGTGCTCTACTGGCTGTCGGGCCTCACGTGCACCGAGGAGAACTTCATCGTCAAGGCCGGCGCGCAGCGCGCCGCGTCGAAGCTCGGCCTCGCGATCGTCGTTCCCGACACGAGCCCGCGCGGGTTGAGCTTCGCCGGTGAAGCGGAAAGCTACGACTTCGGCCTCGGCGCCGGCTTCTACGTCGATGCGACGCAGACGCCGTGGTCGCAAGGATATCGGATGTATTCGTACGTCACCGAGGAGCTGCCCGCGCTCGTCGCGAGCCAGTTCCCGGTGGATGCGATGAAAACCGGCATCTTCGGTCATTCGATGGGTGGCCATGGTGCGCTCGTAATCGCGCTACGCAATCCGGATCGCTACAAGTCGGTGTCGGCATTCGCGCCGATCGCTTCGCCAACGCGTTGCCCATGGGGCGAGAAGGCGCTGCGCGGATATCTGGGTGACGATCGCAATGCCTGGCGTGCGTACGATTCGGCGGCACTGATCGAGCAACGCGGGTGGCGCGGACCGACGATTCTCGTCGACCAGGGCACGCGCGACCCGTTCCTCGAAAACCAGCTCAAGCCCGGCTTGCTCGAGTCGGCGTGCGAGCGCGCGGGCGTCGCGCTCGACTTGCGCATGCAGGACGGCTACGACCACAGCTACTTCTTCATCGCGACGTTCATCGATGATCATCTTCGCCATCATGCGCGCGCGCTGGGCGCTGGCGATGCGTGAAGCTCGCCCGCGGTCGCGCAGCACGCATGCGTGCGCGATGCTCGTTGGCGTCGTGCTGCTCGGATGCCTCTCGTCATCGTTCGGCGCCGACATGACCGCCGACGAGGTGCGAACGCTCGTCGCGAATGCGAGCCCGCCCGCGAATCTCGCCGGCAAAAATCTATCGGACCTCGATCTGAGCAACATCGACTTCCGGCGCGCGGATCTTTCGCGCGCGAACCTTTTCGCCTCGCGCCTCATCTCGTCGAACCTGAGCGGCGCGAATCTCGCCGGCGCGAATCTCAATGGCGCATGGCTGATGGGCGCGAAGCTCGCCGGCGCGAATCTTTCCGGCAGCACGATGCTCGGCCTCGTGATCCTCGGCGGCGAGGTCAAAACGCGTCCCGACTTCGCGAACGCCGATCTCTCGGGCGTGCGGATGATCGCCGATCTTCCGGGCGCAGATCTGCACGGCGCCAACCTCGCTGGCGCGCGACTCGGCGTCGACATCCGCAATCAGGGCATGGGACAGATGCGCACCGACTTGAGCAACGCGAATCTGTCGGGCGCCAACTTGAGCGGCGCCGACTTGAGCCGCTCGATGATGATGTTTGCCGATCTTCGCGGCGCGAACCTGCGCGGCACCAACTTGTTCGGCGTCAAACTGTCCGGCGCCAATCTGACCGGCGCCGAAATCGCCGGCGCCGACTTCACCGAGACCGACATCGACGGAACCGTGTTCACCAGGTGCGGCGGTATCGATGCCGCGAAAGGCCTCGACAAGGCCGCCAACCGCGATCGCGCGATTTTCTGATAGCGATCGTCAGGAGAATCGCCATGGCTGGAGCGAAGCTGATCGTGATCTATCCGACGCCCAAGGATGTCGCTGCATTCGAGCGCGCGTACGGCAACGAGCATTTGCCGATGGCCGCGCCGATCTTCGATGCGGCGGGCGCCACCAAAGCCGTGCTGACCAGGATCGAAGGCGCACCGGGAACGAAAGCGCCGTTCCACCGGATCGCGGAAATTCATTTCCCGTCGCTCGCAGCGCTCAATGCGTGCGCCGCATCGCAACCCGGACGCGATGCGCTCGCCGATGCTGCCCGCATCTCCAACGGCGGTGCGCCTATCGTGCTGATCGCAAGCGAAGACGTCGTGACGTTCGGCGCGGGTTGACCCTCAGGCGGCGAGCGCCAGGCTGAGTGCGCCCGTCGCGACCAGGCTGGCGCCCCAGACCTTGTCGAGATCGAAGAAGCTTCGCGTCAGAAAGCGCGAGCCGAGATAACGATAGACGGTCCACGCGAGCGCCAATCCGGCGCCGATCATCGCCATCGTATGCACGATCGACACCGCGACCGCCGTCGCGACGTCACCGCGCATCGCGGGCATCGAAAGGCCATGCCCACTCGCAGACTGTGGCGATGTGCACAGACCAAGCGCGAGCGGCACCAGCATCAATCCCGCGCCATGCGCGGTCGCGACGAGCAGCGACCACCATGCGAGCCGTGTCGGACGAACGCGCGTCAGAAAACGCGGATGGCGACGAGCGATCAGCCGATAAGCGCCGAACAGCAGCAGCGCGGCGCCCGCCGCGAGGCGGATCGCCTGGCTCCATTGCACGTACCACGCGAGCAGCGCGAAAGGAACGAGCACGATCGCCATTGCGGCGAAATGTCCGACGCCGAGCGGCCACGCGGTCGCGAACACGGCCCTGCCTCGCTTGGCGGCAAGTCCGTTCGCGACCGCCAGCGGCCAGCCCATCGTCGGATTCAACCCGTGGTAGACGCCGAGCGCGACCACGGTGAGCCACAGCGCGCCATGCGCGTGGATGTCGATCACGCTGCGATCACGCCGACGAATAGCAGAACGAATCGGTCGAGCAATCGCCGCCTTCGAGACGCACCTGATGCGCGCCGTATTCTGCGCCGAACTCGACGCAGAATTCCGGATCGAGCCGAAGACCGCCATTGGCATCCGCGTGGCACATCACCTGGAGGCCCGGGATACCGTCCGGATAGAACTGCGTGTCCCACGTGCTGTAGAGCGAATTGGTGAAGTAGACGCGCTTGCCGTCGCGGCTGATCTCCGTCATCTGCGGCCCGCCGCCGAACGACCGTCCGCTCGGATGCTTCGTATGCTTCGCGATGCCGCCGACGCGAACGCTTCCCGCAAGGCGCGGCTGCATCGGATCCCTGACGTCGTATTGGCGTAACTCCCCGGTGCCCCAGCACGCCACATAGAGGAAGCGATCGTCGAGCGACAAATCGATGTCGCTCACGAGCGGCGGCACTGCGCCGAAGCCCTTCAGAAGCGGCGGCAGATCGTCGGCATCGGCTGGTTCCGCGGGAATCGTCACCGTCTTCTGCGCGCCGAACTTGCCGTCACGCTCGCGATACCATGTCCAGATCGACGCTTCGAGATTCGTGGTGTCGATCACGACGCCGACGAACCCGTACTCGCGCACCGGATCGTGCGCGGGACGCACTTCGAGCGCCATCTGATGATTAGCGCCGAGATCGATCGTCTGCACGTGCTTGCGGGCGCGCAAATCCCAGAAGTGCAGCGCGTGCCCGTACCGGTTCGAGAGCAGGTCGTCCGCGACGATGCCGTTCTCGAACTGGGGCGGCAGGCCCCATTCGCTCGACACCATGTAATCGCGCGGCAGGTTCCACCAGAAGTCGTAATGCAGCTTCTGCGGACCGCGATCAATCTCCCATTTGCCGAGGATCTCGAAGCTTTCGCAATCCAGGATGAAGACGCCCGGCACGCCGTCGGTGCCGTCGGCACCCGCGCCGCCGAGCGTGCTCACATAGATGCCTTCGGGGCCGCAGTGAACGGTGTGCGGACGCGAATAGCCGGTCCTGCGCACGACTTCGGCAGGCTCGATGATCTTGACGATGCTCGGCCGCCGCGGGTCGGGTTGCGTATCGATCACGTACAAACGCGACGAGCGTATGCCGGGAACGATCAGATAGCGACGCTTTAGGAACGTGTGACCGGACATTGGCGAGAGCGCCGACGAGCATGCGTTCCAGCCGAAGTGGTGGAACTCGTCGCCCGCAACCGGCATGTCGAGCCGATACAGCATCTTGCCGAAGGACTTCGACGAGCGCTCGACGTCGACAACGGCGAGCGCATCGGGACGCGAGCGATCGGGCGACAGCAGTGCCGTGTACGTGAAGCGCTCGCGATCGGCTTCCATCGCGAGGCGCGGAGACGGATAGAACGTGGGATCGGGCCGCAGCGCTTCGAGCATGATGATCTCCCCGTGTCAGGAATCAGGTATCAAGGGACAGGGATCGGATGCGCCTGCGCGACGCGTACGGCGGCGCCTGCCCCCGGGCCATGAAAACGCCGGCGGATCGCGATGTCAAGCGAGCGGGCACGAAACCCGCGGCGTCAATCGGCGGCCGATGGCGATGCTTCGTCGGCGCCGAGTCCCTTCGTCCGCGAGCGCGGAAGCAGCAGCACGACGCAGAACGTGACGAACGCGGTGGCCGCCATGACGAGCAGCAGCGCGCGGAATCCGCTCGACTTTACGAGCGGGCCGAGCAGCCACACGGCGAGCGAGCTCACGCCGAAAGCCACCGCGAAGCGCATGCCGGAAACGCGCGAGCGCATCCGATCGTCGACGTAACGGACGATCATCGCATCGGTGAACGGTATCGCGCCGAACACGGCGATCATGAACGCGAACAGGAACGCATAGAGCGCCCAACCGTTCGCGTTCGCGGCGAGCAGGAAGAGCGGCGCCTGCACGACGACGATGCCGGCATAGAGCGTCTTGAGCGACACGCGATCGAGCATCAGGCCCACGCTCACCTGCGCGATCGCCCCGGCGACATACGCACCCGCAAGCAGCAGGCCGAGCACCGCCGGATCCTCGACGATGCCGTGCATGCGTTCGCGCAGAAGCTCGCCGTTGCCGTTGGTGGTGAAGTTGAAGATCAGGCTCGCGGAGATCGACGCCACGGTGACGATCGTGAAGATGTGCGTGAGCGACCGGCGATCGAGCATCGGCCGCGATGGCGCACGCCGCGCGGGGACGACCGATTCGTGCGGCGCGACGCGCGCGAACGCGATGCCGCACGCGATCGCCACCAGCGCCGGCACCTCGAACGCGGCCCGCCATCCAACGTACTTGACGAGCGCACCGGTGATGAGCGCCGACAGCGCGACGCCGAGATTGCCCGCGAGACCGTTCACGCCGATCGTAAGTCCAGGACGATCGGCACGCTGAACGAGCATCGGGATGCCGACCGGGTGGTAGATCGATGAGAACACGCCCATGAACGCCAGAGCGAGCGCCAGCTGCCACGCCGAGTGCGACATCGCGACGAGCAGCGCCCCCGCCCCCATGCCGAAGAAGAAGACGATCATCATCCGCCGGCGTCCCCAATGGTCGCCGAGCCTGCCCGCCGGCAGCGAACCGATGCCGAACATCGCGAACGCGCCGACGCTGTACGGCATCAGGTCCTCCCAATGCGCGAAGCCGAAATCGCCCGCGATCGCGCCGACCGACGTCGCGAAGATCAGCAGGAACATGTGATCCATCGCGTGCGCTGCGTTCAGCAACAGCGAGGCGGCCCGAGGCAGTGGTTTCATGCGGTCCGTGTGAAGCTTCCGGCGTGTCGTTGCGCGCGCGAATCGGCGTTCCAGCGCGACGTTGCCGCCCAAGCCTTGAATTCGTCGACCGGTAGCGGCCTCCCGACATAGTACCCCTGCACCGCATCGCAGCCTTCGTCCGAAAGCGCGTTCCACGATGCTTCGTCCTCGACACCCTCGGCGATCGCCGCGAACGACAGCGTGTGGCAAAGCTCGATCGTCGAGTGCACGATCGCCGCCGAATCGGCGTCGCTTCGCATGCCGCGAACGAACGACTGATCGATCTTGATCGCCGACACCGGCATCTGCTGCAGATAGCGCAGGCTCGAGTAGCCGCTGCCGTAGTCGTCGACCATCGATTCGATGCCAAGATCGCGCAACTGCCGCAGCGTCTCGATGACCCGCTCGGGCTCCTCCATCAATGCCGATTCCGTGAGCTCGAACTCGATCCAGCCGGGCATCGTCTCGTGCGCGGCCATCAGGTCACGAACGCGCGCAACGAGCATCGGATCGTGGAAATCGCGCGGCGACACATTGACGGCCAGCGGCTGGTCGAAACCGCTTTCATGCCAACGCCGCCGTTCGCGGAATGCCGCCTCCAGGACCCATTGCGTAAGCGGCGTGATGAGGCCCGCGTGCTCGGCGAGCGCGACGAAGCGCGAAGGCGACACCATCCCTTCCCGCGGATGCCGCCAACGCATCAGCGCTTCGGCGCCGCAAAGCCGACACGTCGCCATTCGCGCTTTAGGCTGGCAGTACAGCAGGAGATCGCCGTTCTCGATCGCACGACGCAGATCGCCGATCAGCGCGAGGCTTTGTCGGCGCGCGTCGTCGTGCAGCCCGCTGTAGAAAGCGAAGCCGCCCGTACCCGCCTGGTACATCGCGGTCTTCGCGCGGCGCATGAGCTCGTCCGGATCGTCGCCATGCGCGGGATAGAGCGCAACGCCGATCGCGCCGCGCGCGTCGAGCTGTACGCCGGCAAAGTCCATCGGTGGATACAGCGCCGCATCGATGCGCCGCGCGAGCGCGCCGGCGTCATCGCTCTCGGCATTGGCGAGAAGCAGCAGATCGTCGTCGCCGATGCGCGCAAGTCGATGCTCGGCGTCGGCGGCGACGTCGCGCACGCGCCTCGCCATTTCGAGCACGAGCGTGTCGCTTGCGTCGCGGCCGAGCGTGTCGCCGATCTCGTCGAAGTGCGCGGCGTGGATCGACAGCACCGCGAGCGGCACTCCCGTCTCGCGCGAAATCGCGATCGCATCCCGCAACGTCGCGCGCATCGCGGCGCGGTTGGGCAAGCCGGTCAATGGATCGCGAAGCGCCATGCGCGCGATCGTTTGCTCCGCCTCGATGCCGCGCGTCTGCATGCGCGAATGGCCGATGCCATACGCGGCGTCGTCGGCGAGCTCCTGCAACAGCGCCACCTCGCTCTCGTCGAACGCGTTCTCATCGGCGGCAACGAGCGTCAGGCAGCCAATCACCTCGTCGCCGATGCGCAGCGGAAAGGCGCTCACCGCGCCGTAGCCCAGGCGCGCCGCATCGCTTCGCCAGCGCGCGAGCACTGGATCGCTGCGAAGCCTGCGTCCGACCGACGGCGTGCCGGTCCGGATTGCCTCGCCCGACACGCTAGGACGCGATGCATCCCATGAGAGCTGCAGCCGCGCGAGCATCGCTTCACTCGCGCCCGCGTGGCCCACGATGCGAATCGTCCGTTCTGCGTCGTTGTCGGCATAGCCGATCCAGGCGATCGGGTAACCGCCCTCGTCGACCAGTGCCTTGCAGATCGTCTCGACGAGCGTCGCCTCGTCGCCCGCGCGAAGCAGTGCGCGATGCCCCGCGCGAAGCGTGCGCAGCACGCGGTTGGTGCGTTCGAGCTCGTCCCGACCGGCAGCGCTTGCATGATCCCCCCACGCTCGCAGCTTCGCTGCTTCGCTGCCCCCGCGGGGGCGGAATTCGCGTCTTGGGGCGGCCCGGCAGCGCTCATCCCGAGAGCGCGCGCAATTGATCGGCAAGCGACTGCGCGATGTCGACGCCTCGTGCACGCGCTTCCTCCCCGAGCGCCGCGCGCCGCGCACCGGGCAGTCGCACGCCTTCGTCCTCGAGCATTGCAGCGATCAGCGTTTCGAGCCGTTCGAAATACGTCTCGCGGCCTGCGAGCGCATCGGGATCGATCACGAGAAAGGCCTGGCCGATGCGCGGACGATTGCCCTCGTCCACGAAGAACGAGCTCGCCTCGAATCCAAGCGCGGCGCCCGTCAATGCGGTGACGAGCAACTCGACGATGAGCGCGAGCATCGCGCCCTTCGTGCCGCCCATCGCGAGCATCGACCCTTCGAGCGCGGCCTTCGGATCGGTCGTCGGTTGGCCTTCGCGATCGAGCGCCCAGCCGAGCGGAATGGCTCTCCCCTCCTTCGCCGCGACCATCACCTTGCCGCGCGCGACTTCGGACAACGACAGATCGATCGACAGCGCATCGCGGTCGCGGCGAGGAAACACGGCGGCGATCGGATTGGTGCCGAAGAGCGCACGCTTGCCGCCGGCGGCCGGCATCGCCGCGGGCGAATTGCCGAAGGCAAGGCCCATCATTCGGGCGGCGGCGACGGGCTCGAGATGCCACGCCGCGACGCCGAAGTGGTGGCTATTCGTGACCCCGGCGAACGCGACGCCCAACTCGCGTGCACGGCGAATCGCCTCCTCGACGGCGAGCGCGCACGCGGGAAACGCAAGGCCGCATCGTGCGTCGACGAGAATCGCACCGCCACGCTCGCGCGCGATCACCGGCACGGCACGACCATCCGCGCGGCCGTTGCGCAAATGCGTCGCATACTGCGCGACACGCGCCATCCCGTGCGAGGGGAGCCCCTGCGCTTGCGCGTCCGCGAGTGCGCGCGCGGTGATGCGCGCCGTCGCTTCGGACGCGCCTGCGTTGATCAGCGCGCGTTGCGCGAGATCGCGAAGCTCGGGCAGCGCGAAGGTCGGCATCGTCAGGCAGCCAATGCTTCAGTGACTTTTTCGGCGATGAGCGACGAGACACGCTCGTTCGACTCGCGCGTCACGCCGGCGATGTGCGGCGTCAGCAGCAGATTGGGACACCCATCGAGCGCCGATCCGGCAGGCAGCGGCTCGCGCTCGAAGACATCGAGCGCCGCACCACCGAGGCGCCGGGCGCGCAACGCATCGGCGAGCGCCATTTCGTCGACGACGCCGCCACGCGACGTGTTGATCAGGATCGCTTGGTGCTTCATCGTCGCAATGCGCGTCGCGTCGATCAGGTTGCGCGTGGCTGGAGTCAACGGCACGTGCAGCGACACGACGTCCGCTTCGGCGATCGCCTCGGCGAAGGTGCGCGGTGTCGTCGCCTCATCCGACCAGAGCGCAGACGATGGCGGAATGTGCGCGTCGAAGCCGATCGCCTGCATGCCGACCGCGCGCGCGAGCTTCCCGGTGAGGCGACCGATGCTGCCGAAACCGATGAGCGCGAGCGTCTTGCCGGCGAGCTCGCGACCATTCGACAGCGCAGCGCGCGGCCAACGACCCGCGGCGACGTCCTGCGTCGATTCGTACGCGCGGCGCAGCAGCAAGAGCGCCGCGGCGATCACGTATTCCGCGACAGCCTGCGCATTGGCGCCCGTCGCCGGAATGACGAGAATGCCCCGCGCGGCGCAGGCATGGAGATCGATGTTGTCGAGGCCGACGCCGAGCCGGCCGACGACGCGAAGCTTCGGCCCCGACGCGATCAGCGCGCCATCGACCATCGTGCGATTGCGCACGATCAGCGCATCGGCATCGGCGAGGAGCGCGGCGAGCTCGCGTGGCCGGTCGACGAGATCCTTGTCGTAGCGGACGTCGAAACGCGAGCTGAGGTTCGTGACTGCCGCGGCGTCCATGAACTCGCTGATGACGATGCGCATCGGATTACGGCCTGTTAACGCTAGCTCTGCAACCCCCACTTGCGCACCGTCTTCGCCTCGATCACGCGGAACACGACGTTCTCGACGATGAGCCCGATGACGATCACCGTGAAGAGTCCGGCGAACACGCTCGGGATTTCGAGCTGGTTCTTGTTCTCGTAGATGTACCACCCGAGGCCGCCTGAGCCTGACGACACGCCGAACACGAGCTCGGCCGCGATCAGCGTGCGCCACGCGAACGCCCAGCCGATCTTCAGGCCGGTGAGAATGCTCGGGAAGGCCGCCGGAATCAGGATTCGCGCGACGTACGGCAAGCCGCGCAGGCCATAGTTGCGCCCGACCATCCGCAACGTGTTGGACACGGCGAGGAAGCCCGAATGCGTGTTGAGCGCCACCGCCCACAGCACCGAATGGATGATGACGAACACGATGCTGCCGGTGCCAAGGCCGAACCAGATCAACGCAAGCGGCAACAGCGCGATCGCCGGCAGCGGATTGAACATCGATGTCAGAAGCTCGAGCAAATCCGTTCCGACGCGCGAGGTGATCGCAACCACTGTGAGGATCGCCGCGCACGCGATGCCGGCTGCGTAACCGAGCACCAGCACGTGCAGCGACGTCAGGGCCTTGGTGAAAAGATCGCCGCCGAAGATGCCCTTGAAGAACGCGAGCACCGTCGCCGAGAACGTCGGGAACAGCAGCGGATTGTCGAGCTGGCGCGCATAGAGCTCCCAGACGACCGCGATGACGACGAGCAGCGCGAACTTGCGCACCGCGCCGATGTTCGTGATCCGCTCCCACGCCGACAGCGGTTTCTGAACGATGCCGAATTCGCTCGCCGAAATGGGCTCGCGCAGGATCTCCGGCCGCCGTGGCAACGCTTCCGCTACTGAATCCATGACGCCACCTTACGAATGACTGTTACGCGGTCACGCCTTCCGCAGGCGCGGGCTCCTCGATCGCGTCGGCAAAGAGCATCGAATGAATTCGCTGCTCGAGCGCGAGCGTCTGCGCCGCGCTCGCGCCTTGCGCCAGGCTGTCGAGCTCGGCCTTGACCTGTCCCGGATGCGGCGAGAGAAGCAGGATGCGGCTTCCGATCTTGATCGCCTCGGGTATCGAATGCGTGACGAAGAGCACCGTGAAGCGCGTGCCTTCCCACAACGCGAGAAGCTCGTCCTGCATCTTGCGCCTTGTCAGCGCATCGAGCGCCGCGAACGGCTCGTCCATCAGCAGGATGTCGGGTTCCATCGCCATGCCGCGCGCGATCGCGACGCGCTGCTTCATGCCGCCCGACAACGTATGCGGGTAGCTATCGCAGAACGGCGTCAGGTTCACCTTCGCGATGTATTCGAGCGCCTTCTCCTCCGCCGCCTTGCGCGGCAGGCGCCCGCTCGCGCGAAGCGGGAACATCACGTTCTCCTTGACCGTGCGCCACGGCAGGAGCTGGTCGAATTCCTGGAAAACCATCATCCGGTCGGGACCCGGACGCGTGACCTGCTCGCCCTTGAGCCGGATCTCGCCTTCGATCGGTTTCATGTAGCCGCCGACCGCCTTGAGCAGCGTCGACTTCCCGCATCCCGAAGGCCCGAGCAGGATGAAGCGGTCGGAGCGCAGCACGTCGAAATCGACGCGATACGTCGCCGTGACGAGGTGATCCTTCGTCTTGTATTGCAGCGTGACGCCGCGCACGGCGAGAAGCGGCGCGGCCTCCTGTGCCTGCTTCGAAATCATGCGTTCCATGGCAACCGATCGAGATCGACGTTGCCGCCGCTGACGATGATGCCGACGCGCCGGCCTGCAACGTCGACGGTGCCCTCGAGAATGCAGGCAAGCGGCACCGACGACGACGGCTCGACGACCTGCTTCATGCGCTCGAACATCATCCTCATGGCGTGCAGGATACCAACTTCGCTGCACGTGCCGAAGCCCGCGACGTGCGCGCGAAGCGCGTGCAGCGTGCGCGGCGAGAGCGTCGTGCGAAGGCCATCGGCGATCGTCGTCGTGGTCGCAAGCGGCTCGACCTTGCCGCTCGCGAAGCTGCGCGCCGCATCGTCGGCGTTCACGGGCTCGGCGCCGAGCACGCGGATGCCTGGCCGAAGCGCGCTCGCGGCAATCGCTGTTCCGGACAACAGGCCGCCGCCGCCGCACGGTGCGATCACGACATCGAGATCGCCCATCTCATCGAGCAACTCGAGCGTCGCGGTGGCTTGTCCGGCGATCACGTTGGGATCGTCGAACGGGTGGACCAGCGTCGCGCCGCTTTCACGCGCGACGTCGTCGCACGCTGCTTCGCGCGCTGCGAGCGTTGGCTCGCAAAGCCGCACCGTTGCGCCGAACCTTCGCACATTCTCCTGCTTGACGCGCGGCGCGTTGGACGGCATGACAACCCAGGCGGGAATGCCGCGCACCTTCGCGGCGTAGGCGACGGCGGCGCCGTGATTCCCGGACGAATGCGTGACGACGCCTCGGCGCGCGCTTTCCTCGTCGAGCGAAAGCACCGCGTTCACCGCGCCGCGCGCCTTGAATGCGCCGACCTTCTGCAGATGCTCGCACTTGAAATGAAGCGACGCGCCGACTTCGTCGTCGATCGCCTTGCACGTCATCACCGGCGTGCGGCGAACGAACGGCGCGATGCGCCGATGCGCGTCGCGGATCGCGGCCGCGTCGGGAAGCTCGACCGCGCCGAAACCGGCGGCCATCAGCTCCCGTGAAGCTTCTGCGCGTTGGGGAAGAACATCTCCTTCCACGAGTCGGGCTTCTTCTTGATCGATCCCACCTTGTACATGAAGTCGACGTATTTCATCATGTTGTGCGGCGTCGTCGTGAACTTGATCTCGGGATCGTTCAGCATCTGGAGAATGTCGTCAAGCGTGTCGCGCTTGTCCTTGGAGATCCGAAGGTAGGTCTCCGCGGCCTTGCGCTTGTCGTGGTTGATCTGCGCCTCCGCCTCGTCGAGCGCGGCAACGAACGCGGCGTAAATCTTCGGATTCTCGTCGTGGAACCTCGTGGTCGTCCAGACGAGATTGAACGTGGCCGGGCCGCCCAGCACGTCATACGAGGTGAATACCTTGTGCATGCCGGGTGCCTTCAGCTCCTGATATTGGAACGGCGGCGAGCTCAAATGCGCCGTCACTTCCGACTTGCCCGATAGCAGCGCGGTCTCGCCGTCGGGGTGCGACATCGACACCGTGAGCGGATCGAGCTTGTACTGCTGACCGGGGCCGAACGCCTTCTCGGCTGCCATCTGCAACGTCACGGCCTGGATCGACACCTTGACCGCAGGCAGCGCGATCTTGTCCTTGCTGGTGAAATCCTTGACGGTCTTGACGTTCGGATCGCGCGTGACGAGGAAGAGCGGCATCGAGTTGATGGCCGCCACGGCCTCGACCTTGAGATTGTCGCGCGTCTTCGCCCAAAGCGTGGTGAACGGCGCGACGCCACCCGAGGCGAACTGGAGGTTGCCCGACAACAGCGCGTCGTTCATCACCGCGCCGCTCGCGAACGTCGACCAATCGACCTTGACGTCGACGCCCATGGTCTTCGCGTGCTTAGCGATCAGCTTCTGGTCTTCCATGATCATCAGCGGCAGATAGCTGATGCCGTACTGCCGCGACACATGGATCTCGCTCATTTCGGCGTTCGCGGTTGGCAAAAGCGCGAGCGATAACGCCGCCACGATTACGGTCAGGATCGATTTCGTTCGCGCACGCGTGCGCATCGTTGCTTCCATCTCCTCCTCCTCCTCCGTCTTGTTGGATGTCACGCGCTCTCGTAGAGACGCGTCAGCACGAATTCGCGGTGGCCGAGCGCCTCCGCGGCGGTGAGCCGGCCGTTGGCCGTGCGGAACATGAGCTCGAGCAGGCGATCGCCGGCCACGTCGAGCGTGAGCTCGCGCTGCAGAATCCCGCTCACGTCGAGGTCGATGTGCTCGCTCATCGTGCGCACGGTGCGCGGATTCGCGCAAAGCTTGATCACGGGAAGGATCGGGTTGCCGATCACGTTTCCCTGA
>DATFCW010000497.1:0-2197 GCA_035252665.1 Casimicrobiaceae bacterium | reverse complement strand
TTCGTGCCGACGACCGAGAATTTCCTCAAGCTGGTTCATCCCGACGATCACGCCACGGTTGCGCGCACGCGCAGCGAGATCGCGGCCGGCAAGAACCCGGAGCCGTTCGAATACCGCATCATTCGGCCGGACGGCGAGCTTCGGTATATTTATCGCGAAGTCGCGGTCGAATTCGACGCCAATCACAAGCCGCTCTATATGGTCGGCACCATCCGCGACGTCACCCTGCGCCACGCCATGGACGAGGAGATCCGGCGCAAGAGCATCGAGATCCAGGAGCGCAATCAGGAGCTCCAGCGGTCGAACGCGGAGCTCGAACAGTTCGCCTACGTCGCCTCGCACGACTTGCAGGAACCGTTGCGCATGGTCGCGAGCTATTGCCAGCTGTTGCAACGCCGCTACAACGAAAAGCTCGACAAGGACGCCAACGAATTCATCGGGTTCGCGGTCGAGGGCGCCAACCGGATGCAGCGCCTGATCAACGATCTCCTCTCCTATTCGCGCATCGGCCGGAAAGGCGGCGATCCGGTGCCGTTCGAATTCGCCGATGCCGTGACTAGCGCGCTCGCCAATCTCAAGGCGGCTATTTCCGACAGCGGCGCGATCGTCCATGTCGGCCCGCTGCCGCGAATCGTCGGCGTACGCATGCAGCTGACGCAGCTCATGCAAAACCTGATCGGCAACGCGATCAAATTCCAACGCGACGGCGTCACGCCGACAATCACCGTCTCGGCCACAGCCGAAGGCGCGATGTGCCACATCGTCGTCGAGGACAACGGCATCGGCATCGAGCCGCAATATCTCGAGCGCGTGTTCCTGATCTTCCAGCGCTTGCACGAACGCAACAAATATCCCGGCACCGGCATCGGTCTCGCGATTGCCAAGAAAGTCATCGAATACCATGGTGGCCGCATCTGGATCGAATCGACGCCGGGCCAGAGCAGCTGCTTCCACTTCACGCTTCCGGCCGATATTCAGAACGGAGCCACCCATGTCTGACATGATTTCTCAATCTCTTCAGCCTCACCTCGTCGAAGTTTTGCTCGTCGAGGACAACCCCGGCGATGCGCGCCTGACGCAGGAGGCGCTGCGCGAAGGCAAGTTGCGGAACCGAATCCATCACGCGCGCGACGGCGTCGAAGCTCTTGCATTCTTGCGGCACGAGGGCGAGTACCGCGACGCGCCCGTGCCCGACATCATCCTTCTCGACCTCAACATGCCGCGCAAGGACGGCCGCGAAGTCCTCGCCGAGATCAAAGCCGATCCGAAGCTGCGGTTTATTCCAGTTGTAATTCTCACAACGTCCGAGGCCGAGAACGACATCGTCAGGAGCTACGAGCTCCACGCCAACTGCTACATCACCAAGCCGGTCGACCTCGACAAGTTCACGAGGATCGTGCACACGATCGAGGATTTCTGGTTGGAAGTCGTCACGCTGCCGAACCGCAGCGAGCACGCCGCGTAAACCTTCCGGGAAGACGCTGACCATGTCGGACGCCGGCGCCCCTTCGACGCGCGCGCTGCGCATCCTCCTGATGGAGGATAACCCGGGCGATGCCCGGTTGACGCAGCTGCTGCTCGAGGAAGCGAGCGACTTCCCCTTCGAACTTGTCCATGTGACGAGCTTCGAACAGGGAATGTCGGCGGTCGCCGCCGGCGGCTTCGATATCGCGCTGGTCGATCTGTCGCTCGGCGATTCGCACGGCATCGAGACGATCCGTCGCACGCATCAGCGCGTTCCGCTGATGCCGATGATCGTGCTGAGCGGTCTCGAAGATGAGACCATGGCAGTCGCCGCGTTGCAGGAAGGCGCGCAAGACTACCTGGTCAAAGGCCAGGGCGACGGCAATCTGACCAAACGCTCGATCCGCTATGCGATGGAGCGCAAACGCGTCGAAGCACAGCTGGTCGAAACGAAAAACGCCGCGGAAACGGCAAGCCGCGCCAAGACAGAATTTCTCGCCAACATGAGCCACGAGCTGCGCACGCCACTCAATGCGATCATCGGCTTTTCCGAGATCTTGAAGCAGGAGCCGCTCGGGCCTCTTGGCCATCCGTCGTATCGCGACTACGTCCGCGACGTGTATGAAAGCGGCGTCCACCTCCTCCGCATCATCAACGACATTCTCGATTTGTCGAAGATCGAGGTCGGCAAGCTGACGCTCAGCGAAACGCCGGTCGATCCGCGCGAGGCGAT
>DATFCW010000496.1:0-2545 GCA_035252665.1 Casimicrobiaceae bacterium | reverse complement strand
ACTTGCCGAGCGGCTTGTGCGGATCATTGGCAAGCAGCGTCTTGATGTCGGGCACCGTCGAGGGAAAGCATGGGAAGTTGTAGTACTCGCTGCCCTTGAAGCCCTGCTCGAAGTTGTCGATGTAGTCGACGAGAAACTTCTTCGCGCCGTCGATGTTCTCGGCGAATTTCCAGATCACGTAACAATCCATCACGTGCTCGAGGCCGATTGCGCGAACGCTGCCTTTCAGTGCCGGCGTCAAGCCGAGCTTGTCCGCAATCGGCAGCTTCTTGTCCTCTGCGGCGCGCGTGGTCGAGATCGCGTTCAGCACGAGCGACACCTTGCCGGCAAGGAGCGCGCGGTTGTTGGACGATGCATCCCACGCGAGCACTTCTGGCGTCATCGTCTGCTCGTAGAGCGCTTTGACGAACTTCACTGCATCGCGCGTGTGCGGCGAATCGAGGACGACCTGCTCGTGCTCGTTCTGCACCGAGCCGCCGAATGCATACAGGATCGTGCGCATCGCCATCGCGGTGTCGAGCTCGGCAGAGAGTCCGATCCCGACGGGAATCTGATGCTTGTCCTTGATCTTCTTGCCCACGTGCAACACGTCTTCCCAGCTCGTCGGCCCTTTCGGCATTCCCTGCTCGCTCCAAAGGTCGATCCGATAGTTGACTGGGTCGGGCACGAAGCTGTCGGAGAAGCCGAAGTACTTTTTCGTCTTCGGGTTGTACGTGCTCTTCACGGCGAGATCGATCGGCTTGCCGTGCTTCTTCGCGCATTCGTCGTAGATTTCCTTGTGGTCGATCACCTGCGCCTCGTAGGAGGGCGCGGGCCACAGGAACATGAAGAGGTCGTGGCCTTTCTGCGCCGACACTTCCGCGGCGGCGCGCGAGTTGATCGCGGGGATGCCGACGTGATCGACGATCACCTGCGTGTCGTTCTTCTCGCCCCATTGCTTCGTGTACGTGTCGTCGAACCACTTGTCGTACGCGGGCACGAAGTGGCTCCATTGAAGGATCTTCAATGTCCGCGTTGCGGCGCGCGCGGGACGCGTGATGATGTACGGGCCCACGCTGGCGGCAAGGCCCACGGCCGCGGTCGTCTGCACGAACCTGCGGCGCGAGGCGCCGCGGCGATCGATCGGTTGCGCCTTCGTCGCGATCTGGCCTTCCGGCGCGCCGGTTTGCTTCAACTCCTCTGACATGGCGATGCTCCTCCTGCTCGTTGATCGGAGTCGGCATCGAATGTGGCTGTCGTGCTGCACGCCGAGTCGCTTGCGGCGTCGTCAGGCGGCTGTCGGGGCGGGGAACGGGATCAACCCGTTCGCTAGGCTCTCGGTCGGGTGGCGCGGCGCGCGGACTTCTGCGACGGGAGACCGTCACTCCGGGCTCTTTAACGCCCGGTCATTGTCGTGCCGAGTGCCCGTGAGACCGGATATCGCGGCGATAGGTTCTTGCTTCTGCGGCAACGATCAATTTCAAATGAAGAGGCGTGTAGCCGAGCTCTCGAGCCATGGCACGATGGTGATCAGAAGCAGTTGCGCGAGCACGATCACGATCAGCGGCGACAGATCGAGCGTTCCGCCAATCGGCGGAACGACGCGACGCACGGGGCGCAGCACCGGGAACGTCAACGCATTGAGCACCCCGCCGAGGGGACCGTCGGGCGCCACCCACGACAGGATCGCCTGCGCGAACACGATCACGATCAAAAGCCACAGCACCGCCTTGACGAGCGAGATCGTCGTCGCGAGCAACAGGAACGGGATCCCGGGACCGAGCAGCGCGAACGCGCGGCCGAACGCGAGCTGCTGCGCTAAGAGCCATGCGAACTGGAAGATCACGCATGCGACAACCGTCGCCCAGTCGATGCCGCGAAAACCGGGCAGAATCCTGCGAAGCGGCTTGACGATCCAGTCGGTCAACGCCATCACCGCCTGTCCGAGCGGATTGCGAAACGGCGCGCGCATGAGCTGCATCACGAAGCGCAGAAGCAGCGCGTACGTGAAGAGACCGAAGAAGACGTCGAACAGGTAAGAGAGCGCGTTTTCGAGCATCGTGCTTTTCTACTCCTTGCCGAACGCGTCGCCGAGCTCGGCCGCGCGCGCGGCGGCCGCTTTGACGGCGTCGACGAAATGCATGCGCATGTCGGCGGCGTCCATCGTTTCGAGCGCGCGCGCCGTGGTACCGCCCTTCGACGTGACGTTCGCGCGCAGTGTCGACGGCGGTTCACTGCTCTCGCGCGCGAGCCGCATGCTGCCCTCGAACGTCGCATAGGCGAGCCGGCGTGCGATCCGGGACAGCCCAAGCTCGATCGCCGCCTGCTCGAGCGCTTCGAGAAAATAAAACACGTACGCGGGACCGCTGCCGGACACCGCGGTGACCGCATCGAGATGCTCCTCGCGCTCGCACCACAGCGTTTCGCCGCACGCGCGAAGCACGTCCTCGGCGATTCGCGCGTCGTTGCGCGTTTCGCCTGCCGCGTAGAGCACGCTGATGCCGGCGCCGACGAGCGCCGGCGTATTCGGCATCGCGCGCACGATCCGCCGATGTCCGTTTAACCA
>DATFCW010000495.1:0-4569 GCA_035252665.1 Casimicrobiaceae bacterium | reverse complement strand
GAGGTCGCAGTCACGAAGCTTCGCATCGGCCGGATCGCAGTACGCGAGATCGTAATGCCCGCGAAGGCTCGGGAACATCTGCGCGACGCGCGTGCCCGTATCCCTGCGCGAGGTGATCGTGCGCACGTCGGCGTCGGGATGCGCGGCAAGAATGCGCAGCAGCTCGACGCCGGTGTAGCCGGTGCCGCCGACGATGGCGATTTTGATCATTCGGCGATTCTATCAACTGCTCTAAACAGGGATGAGGGGCGAGGGATGAGGGATGAGAGGTGGCCAAGCGAGACGCTTCGCCGAAAGCACTCTTACCCTCGTCCCCGGTCCCTTGTCCCGTAACGAAAAGGGCCGCGACGCGGCCCTTTCGTTACCTCTTCGAGAACTGCTTGCGCCTTCGCGCCTTGTGCAATCCGACCTTCTTGCGCTCGACCTCGCGCGCGTCGCGAGTCACCAGGCCCGCCTTCGAAAGCGGCGACTTGAGTTGCGCGTCGTAATCGATCAGCGCGCGCGTAATGCCGTGGCGCACCGCGCCGGCCTGGCCCGATTCGCCACCGCCAATCACGTTGACCATGATGTCGAACGTCGTTGCATGGTTCGTCAGGACCAGCGGCTGGCGCACGACCATGCGGCCCGTCTCGCGCGTGAAGAACTCATCGAGCGGCTTGTCGTTGACGACGATCTTGCCGCTGCCGGCCTTGATGAATACGCGCGCGACCGAGGTTTTGCGACGGCCGGTGCCGTAGTGGTAGTTGCCGATCATGGGCGAGGGCTACAGGTCTAAGGGTTTTGGCTGCTGCGCCGAATGCGGATGATTCGGTCCCGCGTAGCACTTGAGCTTCTTGATCATCGCGTAGCCGAGCGGGCCTTTCGGCAGCATGCCCTTCACGGCCTTCTCGAGCGCGCGGCCCGGAAAGCGCGATTGCATTTCGCCGAACGTCGCCGTCCTGATGCCGCCCGGATAGCCGCTGTGCCGATGGTAGAGTTTCGTGTCGACCTTGCTGCCGGTCACCCGGATCTTGTCGACGTTCGTGACGACAATGAAATCGCCCGTGTCGATGTGCGGCGTGAAGATCGGCTTGTGCTTGCCGCGAAGCCGCGCGGCAATGCCTGTTGCAAGGCGCCCGAGCACCTTGTCGGAGGCGTCGACGACGAACCAGTCGTGCGAGACGTCGCGCGGTCGGGCCGAATAGGTCTTCATGGTGTCGAATCAGGAGGCGCGAACCGCGACGAGGACAGGCGATTCCGCAAAGCCTGCGATGTTACCATCCTGCATCGAGCGAGGTCAATTTGCCGGTTGTCCCCGGTACCCTGTCAACGGTGGATTGCCCAGTCGTGGTGCAGCGCGTCAGCCGAAAAAGAAAGGCGCGGTCGTTGTCGACCGCGCCGAGGATTCCGCCATAGGAGGAGAATGGAGGAATGCGTCGCAGGCGCCGAAGGAGGAGACGGCGACCCACGACAGGCGTAAGCATTCCATATTGCGCTGCACAATGCAAGTGGCATATGTCGGCGAGGGGACGAAGGGCGTTGTTTGAGGGATCGGCGGTGGGCACGTTTGCAACAACTTGCGCCGGCGGGGCGTCATGAAGGCCCGAGTTCGCTGGCATGAAGGGGTCGCATTCGTCGCCGAAAGCGGTAGCGGCCATGCGGTCGTCGTCGACGGCGCACCCGAGGCGGGTGGGCGCAACATCGGGATGCGACCGATGGAGCTCGTCCTCGCCGGCGCGGCCGCCTGCACGGCTTTCGATGTCGTCTGGATTCTGAAGCGCGCCCGGCAGCCCGTCGCCGATTGCGTAGTCGATGCGGATGCGGAGCGCGCGCCGCAGGAACCGAAAGTATTCACCCGCATTCATCTTCGCTACGTGGTGGCGGGCCGTGGCCTCGACGCCAAGCAGGTCGAGCGCGCAGTCGCGCTTTCCAAGGAGAAGTATTGCTCCGCCACGATCATGCTCGCGCACACGGCGCAGATTACGTATGAGGTGCGGATGGTGGAGGGAGACAGGATCGAGGAAACCAAGACCGGGATGAGGCGTGAGGGGTGAGGGAGGAAGGGGCCAATCGAAACGTTGCGCCGAAGCCCTCTCCTCGTTCCCGGGGTTTGCTTTTCCGACTTATTTATCGCGAAGCAGCCGTATCAAGCTCGACGTATCCCACCTTCCGCCGCCTCGCGCCTGCACGCGCGCATAAAGCTGATCGACGAGTGCGGTCACCGGCAGCGCGGCGCCGTTCTCGCGCGCGGCGGCGAAGCAGATGCCGAGGTCCTTGCGCATCCAGTCGACGGCAAAGCCAAAGTCGAACTTGTCCTCGACCATCGTCTTGCCGCGATTCTCCATCTGCCAGGATTGCGCGGCGCCCTTGCTGATGACATCGAGCACGAGGTTCGGATCGAGCCCCGCGTGCTGCGCGAAATTGATGCCCTCGGATAGCGCCTGCACGAGCCCGGCGATGCAGATCTGGTTGACCATTTTCGTAAGCTGTCCGGCGCCGGTGGCTCCCATCAGCGTCACCGCGCGCCCGTAGAGCGCAAGCACGTCCTTCACCTTCGCGAACACGTCGGCGTCGCCGCCAACCATGATCGTGAGCTTGCCGTTTTCGGCGCCGGCCTGGCCGCCCGAGACGGGCGCATCGAGGAACGACACCTTGCGCGCCTTCGCGGCCGATGCGATCTCGCGCGCGACGTCGGCCGA
Organism: Casimicrobiaceae bacterium; assembly: GCA_035252665.1. Taxonomy (GTDB): domain Bacteria; phylum Pseudomonadota; class Gammaproteobacteria; order Burkholderiales; family Casimicrobiaceae; genus VBCG01. The sequence goes on along the minus strand of DATFCW010000495.1, from coordinate 1,891 downwards.
CGCGGTCGTATGATCGACGAGGATCGCCTCGGCACTCATGCCCGCAAGCGCGGCCTTCGCGACGGCGCGAACGTCGTGGTCGTTGCCGACGCACATCAGCACGATCTCCGCGTCGCGCGCCGCATCGGCAGGCGAAGGCGCAGCGCGGCCGCCATGCTGCTTCGCCCATTGTTCGGCCTTCGCCGACGTGCGGTTGTAGACGGTGACGTCGTGACCGGCTTTCGCGAGATGGCCCGCCATCGGATAGCCCATTACGCCAAGCCCGAGGAATGCGAGTTTGCGTTTCATCCGTTCTCCCGATTACGTTGTCTCAATCTTTCGTTTCGATGTCGCGCCTTGCCGCCTCGATCGCGGCGCGCACCTGGTTCGGCGCCGTGCCGCCGACATGGTCGCGGCTCGCGACCGACCCTTCGAGCGTCAGAACGCGGCGTGCGTCCGCGTCGATCAACGGCGAAATGCGCGAAAGCTCGTCGAGCGTCAGGGATGCGAGATCGCAGCGACGCGCTTCGGCTTCGCGCACGGCGCGCGCAACCGCTTCGTGCGCGTCGCGAAACGGCACGCCCTTTCGCACCAGGTAGTCGGCGAGATCGGTCGCGGTCGCATGACCTTCGAGCGCCGCTTCGCGCATGCGTTCGACGTTCGCGCTGATGCCGTCGGCAACGAGATCGGTCATGATCGCGAGCACGTCGGTTAGCGTGTCGACGCTGTCGAACAGCGGCTCCTTGTCTTCCTGATTGTCCTTGTTGTACGCGAGCGGCTGCGCCTTCATCAGCACGAGAAGCGACACGAGATGGCCGATGACGCGCGCCGCCTTGCCGCGCACGAGCTCCGGCACGTCGGGATTCTTCTTCTGCGGCATGATCGAGCTGCCGGTGCAGAAGCGATCGGCGAGCGTGACGAATCCGAAGCGCGGCGACGACCACAGCACGAGCTCCTCGGCGAAGCGCGAAAGATGAACCATCGCAAGCGCTGCAGCGGCCTCGAACTCGATCGCAAAATCGCGATCGGCGACGGCATCGATCGAATTCGTTGCCGGAGCATCGAAGCCGAGCGCACGTGCCGTGTGCTCGCGGTCGATCGGAAAGCTCGTGCCCGCGAGCGCCGCACTGCCGAGCGGCATGCGATTGACGCGCTTGCGGCAATCGCGAAGGCGCTCTACGTCGCGCGCGAGCATCGCGTCGTAGGCCATCAGATGATGGCCGAACGTGACCGGTTGCGCGACCTGCAGATGCGTGAAGCCGGGCATGATGGTGTCGACGTGGCGCGACGCGAGGTCGACGAGCGCGCGCCGCAGCGCCAGAAGTTGCGACACGAGCGCGTCGACGGCGTCGCGAAGCCACAACCTGACGTCGGTCGCGATCTGGTCGTTGCGGGAGCGCGCCGTGTGCAGGCGTTTGCCGGCATCACCAACGAGCGCGATCAAACGTCGCTCGATGTTCGAGTGAACGTCTTCGAACTCGCGCTGCCAGCGGAATTCGCCGTGCGCGATTTCGCGCTCGATTTGCGAAAGCCCGTGTTCGATCGCGCGCAGGTCGTCGTTACCGATCACGCCGCGCGCGGCAAGCATTCGCGCATGCGCAAGCGAGCCTTCGATGTCGTGATGCGCGAGCCTGCGATCGAAGTCGACCGACGCATTGAAGCGCTGCATGCGTGCCGACATCGGCTCGGCGAAGCGCGCGGACCAAGTGCCGCCCGGCGTCAGGTTGCCGGCGCCGGCGGCTGGCGGCTTGACGGGATCGGTCGTGGGTCGTTTGCCGGGCATAGGGGTTGCTAGGTCCGCATGAGCGGGCCCGCTTGCCGAAAACTTTTCGGACACCAGGCCGCGACAAAGGCGACGAGAGAAGGCGGCGCGAATCGCCGGCGGTATCCTATTGCCGGCATGTACATGCCG
>DATFCW010000494.1:0-34376 GCA_035252665.1 Casimicrobiaceae bacterium | reverse complement strand
CCGATGGCACGCTCGAGTGGCATCAGACAACGCTCGTGCTGGTCGAGGCAACTGCCGGCGGGAAGACCGGCATCGGTTTCAGCTACGCGAATCGCGCCACGGCTATCGTCGTCGACGACACGCTTGCCCATGTCGTGCGAGGGCGGGATGCGCTCGACATCGCCGGCGCATGGGACGCGATGGTGGCGGCGATTCGCAACCTCGGTCGTCCGGGCATCTCGTCGATGGCGATTGCCGCGGTCGACAACGCGCTGTGGGATCTGAAGTCGCGGATTCTCGGCGTGCCGCTCGTGCGCCTGCTCGGCGCGGCGCGTGACGCGATTCCCGTTTACGGCAGCGGCGGTTTCACGTCGTACACGATGGCGCGACTCGCCGAGCAGCTCGGCGGGTGGGCGCGATCCGGCATTTCCATGGTGAAGATGAAGATCGGGCGCGATCCATCGGCCGACATCGCGCGTGTGCGCGAGGCCCGCAAGGCGATCGGCCCCGATACCGCCCTCTTCGTCGATGCGAACGGCGCCTACAGTCGCAAGCAGGCGCTCGCGTTCGCGCAGGCATTCACCGACCTCGGCGTGTCATGGTTCGAGGAGCCGGTGGTGAGCGACGATCTCGAAGGCCTGCGACTGATTCGCGACCGCGCGCCGGCCGGCTTGGACATCACGGCCGGCGAGTACGGCTACGACCTCGTTTATTTTCGCCGAATGTGCGAGGCGGGCGCGGTCGACGTGCTGCAGGCCGACGCAACGCGTTGTGCAGGCATCACCGGATTCGTTCGCGCGGCGACCGCGGCCAAGTCGTTCCATCTGCCGCTTTCGAGCCATTGCGCGCCGTCGATCCACGTCCATCCATGCTGCGCGGTGGGCGCGCGTCATCTCGAATACTTTCACGATCACGTGCGGATCGAGCGGCTATTGTTCGACGGCGCGCTCGAGCCGGTGGACGGCGCGCTGCATCCCGCGCTCGATCGACCTGGCTTCGGGCTCGCATTCAAGGCGGCGGATGCGCGACGTTACGCAGTCTGAGCATCGATGACTGATTCCCCAGTTGCCGACGTCGCCGCCGCCCTCGAGCGCGATCTGGTTTCCACCGTCGACGGCGAGGTCCGCTTCGACATCGGCAGCCGCGCGCTCTACGCGACCGATGGCTCGAACTATCGACAGGTGCCGATCGGCGTCGTGATTCCGCGCACGGTCGACGCGGCGATCGCGACCGTCGCCGCATGTCGTCGCCACAATGCACCGATTCTTCCGCGTGGCGGCGGGACGAGCCTTTGCGGCCAATGCTGCAACGTCGCCGTCGTCATCGACTTCTCCAAATATCTGAACCGCATCATCGATCTCGATCCGCAGACCAAGACGGCGTTCGTCGAACCCGGCTGCGTGCTCGACACGCTGCGCGATGCGGCGGAGAAGCACCATTTGACCTTCGCGCCCGATCCTTCGACGCACAGTCACAACACGCTCGGCGGCATGATCGGCAATGATTCGTGCGGCGTGCATTCCGTGATGGGCGGCAAGACCGTCGACAACGTCTTCGAGCTCGACGTGCTGACCTACGACGGCGTGCGTTTCACCGCGAGACGGCTCGACAATGACGACGAGCGCAAACACATGCTCGCGGCTGACGGTCCCGTCTCGGAGATTCACCGCAAGCTCGAAGCGCTTCGCGATCGCTATGCCGATGAGATCCGCGCGCGCTTCCCCGACATTCCGCGCTGCGTCTCGGGGTATGGCCTCACGCATCTGTTGCCCGAGAACGGCTTCGACGTCGCGCGCGCGCTCGTCGGCACCGAAGGCACGTGCGTCGTCGTGCTCGGCGCGAAGCTTCGTCTCGTTCCGAGCCCGCCCGGGCGCTCGCTCCTGGTGCTCGGCTATCCAGATGTTTTCTCCGCCGGCGATCACGTACCCGATATCCTGAAGTTCGGCCCGATCGGCCTCGAAGGCATCGACGACAAGCTCGTGTCCGACATGAAGGCGGTCGGCCTGCATCCCGAAGACGTGCAATTGCTACCGAAGGGCGGCGGCTGGCTGCTCGTCGAATTCGGCGGCGCCGATCGGCGCGAATCGGACGCGAAGGCGCGCGCGTGCATGGACGCGCTCGGCAAGCGCGACGACAAGCCGACGATGAAGCTCTTCGACGATCCCGCGCACGAAAAGATGATCTGGACCGTGCGCGAGGCGGGACTCGGCGCGACCGCCCATGTGCCGAACAAGACGATCACCTGGGAAGGCTGGGAGGATGCGGCAGTCGCGCCCGCGCGCCTTGGCGATTATCTGCGCGATTTTCGCAAGCTGCTCGATCGCTATCGGTATGCGGGTGATCTCTATGGCCATTTCGGCCAGGGCTGCGTCCACACGCGAATCGATTTCGATCTCGAGACGCACGCGGGCATCGAGAAATTCCACCGCTTCCTCGATGACGCGTCGAGCCTTGTGGTGAGCTACGGCGGATCGCTGTCGGGCGAGCACGGCGACGGCCAGTCGAAAGCGGAATTCCTGCCGAAAATGTTCGGCGAGAAGCTCGTGCAGGCATTCGGCGAGTTCAAGGCGATCTTCGATCCGAACGCGAAGATGAATCCCGGCAAGGTCGTCGATCCGTACCTGCCGACGCAGAACCTGCGCCTTGGCGAAAACTATGCGCCGAAGCAGCCGGTCACGTTCTTCAAGTATCCGAAGGATCAGGGCGTGTTCACCCGCGCGGCGTTGCGCTGCGTCGGCGTCGGCAATTGCCGCCAGCATCATCACCAGACGATGTGCCCGAGCTATCGCGTGACGATGGAGGAGAAACACAGCACGCGTGGACGCTCGCGGCTGCTCTTCGAAATGCTGCGCGGCGATGCATTGAAGGGTGGCTTTCGCGACGAGCACGTCAAGGAATCGCTCGATCTTTGCCTCGCATGCAAAGGGTGCAGGGGGGATTGCCCGGTGCATGTCGACATGGCGACGTACAAGTCCGAGTTCCTCGCGCACTATTACGCGGGGCGATTGCGTCCGCGCTCGGCGTACGCGTTCGGACTGATCGATCGCTGGGCGCGGCTCGCAGCCAATGCGCCGCGGCTCGTCAATGCGCTCACGCACGCGCAGTGGTCGGCGGCGCTCGCGAAGCGCATGGCGGGCGTTGCGCCGAGCCGCAGCATTCCGCGCTTCGCTCGTCAGAGTTTTCAGCGCCGGTTCGCGAATCGCACGCGGCCTGCCGGGGCAAGCGGAAGGTCGGTCCTCCTGTGGCCGGACACGTTCAACAACTACTACCATCCGGAGACCGCGCTCGCAGCAGTCGAAGTATTGGAAGCAGCGGGTTTCAGCGTCAGCGTGCCGATGTCCGCGGTCTGCTGCGGTCGGCCGCTTTACGACTGGGGCATGCTGAAGACCGCGCAGCGCTATCTTCGGCGGATCCTTTCGCGCTTTGCGTCCGAGATCGACGCGGGCACGCCGTTCGTCGTGCTCGAGCCCGCCTGCGCGGCCGTGTTTCGCGACGAGATGATGAATCTCTTCCCCGGCGACGAGACGGCGAAGCGGCTTTCGCGACAGACTTATCTGCTTGCCGAATTTCTGGCGAAGCACGCGCCGCAATTCACCCCGCCGAAGCTCTCGTCGCGCGCGATTGTCCACGGCCATTGCCATCAGAAGGCGCTCATGGGCATGGGCGCGGACGAGGCGCTTTTGCGCAAGCTCGGCATGCGCTACCACCTGCTCGACTCGGGTTGCTGCGGCATGGCGGGTTCGTTCGGCTTCGAGCGCGAGAAGGTCGACGTGTCGGTCGCGATCGGCGAGCTCGTGCTGCTTCCCGCAGTGCGCGCCGCGGATGCCGACTGCCTGGTGATCGCGGATGGCTACAGTTGCCGTGAGCAGATCACCCAATGCACGGGCCGGCGCACGATGCATCTCGCCGAAGTGTGCGCGATGGCGCTCGCGGAGCAGACGCGCGATGCGAGGCGTGCGGCCCCTGCACCTCACGAAGCGGTGAGCCACTAAAGGCAGTCATGCGCGCGAAGGCTATCGCAGGCGAAGGTGAACGCACGTGGGCGGTCGTGCTATCGACCGGCGATGAAGTCACCGCGTCGCTGCTCGCATTCGCGAGGCATCGGCAATTGACGGCTGCCCGCTTCACCGCAATCGGCGCGTTCTCCGAAGCGATGCTCGGCTACTTCGACTGGTCGTCGAAGACATACGAAAAGATTCCCGTGCGCGAGCAGGTCGAGGTGCTATCGCTCGTGGGGGACATCGCGCTCGATCGCGACGAGCCGAAGCTTCACGCGCATGTCGTCGTCGGCAAGCGCGACGGAACCGCGCACGGCGGGCATCTGCTCGAAGCGCGCGTGCGTCCGACGCTCGAAGTGATGCTCGTCGAATCGCCCGCGCGACTTCGCCGGGTGTTCGATCCGGCGTCGGGATTGGCGCTGATCGATATAGGTGCGACAGAGTGACCGAACAGAACCAAACTGGGGTCAGAGACGAAACTCGCGAAAACCGAAGCAGGGTCAGAGATGACTTTCCGCGTCGCGGAAACTCCTCTCCGACCGCTACGGTCGTCGTCGTCACCGGCGCCTGCGCGGGTGTCGGTCGCGCGACGGCGCGCGCATTCGCAAAACGCGGCGTACGCATCGGCCTGATCGCGCGCGACGCGGAGGGCCTGCAGGCAACCTGTCGCGACGTCGAGGCGCTCGGCGGCGAAGGCCTGGTCTGCGTTGCCGACGTTGCTCACGCTGCCGAGGTCGAAAGCGCTGCATCGATGATCGAGGATCGCCTCGGACCGATCGATATCTGGGTCAACAATGCGATGGTGACGGTCGTCTCGCCGGTTGCCGAGCTCGCGCCCGACGAAGTCAAGCGTGTCACCGAAGTGACCTATCTCGGCACGGTGAACGGAACGCTCGCCGCGCTTAGCAGGATGCGTCCGCGCAATCGCGGTGCGATCGTTCAGGTCGGTTCCGCGCTCTCGTATCGTGCGATCCCGTTGCAGGCGCCGTACTGCGGCGCGAAGTTCGCGATTCGCGGCTTCACCGACGCGCTTCGCAGCGAGCTGCTGCACGACAAGAGCCGCATCCACGTCACGATGGTGCAGATGCCGGCGCTCAACACGCCGCAATTCGATTGGTGCAGGACGCACATGGAGAAGAGCCCGCGGCCGGTGCCGCCGGTGTACGAGCCCGAGGTTGCCGCCAAGGCGATCGTGTGGGCCGCGCATCATCGGCGGCGCGAGCTTCTCGTCGGCGAATCGACGGTGAAGGCGGTATGGGCGAACAAGTTCTTCCCGGGCCTGCTCGATCGCTATCTCGCGGATTTCGGCTATACGTCGCAAGCTTCGGGGCGACCGGTTGCGCCCGATCGCCGCGACAACCTCTACGAGCCCGTGCACCGCGATGTCGGCGCGCGTGGGCGTTTCGACGACGAGTCGCGCACGTCGAGCCTGCAATTGATGTTGACCACGCACAGGACGCTTGCGCTCGTCGCACTGGCCGCCCTCGGCGGCGCCGCGCTTTGGCTCTCGAGCGGGCGAGCATCGCAGCCCGCGGCGATCGCTCACACGGCTTCGCGCCGCCTCCGTCGCTTTTTCGCATAACGGACGCCGCGATTCGGCCACGCGGCCGGGTCACGAACTGATCCGCGCGCGGGACGGATGCTAATATGGCCGCCCGCGCCGTGCTCCCGGTTCGATGATCCTTTCATGACGGCCCACCTCGCGCCGCCGCGTCGTATCACCATCGCGACGCGCGAATCGGCGCTCGCGATCTGGCAGGCCGGGCACGTCCGATCGCGGATCTTCGCGCGCTATCCGGGCATTGCCGTCGACCTCGTGGGCATCACGACGCAAGGCGATCGTGTCATCGACCGGCCGCTCGCCACGATCGGCGGCAAGGGCCTGTTCATCAAGGAGCTCGAAAACGCGATTCGCGATGGTCGCGCCGACATCGCCGTCCATTCGCTCAAGGACGTGCCGATGGACCTTCCCGACGGCTTCGCGCTCGCGGCGATTTTCGCGCGCGAGGATCCGCGCGATGCCTTCGTGTCGAACCGCTACGATCGTCTGTCGGCTTTGCCGAAGGGTGCGATCGTCGGCACGTCGAGCGTTCGCCGCGAGGCGCAGTTGCGCGAGCGCGATCCGTCGCTGCGCATCGAATCGTTGCGCGGCAACGTCAATACGCGTCTTGCTCGCCTCGACGAAGGCCGCTACGACGCGATCATTCTCGCCGCCGCGGGACTCAAGCGTCTCGGTCTCGGCACGCGCATTCGCGCGCTGATCGAACCCGAAGCGAGCCTGCCCGCACCGGGGCAGGGCGCGCTCGCCGTCGAGTGTTCCGCGGATCGGCCGGACATTCTCGGCGCGCTCGCACCGCTCGCCGATCGTGGCACGACGCTCGCGACGTCGGCGGAACGTGCGTTTTCGCGCGGACTCGGCGGCAGTTGCGTAACGCCGCTTGGCGCGTATGCGCAATGGCAGGAAGGCCGCCTCTGGCTGCGCGGCTTTCTTGCTTCGCGCGACGGCGGTGAAGTGCTGCGCGGCGAGCGCGACGGCGATGTCGTCGAAGTCGAGGATGCGTCGGCTCTCGGCATCGCGCTCGCCGACGATTTCCTGCGCCGCGGCGCGCATCGGCTCGCCGCGTCCTGACCCCGCAGTCGCAAGCGCGACCAGCGCCGTGACCGCCGATAGCGACACGCTCGACGCATCGCAACGAAGTGCGGGACCGCTCGATGGTGTCGGCGTGATCGTCACGCGTCCCGCACGACAGGCGGCGGTGTTCGCGCAGCGCATCGCGGCGCTCGGCGGCTCGCCGCTCATGTGGCCGGCGATCGTCATCCTGCCGCCGCAGGATGATGCGCAACTCGCCGATGTCCATGCGCGGCTCGACGATTACGACATCGCGATCTTCGTCTCCGCGAATGCCGTCGAGTATGGCGCGCGCGCGACACCACCCTGGCCCGCAAAGGTTCGCACGTATGCGCCCGGGCCCGGAACGGCCGAAGCGCTGGCGGCGGCCGGCATCGCGGACACGCGCATTCCGGCGAAGTCGTGGGACAGCGAGGGCTTGCTCGAGCTTGCCGAACTGAACGATGTCGCGGGCAAGCGCATCGTGATTTTCCGCGGCGAAGGCGGTCGCGAGTTTCTCGGCAACTCGCTGCGTGTTCGCGGCGCGATCGTCGATCACGTTCCCTGCTATCGGCGCGTCGCGCCGCAGGCGGGCGCCGAAGGTCTCGTCGAGGCGATGCGCGAAGGCCGCGCGAATGCGCTGACGCTCACTTCCGCCGAAGGCGTCGACAACCTGATGGCAGCGCTCGGACCCGAAGGACGCGCGAGGATCGCGACCTTGCCGACGTTTGCCGCGCATCCGCGCATCGTCGAGCGCGCGCGCGAGCACGCACTCCTCGCCGTGCAAACGCCCGGCGGCGACGGCGGCCTTCTCTCCGGACTCCTCGAATGGTTCGGCCACGGAAAATCGCGCGCGCAAGGCGCACGCCACGTGTAATGCGATTCACAAGGAACCCACGGAAATCGTCATGAACGACATCGACATTCTCGTCACCGCTCCGCTGCCGCGCTTTCTGCGCGAGCCGCTCGACGCCGATTACCGTACGCACGACTACGCGGTCGCCAGCGATCGCGACGCGCTCGTTGCGCGCGTCGGCCCCCGCATTCGCGGCATCGTGCAGGGCGGCGGAACGGTAACCACCACGTCGCTTCTCGACGCGCTGCCCGCACTGGAGATCATCTCGGTGTTCGGCGTCGGCTACGATGGCGTGCCGACCGCGTATTGCCGCGAGCGACGCATCAAGGTCACGAATACGCCCGACGTTTTGACCGACGACGTCGCCGACGTCGCCGTCGCGCTGATCCTGATGACCGCGCGCGGCTTCGCGCGCGCAGATCGCTTCGTGCGCGAAGGCGAATGGACGCGCCGTTCGCTGCCGCTCGCGACGAAGCTCGCCGGCAAGTCAGTCGGCATCCTGGGCCTCGGGCGCATCGGCAAAGCGATCGCGAAACGCGTCGATGCGATGGGCATGCAAGTCGCGTACACCGGACGCACGCGCCAGGACGTTGCCTGGCGCTACGTGCCAAGCCTGGAAGCGCTCGCGTCGGAGGTCGATTTCCTCGTCGTCGCGTGTCCCGGCGGGCAGGCGACGCGCCGTCTCGTCGATGCGCGCGTGCTCACGGCGCTCGGCGCGAAGGGAACGCTCGTCAACATTGCGCGCGGCTCGATCGTCGACGAGGACGCGCTCGTGCGCGCGCTCACCGAAGGCATCATCAAGGGCGCCGGCCTCGACGTGTTCGAGAACGAGCCGCACGTGCCGCAGGCGCTTTTCGCACTCGACAATGTCGTGCTGCTGCCACACCTGGGGAGCGCGACGCACGAGACGCGCAAGGCCATGGCCGATCTCTGCAAGGCGAACCTAGATGCGTGGTTTGCCAAGCGCGAGGTGCTGACGCTCGTCCCCGAGTTGCAATGACGATCAGGCGTCGTGCGGCGTGCCGACTTCGGTCGCCGTTTTGCGTGGCGCGAGCATCACGATCGCGAGCGCGGTGACGACGAGCGCGAGCGCGATCCATTCCTGCATGCCCGGGCGCTCGCCGAGCACGATCATGCCGGAGATGACGCCGACCACCGGAATCGGCAGCGACGAAAGCGACGACACCGCGACCGGCAGCGTGCGTGCGAGCATGAACCACGCGAGGTTCGCGAGCGTCCCGGCGAGGAACACGTTGTAGCCGATCGCGAACCAGCCGCGCACCGACAGGTTCGCGAGTTCGGTCGCGAACGCTTGTGGATCGAGGAAGGGCGCGGCGAGCGCGAGCGGGACCGTGCCGAGCAGAAGCATCCATCCCGACAACGCGTTCTGCGGCAGCGGCGGTCGCCACTTGCGCAACAGCACCGTGCCGCACGCCCACGAGACAGCCGCGATCAGGATCAGCAGCGCTCCGGACGGCGCCTTGCGCACGACGACGACCTGGTCTCCGAGCAGAATCGCCATGCCGAGCGCACCGAGCGCCAGCCCGGCGAGCTTGCGGCGCGAAATGGGTTCGTGCAGCACGAACGTCGCGATGGCGGTTGCCCATATTGGCATCGTATAGGCGAGGATCGCGCTTCGTCCCGCCGGGAGTTGCTGCACGCCGAACAGCAGGAATCCATTCCAGCCGGTGACGTTGAAGAACGACAGGCCACAGACCTTCGCGAAGCAGGCGGGCGGAATGCGGATCGATTCGCCGTGGGCATGCGCGAACGCCAGCATGCCGAGCGCGGCCAGCGGAAGCGTGATGCAGCGGAACGTAAGCGGCGCGAGCTCGTCGACGCCCATCTTGAGAACGGGCCAATTGCAGCCCCAGACGAGCGCGAGCAGCAGAACGAGCAACGCCGCGCGCGTTGGCGCGATCGACGGGTTGCGCATCAATCGATGGCAATCCGCGTCACGGATTCGTTCCGTATTTCGCGACGTGAAGCGTACGCGCCTGCGTGACCCAGCCATCGCGGCGGATGCGGCCGGGGAATTCGGCGAGCCGCGCTTCGATGTCGTCGATCTCGCGGTCGGACAGCTTCGCGATCTGCCGATAGGTGGCGATGCCGAGCCGGTAGAGGATGCGCTCGATCACCGGGCCCACCCCGACGATAAGCTTCAGATCGTCGGGCGTTCCCGGCGCGTCGAGGAGCGGCGGCGGGGCATTGCGCTCGATGTCGACGACGATTTGCCGATAGCGTGCCGTCTCGGTTTTCGCGTCGGCGAGCTCGCGAAACAGTGCAGCGCGGTCGTCGGCGAGCGCCGCAAGCTCTGCTCGCTCGGCACGGGCGCCGCGGCGCGCCGCGGGCACCGGATCATCGGGCGGCTTCGGCTCAGCGGGCGGATCGACCACAGCGTTGCCCAACGGTGTTCTTTCGCGGGCCGTGTCGCGACGGGCGCGAAGCGCTCCGGCGCGATATGCGATCCCGATGCCGACGGCAAGTGCGATCAACGCAACGAACGTGAGACCGTTCAAGCGAAGCCTTCGGTCGAGGAGGACGCGATAGCCGCGTCGGCGCCCGCGCATTGTATGCGAGCCCAAAACGACGGGCCAGCCGGGAAATCGGCGCTCGAATCGGACTGATAAAATCGCGCGCCAATATGTCGACCGTTACCGACCCCGGCAAGAGCGGCACAACGAATGCGAGTCGCGTGCTATGGACGATCGTCATCCTCGCGATCCTTGCCGGCGCCTACGGATGGTACGACCTGCGACGCGCGCGCGAATCGCTTCGCGCCGAAGTCGCGCATCGATTGACCGTAGCCGACGCCGAAGACGCGCAGGCTCGCGCACGCGAATCGGATCTCGCGAACCAATTGCGCGATGCGCAGGCGAAGATCGCGCTCCTCGACGCGCGCATCGGCGAATTCCAGTCCCAGCAGGCATCGCTCGAAGCGCTTTATCGCGATCTCGCGCCATCGCGCGACGAGCTCGCGCTCTCCGACGTCGAGCAGATTCTGGTGCTCGCGAGCCAGCAGCTTTCGCTGGCCGGCAACGTGCAGGCGGCGCTCGCCGGGCTTCAGGTCGCCGACGCGAAACTCGCGCGACTCGACCGTCCGCAACTCGGACCGCTTCGCCGCGCGCTCGCGCGCGACATCGAGCGGCTGAAGGCGGTGCCCTACGTCGACGTCGCCGGCATATCGATCAAGCTCGACCAGATGATCGACGCGGTCGACACGCTGCCGCTCGCGAAGGACGAGCGCGTCGCGCCCGCGGCGGACACGACGGCGCCGGCCAACGAATCGCCGTGGATACGCTTCCTGCAAGGAATCTGGAACGATTTCCACAACGTGATCCGCATCGAAGTGACCAGCCGGCCGCCGGCGCCGCTCGTCACGCCCGAGCAGTCGTTCTTCCTGCGCGAGAACGTGCGGCTGCGTCTGCTGTCCGCGCGGCTTGCGCTCGTCGCCCGCGACGATGCGTCGTTCAAGGCCGATCTGTCGACCGCACGCGAATGGTTGACGAAGTACTTCGATCCGCAGAATCGTCAGGTGCAATCCGCGCTCGCGACGCTGTCGCAGCTCTCGTCGATCGCGATGCCGGGCGAGGTGCCCGATCTGTCGGCAAGTCTCGACGCGGTGCGCAACCTCAAGGACGCCACCGAGCGCGCCGAGCGGTCGCAGTCGAACGCCAGGTGACGCGAAGCCGTACGTGAAGGCGCTGATTGCGTTCCTCATCATTGCGGCAGCGGCCGTCGCGCTGGCGCTCGCGTTTCACGTCAATGCGGGCTACGTGCTGCTCGTCTCGTCGCCGTACCGGATCGAGATTTCGCAGAACGCGTTCATCATCCTGCTGATCCTTGCGTTCGCCGCGGTATATGCGGTGATTCGCGCCGGGGTTCGCCTCGCCAACCTCCCCGCGGAAGTGCGCGAGGGACGAAGGCGCCGCCAATTCGAACGTTTTCGCAACAAGCAGGATGCGGCTGTCGTCGCATTGCTCGAAGGCCGCCACGGCAAGGCGCGCGAGTTCGCACAGGAAGCGCTCGCGATTCCTCAGTCGTCGCCCGTGGCGGCGCTCGTCGGCGCGCGCGCGGCGCTCGAGACGCGCGATTTCGCCGGTGCATCGGCAATGCTCGATCGACCCGATACGCGCGCGACGAATCTAGCAGTGCCACGTCTGATGCTCGAGGCCGAGCTTGCGCTCGAGCGTGGACAGCCAGCCGAAGCGCTCGCGCGGCTTGCCGAGTTGCGCCGCGAAGCCGGATTGCACACCGCGGCGCAGCGACTCGAGCTTCGCGCGCTGACCGCCGCAGGTCGCCCTGCGGAAATTCCCGCGATCGTCGATCAGCTCGTCAAGCGCAAGGTGTACGACGCGAAGCAGGGTGAGCTCCTGCGCGCGAGCGCGCATGCCGACGCGCTCGCTGGCTTTGCGCACGACGCCGCAGGCCTTCGCAGCTACTGGGCGCGCGTTCCCGAAGGCGATCGGCTGCAATCGAAGGTGGCGCGCGCGGCCGCGCGAAGCTTTCTTTCGCAGGGCAACGATCGCGAGGCGGCCGAGATCGTCGCGCGAAGCCTCGACCGGCATTGGGAGCCGAGCCTGCTCCTGATCTACGCGGAATGCCGGCAGCCCGATGCAACGCGACAGCTGGAAACCGCGGAGCGCTGGCTCGCGAACCACAATCACGATGCATTGCTGCTTTATGCGCTCGGGCGCATTTGCGAGCGCCAGCAACTGTGGGGCAAGGCGCAGACGTACCTCGAGGCGAGCCTAGCGCTCGACAATCACTGGCGCGCGCATGTCGCGCTGGGAGAACTGTTGACGTCGCTCGGACGTAACGACGAGGCGAACGCGCATCTCGCCGCTGCGCTCAAGCTGGCGCTGGCCGAGCTGCAGCGCGGGTGAGCGACGCGCTTTTGTCGCGCGTTCGCGATCTGCTTGCGCGCGACGCCGTCGACGAGGCGAAGGCGCTTGCGAGCGCGGCATTGGCGGCGGCGCCTCGCGATGCCGTCGCGTGGTACGCGCGCGGCATCGTCGAGAATCGGCGCGGCGACTATCGAGCGGCGGTCGAGGCGCTGCAGAAGGCGATCGATCTCGATCCTTCCGCTGGCCTGACGTGGCTCGTGCTCGGCAATGCGTTGACTCGGCTGGGCGATTTGCCGGGAGCCGCGCGCGCTTACCAAACGGTTGTCTCGCGCGAGCCCGCTTGGGCGGATGCTCGCTACAACCTCGGTGTCGTGCAAAAGCGCCAAGGCGATCTCGAAAGCGCAGCACGCGCGTTTCATGCGGCGTGGTCGCTCGATCCGATGATGTTCGACGCAGCGAGGCAATGCGTGTCGACGCTCGGGGAGCTGGTGCGGCGGTCGGGAGGTTGCATTGCCGATGCGTTCACGCGTTCTTCGGCGGCAGCGAGCTACAGCTTCACGATAGGCGTCTGCTCGATCGATGAGGCCAGGCTGGAACGGACGACTGCGCTCTATCGACGATTGCTTGCGAGCGTGCCGCACGAGATAGTGGCAATTCGCAATCCTGCTTCGCTGGCTTCCGCGTACAACGATATCGTGCAAGGAAGCGAAGCAGATGTCGTCGTGCTGTCCCACGACGACATCGACGTGCTGACCGGCGATTTCGCGGCTCGGTTGTCGGATGCGCTCGACTCGTTCGATGCCGTGGGCGTCGTTGGCACGACGAAGTTGGCCGGTCCTGCAATCGGCTGGAGCGGGCACCCGAACCTGCGTGGGTGGATCGTCCATCGCCCGATGGATCAAGAACAATGGTGCGCGGATGCGCTGCATCCTACGGCGAGGGCGGCGAACATCGTGGCGCTCGATGGCGTATTCCTCGCGGCGCACCGAAGGGTTTTCGTCGACGTGCCGTTCGACGTGACTACGTTCGACGGCTTCCATCTCTACGACCTCGATTGGAGCTATCGGACATCCAGTCGCGGATATCGGCTAGGCGTTGCAGGCGATCTGCTGCTCGTTCACGCGTCGCGCGGCAACTACGCAAGCGAGTGGGAGCGATATGCGAAGCGGTTCTGGCAAAAGCACCGCCTGACGAAGCGCGCACCGAACGCCTCGTCGTTTTTTGGGGCGGCGTTTGGTACGGCAGAAGAAGCACGGCGGTTCTTCGTGCTGCTCGCCCGTGCCTGACCCGGGTTTGGCGCTAAGCTAACCGCCGGCTCGAAATGCGTCGCCTGGATCCGCATCCGTCAAAATTCATGCAGCCATCGTCCGGCTTCTCGGACCATATCCGCGAACTCGAAGTGCGCCTCCTCCAGCCCGAGGTGCGAAAGTCGCGGTACGAACTCGGGCGCCTTCTGGCTGACGAGTTCGTCGAATTCGCGACCGACGGCCGCGCATACGACAAGGCAGGCGTAATCGAAGCCCTGCAGCATGAAGCGCCATTTCGCCGGACGATCTCCGACTTCCGGGTGATGCTGCCTGCCGAGGACACGGTGTTGACCACCTATGAGCTCACGCGAGAAAGCGACGCGGGCGACGTCGCGATATCGATGCGAAGCTCGATCTGGAGATGCGATGCTGGGGATTGGCGGTTGCTCTTTCACCAGGGGACGATCCGAACGAAGCAGCATCCAATGCCCGTTGAAGTCGCTTCGACCTTTTGGCGCCTCATGGGTACGAACGATTTTGCGTCGGTCTCGGCGGTGCTCGCCGAAGACTTCGTGCTCGAGTGGCCGCAAACGAACGAACGCATTCGCGGCGCCGACCGCTTCGCTCGCATGAACCAGGAATTTCCGGCGCACGGTCCGTGGCGCTTCACGATCAACCGCATCGTCGGTGGAGAATCGGAAGCGGTCACAGACGTCACGGTGACCGACGGAGCAAGGACCGATCGCGCGATCACGTTCTTCACCGTGCGTGGCGGCAAGATAACGCGCCTGCTCGAGTTCTGGCCGGAGCGCGCGGATGCGCCAGCCAACCGCGCGCATTTGTCGGAGCCTCTCGAATAGCGATCGATGGACCGAGCGAGGCGCCCAACCGCATCATCGTCGCCGATGCAACAACGAACGACATTCAAGGATCGAATGAACACAACGCACGAGCCTTCCCGCAAGGACCATCTGCCGTACGAGGCGCGACACGTCGATCGGAAGAGCGAATCGATCTGTAGCGGGTGCTCGACCGCTATCTCGCCTCCGCCTCCGCCCCGAACGTGAAGCTGTCGGCGAAGAATTCTTCCTCGGGCAGCTTGCGCAGCGTCGTGAAATCGCGCCTCGCCGCATCGATCATCGGCGGCGCGCCGCAGGCATACACCTGATATCCGGACAGGTCCTTGAAATCGTCCATTACGGCGAGATGGACCAAGCCCACTCGGCCGGGCCACGCGTCTTCGTCGGCCGGTTCCGAAAGCACCGGGATGAACGTGAAGTTCGAGTGCTCCTGCTGCCATCTGCCTGGCACGTCCGGCATGTAGAGATCGCGCATCGCCCGCGCGCCCCAGTAGAGGACGATCTCGCGCGGAATCGTGTGATGCAGCATGTGCTCGATGATCGCCTTGATCGGCGCGAATCCCGTGCCGCCGGCGACGAGGATCACCGGCTTGTCGGTCGTCTCGCGCAGATAGAAACTGCCGAGCGGGCCCTCGAAGCGCAGGACTTCGCGTCCCTTGTACGAGGTGAACAACGGATCGGTGAAGAAGCCGCCTGGCGTATGGCGGATGTGCAGTTCGAGAAGCTCGTCGGCATGCGGCGGCGTCGCAATCGAAAAGCTTCGCCGATGCCCGTCCTTCAGCAGGAAATCGATGTACTGCCCGGCGAGGTATTGCAGCCGCTCGTTGACCGGCAGCTTCAATTTGACGATCGCGACGTCCGCCACCGGCTTGTCGATCGATTCGACTCGACACGGCAGCCGACGGATCTGGATGTCGCCCGCACGCCGCACTTCGCGCACCTCGATGACGAGATCGGTCAGTGGCTGCGCGACGCAGAAGAGCGCGAGACCCTTGCGCTTCTCGTCCTCGGTCAGCGTCGACGCCTGGTGCGCGCCGTAATCGACCTCGCCCTGGAGAATGCGGCCCTTGCAGGTGCCGCACGCGCCGTTGCGGCAGCCGTAAGGGATCATCAGGTCGGCGCGCATCGCCGCCTGCAGCACGGTCTCGCCGGGATCGCAGGCGAACGTGTGCTCGCTCGGTCGTATGCTAATCTGCTTGCTCATGGCGCAGCGGCTGTTGCTCGTGGGTTGCGGCGATATCGCACTGCGCGTCGCCGATCTGCTGCGGCATCGCGTGCGCATCGTCGGCCTCACCCGCCATCGCGACGACGTACGCAAGCTCAGGAGCCACTGGATCGTTCCGCTTGCAGGCGATCTCGACGATCGGCGCTCGCTTGCTCGGCTCGACCTCGGCGCTTCAGCGGTGCTGCACAGCGCGCCGCCGCCTTCCGAAGGTAAGGACGATCCGCGCACACGCAACCTGCTCGCTGCGCTTTCGGGCGCGCGGATTATACCGCGCCGCTTCGTCTATCTTTCGACGTCGGGCGTGTACGGCGATTGCGCCGGCGCTCGCGTTGCCGAAACGCGCCCGTTGCGCGCACAGACGCCGCGCGCGCGACGTCGCGCCGCTGCCGAACGCCGTCTTCGCGCGTGGGCCGCGCGAAACCGCGTCGCGCTTTCGATCCTGCGCGTTCCGGGGATCTACGCGGCAACGCGCCTTCCGCTCGAGCGGCTCAAGCAGGGAACGCCGGCGCTTGCCGCCGATGAAGACGTGTATACGAATCATGTCCACGCCGACGACCTCGCGCACGCGATCGTGGCCGCGCTCTTTCTCGGCCGTCCCAATCGCGCGTACAACGTGTGCGACGACAGCGAGATGAAGATGGGCGCGTGGTTCGACATCGTTGCGGATGCGTTCCATCTGCCGCGGCCGCCGCGGATCGGATGGGATGATGCGGAACGCCAGATCGCGCCGATGCTGCTTTCGTTCATGAGCGAATCGCGCCGACTCACCAACGCACGGATGAAACGCGAATTGCGCGTGAGCCTGCGCCATCCGACGCCGCATGCGATGCTCGCGCACTGTGCGCCGCGCGAGTTGCGCCGGCAATTGGCGTTGGCCATCTGATGGATGGAGCGCCGCTCGCGCCGAGACGCAAGCTGACGCTGACCGAGCGGCTCGACGCCTACGAGCGTCTGATGCGGCTTGACAAGCCGATCGGCACGCTGCTTCTGCTGTGGCCGACCATGAGCGCGCTCTGGCTAGCGGCAACCGGTACGCCGCGAAGAGGCCTCGTCCTGATCTTC
Organism: Casimicrobiaceae bacterium; assembly: GCA_035252665.1. Lineage (GTDB taxonomy): Bacteria > Pseudomonadota > Gammaproteobacteria > Burkholderiales > Casimicrobiaceae > VBCG01. The sequence continues at coordinate 17,694 of DATFCW010000494.1, read as the reverse complement.
GTCGTCGGCACGCTGGTCACGCGATCCGCCGGATGTGCGATCAACGACTGGGCCGATCGCGACTTCGATGGCCGCGTCGCCCGGACCGCGAATCGCCCGCTCGCGCAAGGCGTCATTGCGCCGTGGGAGGCGCTCGTCGTCGCTGCCGCGGGCATGGCGGTCGCGTTCCTGCTGGTGCTATTCACCAATCGCGCGACGATGCTGTGGTCGATACCCGCGCTCGCGATCGCGATCGTCTATCCGTTCACCAAGCGCTTCTTCGCGCTGCCGCAGGCGTTCCTCGGCATCGCGTTCTCGTTCGGCATTCCAATGGCGTACGCCGCCGTGCTGAATCGCGTGCCCGCAGTCGCGTGGGCGCTCCTAGTCGTCAATCTCTTCTGGGTCGTCGCGTACGACACCGAGTACGCGATGGTCGATCGCGCCGACGACGCGAAGATCGGCATTCGCACTTCCGCCCTGACCTTCGGACGTGCCGACGTGCTGGTCGTCGCCATCTGCTATGGGTTCTACCTCGCGGGCATGGTATGGATCGGCCGTGTGTACGCGCTGGGCGTTGTCTACTACGCGGCGCTCGCCGTCGCATCGGTGCTTGCGCTCCAGCATCTGTGGATCATTCGCGGCCGCGATCCGGCCGCGTGCTTTCGCGCCTTCCTCGGCAATCACTGGCTCGGCATGGTCGTTTTCGCCGGCGTCGCGATCGACTATGCCTATCGCGCGCATCGCTGGCCCCAACTTTGGTGACCCGAGCGGCGCGCCGTCGCGGGCTGCCACCTGTCATCGCGCCCGATGCGCGCGTCCTGATCCTCGGCAGCTTTCCGAGCGAAGCATCGCTCGCCGTCCGGCAGTACTATGCGCATCCGCGCAATCATTTCTGGCCCATCCTCGGCGACGTGCTGAACGAGCCGCTCGCAGCGCTGCCGTACCCGGAGCGTCTTTCGCGCGTCAAGGCGCATCGCGTCGCGATCTGGGACACGATCGTCGCATGCGAGCGCGCGGGAAGCCTCGATGCGGCGATCCGCAATGCCGAACGCGGCGAGATCCATCGCGTGCGGCGCATCGCATCGAGACTTCTCGCCGTCTGCTTCAACGGGCAGACCGCGGGACGTGCCCAACCGGTGTGGGCCAATGCCGGTTATGCAACGAGCGTGATGCCTTCGACCAGCCCGGCGTACACGCTGCCGATCGAAGACAAGCTCGTGCGCTGGCGACGTCTCGCACGATTCCTGGAGGACGATTGAAGCGCCTTGTCGTCGCTGCGCTGCTTTGCAGCGTCGCGTTTCACGCGCACGCCCGGCGCGTCGAGCTTGTCGCATTTCCCTCGCTCGATCGCGATGCAAGCGGCGCGAGCGTCATCGTCCATGCAATTCTGTTGTTGCCTCCCGGCGATCCGCCGAAGGGCGGCCGGTCCGCGATCGTCGCGCTGCACGGATGCGGCGGCATGTATTCCCGGCGCGAGGGCCACGAGCACGAGCTTTCCCCGGGCTTCGCGCTGCGCGCCAACCCACTGCTGCGCGACCGCTACGCCGTGCTCTTCGTCGACAGCTTTCGCTCGCGCGGGCTGTCGCAGATCTGCACGACCCGCTATCGAGAGCGCACGGTGAAGATCGCAGAGCGGAGGCTCGATGCGCTTGGCGCGCTCGCGTACCTGCAGCGTAGAACCGACATCGCGGCAAACCGCATCGCGCTCGTCGGCTGGTCGCATGGCGGCAGCGCGACGCTATGGACGATTGGCCGTGGTGCACCCATCGGCAACGATCCGTTCTTCCGCGCGGCGGTCGCGTTCTATCCGGGATGCGCGGGCCCGCTCAAGGCGGGCGACACGTTCCACCCGGCGGCACCGACGCGAATCTATATCGGCGAGCTCGATGACTGGACGCCCGCGTCGTCGTGCGTCGCGCTCGGCAACGAGATGGCCGCGCGCAACGAGGACCTGTTGGTCACCACGTATCCCGACAGCTATCACGCGTTCGATTCGTCGTTCGGACAAGTCGTGCTACGCAAGGAGGTGCCGAACGGCGTGCATCCCGGACAGGGCGTACATACGGGTCCGAATCCCGCGGCGCGCGACGCCGCGATCGCGAGCATGCGCGCATTCCTGCGCGAGCGAATGGCGCCGGGGTCGATCGAGCGGAGCGCGCGTTAGCGCCGGGCTCTGCGCCGGTAACTCAGGAAACCGCATGGCTTATCGCGATCTGCGCGAATTCATCGCGCAACTCGAATCGACGGGCGATTTGAAACGCATTGCGGCGCCGGTCGATCCGAACCTCGAGATGACCGCGCTTTGCGACCGCGCCTTGCGCGCGCACGGTCCCGCGCTTTTGTTCGAGAACCCGAGGGGATCGTTCAAAGACTCCAGCGGCCACACGCTCGCTGTGCTCGGCAACCTGTTCGGAACTCCCGAGCGTGTGGCGAAGGCAATGGGCGCTGCCCCATCGAACTGGCAAGAATCGCTGCGCGAGATCGGCGAGCTCATCGCGTTCCTGCGCGAGCCGGCGCCGCCAAAGAGCCTCATTGATGCGTGGCGCACGACGCGTCCGGTGCTGATGAAAGTGCTCGACATGGCGCCGAAGGAGCGAAGCAGCGGCGCATGTCAGGAAGTCGTGTGGGGAGGCGATGACGTCGATTTGTCGCGGCTGCCGATCCAGACGTGCTGGCCAGGGGATGCCGGGCCCCTCATCACGTGGGGCCTCACCGTCACGCGCGGACCGAACAAGAAGCGACAGAACTTGGGCATCTACCGCCAGCAGGTGATTGCGCGCAACAAGGTGATCATGCGGTGGTTGGCTCATCGCGGCGGCGCTCTCGACTTTCGCGATCACGCGCTCGCATCGCCCGGCGTTCCGTTTCCGATCGCGGTTGCGCTCGGCGCCGATCCCGCGACGATTCTCGGCGCCGTAACGCCGGTGCCCGATACGCTGTCCGAATATCAATTCGCGGGGTTGCTGAGGGGCTCGCGCACCGAGATCGCGAAGTGCATCACGCACGATCTGCAGGTGCCGGCGAGTTCAGAGATCGTGCTGGAAGGGTTCCTTCGGCCGGACGCGAACGACCCGAGCGGCTACGAGACCGAGCTCGAAGGCCCGTTCGGCGATCACACGGGTTACTACAACGAGGTCGAGCGCTTCCCGGTGCTCACGATCGAGCGCATCACGATGCGCCGCCATCCGATCTATCACTCGACTTACACCGGCAAGCCGCCCGACGAGCCGGCGATGCTTGGCGTGGCATTGAACGAGGTCTTCGTGCCTCTATTGCAAAAGCAATATCCGGAGATCGCCGACTTCTACCTGCCGCCGGAAGGTTGCAGCTACCGGCTCGCGGTCGTTGCGATCAAGAAACAATATCCGGGACATGCGAAGCGCGTGATGTTCGGCATCTGGAGCTTCCTGCGCCAATTCATGTACACGAAGATGATCGTCGTCACCGACGGCGACGTGAACGTACGCGACTGGAAGGACGTGGTCTGGGCGCTGACGACGCGCGTCGATCCTGCGCGCGACACGTTGATCGTCCCGAATACGCCGATCGACTATCTCGATTTCGCGTCGCCGGTCGCCGGTTTGGGAAGCAAGATCGGGGTCGACGCGACGAACAAGTGGCCGGCGGAGACGTCGCGCACGTGGGGACGACCGATCGCGATGGATGCGGACGTTATCGCGCGCGTGGAGGCGGTCTGGAAGACGATCGAGTCGTAACCCTCTCCCGCTTGCGGGAGAGGGTGCCGCGAAGCGGCGGGTGAGGGCTTCTTACCGGCGATTCATCAACAGCCCGATCGCGAATCCCGCCGCGGCCGCGATGCCGATCGCGTACCACGGATTGTCGTGAACGTAGTCGTCGGTCGCGCGCGCGGCGATCTTTGCGCGGTCCACCGCTTCACCTTCGAGCTCCTGCAATCGCAGCTTCGCCGCGAGAAGCTTGGCCTCGACTTGCGCGCGGAGATCCTTCGCGCGCTCGCCGGTTTCGTTCCCGGCCCGGCGCAACAGCTCCTCGGCCTCGGTCAGCATCGCGGAAAAGTCTTCGAGCAGGGATTCGCGGGACAGGTCCATCGTCGACTCTCCTTGGCGTAGCGCCAGAGGCGCGTTGGGCCGGCCATTATAGCGGCGACGAACGGCAGCCCGGCGCAACGAGGAAACGCACATCTTGCGTCCCCGGCGCGGGCATGTTGTCATCGTCGTTTTTTCAAAAAGACCAGGAGTCGCGATGCGGACAGTACGCCTGCCGGCGCTCGACCCCAAGACCGCTCCCGAGCGTCGCGGCTCCGCTTACCCCGAGCCGTTCCGGTCGCGGATGGGCGATCGCGTCAAGCGGCGGCTGGGCGATGCATGCGGCTTGACCCGGTTTGGCGTGAATCTCGTGACGCTTCCGCCCAACGGCCAATCGGCGTTACGCCACTGGCACACGCTTCAGGACGAGTTCGTCTACGTGCTCGAAGGCGAGGTCGTGCTCGTCACCAACGACGGCGAGCAGACGCTTGGTCCGGGCGATTGTGCGGGCTATCCCGCGGGCAAGCGCGATGCGCATCATTTCGTCAACCGCAGCGCGGCGCCGGTGCGCTATCTCGAGATCGGCAACCGCGAGCCGGGCGACATCGCGTTCTATCCCGACGACGACTTGCGGATAATCGAGGGCGAGGACGGAAAGTATTATGCGCACAAGGACGGGACCCGCTACTGATCGTGTGGGAGCGCGCTCGCGAAAAGTGGCGACGCCGAATCTCGGGATGCCTTGATCCGCATCGAACAGTGCCCATTTAACGGTTCAAATGCCCGAGGCGGGCTCATCCTGTCCGCGCCGGGCATTCGCTGGTCACGGCTAACCGGAGATCCCGATGGCTGAATATCCTGCTTCCGCAACGACGTCGACAACCGAGTCCAGACAACCGCCGGCTACCGGTACGCTGGTCGCGTACATCCTTTTCGGTATCGCGGCGCTCGTTGGCTTCGCCGGTCACGGCTTCCTGAGCCTGGTCGGCATCGTCGGCGTAATCATCGCCTACATCTCGCGCAGCGATTCGCGCGGAACGTGGGCCGAATCGCATCTCACCTGGCTGATCCGCACCTTCTGGTGGTCACTACTGTGGGACGCGATTGGTGTGCTGCTCGTGATGTTGACGTTGTTTATCGCGTATCCCGTTGCCTGGGTGATCTGGGTGGCGACGGCGATATGGGTTATCTATCGCGTCGTTCGCGGCTTCCTGTTGTTTACCGAGCGCAGGCCGATACCGGCGGTGTAGGAATTGGGGTCAGTGCCGTGTAAACCCGTCGATGCAACACCTCTGTTTCAATAGCATAAAGGAGGTGTTGAATGAAACGAAAGCGGCCATTCACGTCGGCAGAGCGACTCGCGCTATGGCAAGGCTGGAAGAGCGGGTTGACCCTGGTTGACATCGCGCGCGGACTTGACCGGCGGCCCAGCGCGATTTTCAACGTCGTTCGGCGCGAAGGCGGCTACGCACCGAAGCCGCGTAAACGCTCCGACCGGGTACTTCAGTCGAGTGAACGGGAAGAGATTTCGCGCGGTCTTGCAGCGCAGCTGCCAATGCACGAGCTCGCGCGCAGGCTGGGACGCTCGCCTTCGACCATTAGTCGCGAGATCCGCCGCAATGGCGGGCGCGAGGTATATCGAGCAGCTGAAGCCGACGCGCAAGCGTGGCGTCGGGCACGTCGGCCGCAGCGCTGTGTGCTGGCACGTCGGCCACGATTGCGTCGCTGGGTGGCGCGTAAGCTGCAGCAGGATTGGTCGCCGCGCCAGATTGGCGTTGGTTTGCGGCGTGCGTTTCCCGGTCATGAGCAAATGCGTGTGTCGCACGAGACGATCTACCGCAGCCTGTTCGTGCAAGCCCGAGGTGTGCTCAAACAGGAGCTAGTGGGGCATTTGCGGCGCGGCGGCTTCATGAGGCGCTCGCGCAAGGCACCTATCGCGCCACGCGGCAGCATCGTGGACGGCGTGTCAATCCGCGAGCGTCCGGCCGACGCCGAAGATCGTGCGGTTCCCGGCCATTGGGAGGGTGACCTGCTGATGGGCGGCAACAGCTCGCAGATCATCACGTTGGTCGAGCGCAGCTCCCGCTATGTCATGCTGATCAAGACGGAGAGTAAGGACACGGTCACGGTCACCAAGGCGTTGGCGGCCAAAGTGCGGCGGTTGCCCGCGCAGCTGCGCCGCTCACTGACTTGGGATCGGGGAACCGAAATGAGTGGCCACAAGGAGTTCAGCGTCGCGACCGACGTGCAAGTGTATTTTTGCGACCCGCGCAGTCCTTGGCAACGCGGCAGCAATGAAAACACCAACGGCCTGCTACGCCAGTACTTCCCCAGAGGGGAAGATGTGGCCATCTTCAGCCAAGCTGACCTCAACCGAATCGCGCTGCGCTTAAATGAACGACCACGAGAGACGCTAAACTGGAAAACGCCACTCGAGGTGCTTAAGGCAACTGTTGCGTCGACGGTTTGAAATCACCCAGAGATGTATTTCCCAACGCTGTTGCCGCGAATCGCGAGGCTCGTTCGGAAATACATCTCTGACCCCAATTTCAATGTTCCGGCGCTGCTGCCGCGAATCGCGACGCCTGTCCGGGAATTACATCTCTGACCCCAATTTCAATGCCGCTGCTGCGACGCATCCCACGTCGCACCGTTGCGATACACCCAGCGTAGCAGATAGTCGAACGCCGGCCACGCCTGCGCGGCACGGCGATCGTTGACGATCGCGACCACGGTGAAGCGCCGCCCGGTCGCATCGTTGACGTAACCCGCGAGCGCGCGCACGCCTTCGAGCGTGCCCGTCTTCAATAGCGCCTGGCCCGCGACATCCTCGTCGCGGAAACGTCGCTCGACGGTTCCATCGGTGGCCGCCACGGCGAGCGAGCGCTCGAATTCCTCGCGCACGCTGCTCGCATCGGCGGCGAGCAGCACGCGATTGAGCGCAATAGGCGCCACCCGTTCGCGCCGCGACAATCCCGAACCGTTCTCGAGCACGAGTCCCGGCATCGCCAGCTTTTGCTGTGCGAGCCAGCGTTGCACGGCACGGATTGCCTTCGCCGGCGTGGCTGGCGGCGCTTCGGACGTCGTTGCAAGCGTCAGGAAGATCTGGCGCGCCATTACGTTGTTCGACAGCTTGTTCACGTCGCGGACGATATCCGACAGCGGCGGCGACTCGAGCACGACGAACGGCTCGCCCCGCGGCGCTTTTCCTTCCTTCAAGCCCCCGTCGAAACGTCCGCCTGCGGCGCGGAAGTACGTCGCGAACATCGCATGCACGTAATGCGGGTGATCGAGCATTGCGATCCACCAATCGCGCTCGCCGCATGCAACGGGATAGGAGCCGCCGAATGCGACGCTCGCTCGATCGCCGCGGTCGTCAATCGACGGCACCAAAAGCGCGTGTGAGGGATCGCATAGGGCATTCGAGACGGGTGGCGGCGGCCCGAGCGTCACGACGTCGAGCGGCGGGTCCGCCTGCACCGATACCGCGCTGCCCGTCGCATCCGGCGCGAGCGTGAGCTTCAGCGACTTGAAGTTGACGAGCAGGGCGTCGGGGCCGACGTTGTACGGCTTCAAGGGCTCGTGGTCGAACGCGCCCGGGTCGTAGGGCGCGAGCGCGAACAGCGTACGGTCGAGCACGAGGTCGCCGTCGACCTGGACGAGCCCTTTCGCACGCAACTCGCCGATGAACGCCTGCCACTGCTCGATGGTGATCTTCGGATCCCCGGAGCCCTTGAGAATGAGATCGCCGTGGAGCTCGCCATTGACGAGCGGACCGCCGAGATATGCCTCCGTTTTCCAGCGATAGTCGGGGCCGAGGAGTTCGAGCGCGGCGAACGTGGTGACGAGCTTCATCACCGACGCCGCGCTTCGCGCATGAAACGCGTCGTACGCGAAGAGCGGCCGAAGCTTCGCCGTGTCCTGCACGACGATGCCGACGTGGTTCAGCGGAATGCCGGCGTCGAGAAACGCGCGGCCAACGTCACGCGGCAGCACCGCGTTCGCGCTCGTCGCGCAAAGCGTCAACGACAACGCATTGAACCAGAATGCAGCGACGCTACGTCGCATCGATCGTCTCGACTGTTCGCTCCACGAGAAACGTGAATTCGTCGTCGGTAATCGTGTACGGCGGCATGAAATAGACGCTGTTGCCGATAGGCCGTAGCACGATCTCGCGGCGCAGCGCTTCCGTCGCGAATCGCGACGCCCATCCTGCACCGGCGCCGTCGACCTCGAAAGCGACGATCATCCCGCATTGTCGAAACCCGCGAACGCGCGAATGTGCGGCAATCCTTCCCGCCATTTCGCGCCAGCGCATGGTGCGCTCGCGGTTAGCCGCGATCACGTTGTCCTGCTCGAAAATGTCGAGCACGGCAAGCGCCGCGCGGCATGCAAGCGCGTTGCCCGTGTACGAATGCGAATGCAGGAACCCGCGCGTCACGTCATCGTCGTAGAAAGCTTCGAATATTTCGTCGGTTGCGAGCACGCAGGAAAGCGGCAGATATCCGCCCGTGATGCCCTTCGACAGGCACATCAGGTCGGGCGCGATCTCGGCTTGCTCGCATGCAAACATCGTTCCGGTGCGGCCGAAGCCGGTCATGATCTCGTCGGCGATCAGATGCACGCGATGGCGCTTCGTGAGCTCGCGCGCGGCGGCGAGATAGCGCGGCCCATACATCGCCATTCCGCGCGCGCCCTGTACGAGCGGCTCGACGATCAGTGCCGCGGTCGTATCCGCGTGCTGCTCGAGGAAGCGCTCGAGCGCGGCGATCGCCTCGTCGGTGGCGCGCCTTGCCGCGTTCGAAGCGGTCGAATCATGGACGGCTGGAGACGCGAGCACCGGGTGCTCGCGCAGTAGCGGCGCATAAGCATCGCGGAAGATGGCGACGTCGGTCACCGACAGCGCGCCGACCGTCTCGCCGTGGTAGCCGCCCTGGATTCGCACGTACCGGTCCTTTTGCGACAGACCGCGCTGGCGCCAATAGTGAAAGCTCATCTTGAGCGCGATCTCGGTCGCCGACGCGCCATCCGAGCCATAGAACGCATGCGACAGTCCGCGCGGGGCGAGCGCGGCGAGCCGCTCGGAAAGCTCGACCACGCTCGCGTGCGTGAAACCGGCAAGCATCACGTGGTCGAGATCGCCGAGCTGCGCGATCAGCGCCGCGTTGATCCGAAGATTCGCGTGGCCGAAAAGATTGACCCACCACGAGCCAACGGCGTCGAGGTAGCGGCCTCCTTCGAAGTCGTAGAGCCAGGCACCCGAAGCGCGTGCGATCGCAAGCGGCGGCGTCCGCTCGTGATGCTTCATCTGGGTGCAGGGGTGCCAGACTGCTTTGCGGCTTCGCGCCGACCATTGCCCGTTGCGCGTCATTGCGTGACGAGCGTCGGCGCTCATCGACACCGGGCCTGTATCCGCTGCACGGCGGCGACGAGCTCGCGCGTCGTGCCCGGCTCACGCACCGAGTGCCCGGCGTCGGGAACGATGATGCATTCGGCCTCAGGCCACGCGCGCGAAAGCGAGAGCGCCGCGTCGGGCGGGCAGATGACGTCGTAACGTCCCTGTACGATCGTGCACGGCAGATGACGTATGCGCGAAACGCCGTCGAGGACCTGGTTCGCCACGAGGAACGAGTCGTGCATGAAGTAGTGCGCTTCGATGCGCGCGATCGCGAGCGATGCGGTATCGGCATCGCTTCGCGCCGAAGGCGCCTTCGGCAGAAGCGTCGAGCACGCGCTCTCATAGCGGTCCCAGGCGTGCGCGGCAGGGCCATGCACGGTCGGATCCGGATCGGTCAGGCGGCGATGATAGTGAGCCAGGACGTCGCCTCGCTCGTGCGGTGGAAGGAAATGCGTGAACTCGCGCCACGCTTCGGGGAAGAAGCGGCGCATTCCGCCGATGAACCAGTCGACCTCCGGCCGGCTCGCGAGAAAGATGCCGCGCAGCACCAGGCCTAGCACGCGATCGGGATGCGTTTGCGCATAAACGAGCGCAAGCGTCGATCCCCACGACCCGCCGAACAGCAGCCAGCGGTCGATGCCGAGGTGACCGCGCAGCCGCTCGATGTCCTGCACGAGATGCTGCGTCGTGTTGTCGACGATGTCGGCGAGCGGCGTCGAGCGTCCCGCACCACGCTGATCGTAGAGCACGATGCGCCAGAAGGACGGATCGTAGAAGCGGCGGTGATGCGGAAGGCTCCCGCCGCCCGGGCCGCCGTGGATGAAGAGCAGCGGCACGCCGTTCGCATGGCCGCATTCCTCCCAATGCATCGTGTGTCGCGCATCGAGCGCGAGCATGCCGCTTGCGCGCGGCGTGCATTCGGGATAGAGCGAGCCTTCGGGCGGATGGCTTCTGATCGAATCGATCATTCTTTGCGAAAGGACGGATCGAGCAAAGTCGGCGTCGCGGGAAGTTGCCTCACGCGTCGCTTCGACCCGTATGATCGCATCTCATGTCACGAGACATCGGCGCCTATCTCACTTCCGAGAGCTGCCTGCCGGGGGACCATCCTCGCGCGTTGCTGCTCGCGCGCGTATGGATGCCTTCGGTCAAGGGGCCTGTGCTCGTTCGCGTCGACGGCGACCGGCTGCTGGATTTGTCGGCGATCGCGCCCACGTCGAGCGAGCTTCTGAATCGCCCCGATCTCGCACGCGAGATCGAGAGCGCGAACGCGTTGCCGAGCATCGCTTCACTAGCCGACGCGCTCGCGAACTCGGCCGAAGAGGGCCGCGATCCATCACGCCCATGGATTCTTGCGCCCTGCGACTTGCAGGCAGTGAAGGCGTCGGGCGTCACGTTCGTGGCAAGCATGCTCGAGCGCGTGATCGAGGAGCAGGCGCGTGGCGACCCGACGCGTGCCGACGCGGTGCGGCACAAGATCGCCGGCGTCATCGGCGACAACCTGCGAAGCGTTCGTCCCGGCTCGGTCGAGGCATCGCGCGTGAAGGAAGTCCTATTCGCCGAAGGGCTGTGGTCGCAATACCTCGAGGTCGGCATCGGTCCGGACGCCGAGCTCTTCACGAAGGCGCAGCCGATGTCGTCGGTGGGCACAGGAGCCGACGTAGGCATTCATCGGCAGTCGACATGGAACAATCCCGAGCCCGAGATCGTGCTCGCGGTCAACGCGCGATGCGACGCGGTTGGCGCGACGCTCGGCAACGACGTCAACCTGCGCGATTTCGAGGGACGAAGCGCGCTTCTGCTCGGACGCGCGAAGGACAACAATGCGTCGTGCGCGATCGGACCGTTCATCCGGCTCTTCGATCGAACGTTCACGATCGACGCGGTTCGCCATTCCGAGCTTGCGCTCAAGGTCGAAGGGAACGACGGCTTCGTGCTCGACGGCACGAGCTCGCTATCGCAGATCAGCCGCGATCCAGTCGATCTCGTGCGCCAGGCGATCGGCGCCGATCATCAGTATCCGGACGGAATGATGCTGTTCCTCGGGACGATGTTTGCGCCGACGCAGGACCGCCACGCGCCGGGGCAGGGCTTCACGCACGAGGTTGGCGACATCGTGTCGATCTCGACGCCGTCGCTCGGGCGGCTCGTCAATCGCGTGAATTATGCGGACGCGATCGCGCCGTGGACGTTCGGCGCGGGGGCGTTGATGCGGAACTTGGCCGAGAGGGGCGTGCTAGCGGGTAAGTCAAAAGCGGCGTGGAGCGATGGGAGGTGAGGGATGAGAGTGGCCAAGCGATACGTCTCGTCAAGCCACTCGCCCCCCTCAATGCCCATCGCGTTTTGCGCTTTTCCCGCTTCGCGCCTTAAGCCGCCATCCTGCGTCCCTTGAACGGCACGACACGCTGGCGTTGCTCGCCCAATCCTTCGATGCCGAGCGTCACGACATCGCCCGGCTCGAGCCATTTCGGCGGCTTCATTCCCAACGCGACGCCGGGCGGTGTGCCGGTGGTGATGATGTCCCCAGGCAGCAGCGTCATGTAGCGCGACGTATCGGCGACGAGTTGCGCGACGCCGAAGATCATCGTGCGCGTGTTGCCCGTCTGCCTGCGCTCACCGTTTACGTCGAGCCACATGTCGAGATTCTGCGGAGCCTTGATCTCGTCGCTCGTGACGAGCCAGGGTCCGACCGGCCCGAACGTGTCGCAGCCCTTGCCTTTGCTCCATTGCGACGCGCCACGCTTCAACTGAAAGTCGCGCTCGGACACGTCATTGACAATGCAGTAGCCGGCTACGTAGCGAAGCGCGTCCTTCTCGGCTACGTAGCGTCCGGTGCGGCCGATGACGACGCCGAGCTCGACTTCGTAGTCGAGTTGCGTCGAATCGGCGGGCTGCATGATGTTGTCGTTCGGGCCGACGATGCACGTCGGCGCCTTGAAAAAGACGACCGGCGCATCAGGAATCGGCGCGCCGGTTTCCTTCGCGTGATCGGTGTAGTTGAGCCCGATCGCGATGAATTTCGACGGCGTCGCGATGCATGCGCCAAGGCGCGGCTTGCCTTTGACTGCGGGCAAGCGCCGCGTGTCGAGCTTGCGCAGGCCTGACAGCGTCATCGGCGAAAGCGCATCGCCGTCGATGTCGTCGACCTTGCGTGACAAATCGCGCAGCACGCCGTCGGCGTCGATCAATCCGGGCTTCTCGCGACCTGCGGGACCATAGCGTACGAGCTTCATCCTGGCTCTCCTCCTTGTCGTTCAAATCGTGGTGGTGTTCAGATGGTCATTCCGCCATCGCACGAGTAGACGTTGCCGGTCACGAACGCGGCCTCGTCCGATGCCAGGAACACGATGAGCGGCGCGATCTCTTCCGGTTTCGCAAGCCTCCCCATCGGCTGGCGTGCAATGAACATCTTGCGGGCTTCGACCGGATCGGGCTGCGCATTGATGCGTTCCGCGAGCGACGGCGTATCGACGGTTCCCGGCGCCACCGCGTTGCAGCGAATGCCACGCCGCACGTAATCGGCAGCGATCGATTTCGTGAGGCCGACGACGGCGGCCTTCGACGCGCCATACGCGAAGCGGTTGGGCAATCCCTTGATCGAGCCGGCGACCGAAGCCATGTTGATGATGCTCGCCGTTGCGCCGCGCGATTCGTATTGGGCAAGCATCGCGGGCAGCACCGCGCGGATCGCGACATACATCGAACGCACGTTGAGGTCGAACGTTCGCGCCCAGTCATGCGGCGTGCAATCGAGGATCGTCCCGTTGTGCACGTAGCCCACGCAGTTGAACATGACCGAAAGCGGCGGCAATTGCGAAAGCATCGCTTCGACCGCCGCATCATCCATGACGTCGAGCACACGCGTTTCGACGTTCTCGACGTCGCGCATCTTCGACAGCAGCGCCGCGTCGATGTCGGTTGCGATCACATGCGCGCCTTCGCGCGCCATCGCGAGCGCGCTTGCATGACCGATGCCCTGGCCGGCGGCCGTGACGAACGCGGTCTTGCCTGCGAGTCTTCCGTTCATGTGCGACAACGCGCGCGAAACGGCGAATTCTACGCCAGCACGCGCTTTCGATCTTCGCGCTTCAGGCGTACGCGGCGGCCGATCCCTGCATGAACGTATCGACGAAGAAGCCGAATGCGATGCGCCACGCCGCCTCGGCCGCGGGTGCGTGATAGCTCTCGCGATCGAACGTCGCGAACGCATGCGGCGCGTCGGGAAGCACCGCGAGCGTGTAGCGCTTGTTCGCATCCGAGAGCGCCTTCGCGATGCGCGCGTGCTCGTCACTCGCGATCGATGCGTCCCGCGCGCCATAGATCAGAAGCTGCGGAGCGCCGAGCTCCGGCACGCGATCGATCAGCGGCTTGCGCTTGCCGCGCGCAACCGCGGGCGCGATGCCGCCGCCATAGAACGACACCGACGCGGCGAGGCGGTCGCCATGCACCGCATTGGCGAGGAACGCGAGCCGCCCGCCCATGCAAAAGCCGATCACCGCGAGGCGGCCGTCGCGCGCGCCTTGCGACGCCAGCATGTCGAGCGCCGCGGCAACTTCGCGCATCGCGACTTCGTCGTCGACTTCGCTTATGCGGGCGATCGCGCCTTCGCGGTCGGCATAGTCGAACACATCGCCGTGATAGATGTCCGGCGCGAGCGCCATGTAGCCGGCACGTGCGAAGCGCTCGCACACGCCCTTGACGAATGCGTTCAGGCCGTACGCTTCCATTAGCACGACAACGCCGATGCCGGGAACGCCGCGCGGCTTGGCGAGATAGCCGGAGACGCCGGGTGCAATGGCCAGGAACTCGGTGTGCAGCGCTGTGGCGTGCATGTCAGGTAGCAGGAGTCAGGTGACGGAGGTCAGACTCGGCAACGTTTCCCGCGCCACGTTAGCTTTCGGCGCCATGCCGAGTTCGCAACGCGAAGGATGCGACGGCCGACGCGGGCGCGCAAGCGGGTTTGCTGCCGCGGGCAAGGGCCGATCAGCGCTTGTTGCACCCGCGGCCTACGGGCCGGGTCGGCACCTCCCCGCTTGCCCGAACGAGCCGGCCAAAGCACTCCGCTGCGGCGGCCCAGTGGTCATGCCACTTGACCACCGGACCGTCGGCGCGTAGCCTTCGATGATCCGGCCGTCCCGGCCGTCGCCGCGGCGCTCGCCCCCGGAGCGCTGCGGGTCGTTTTTCGTCGCATCGTGCTTACCCAATCCTCGCTGACCATTCGGTTGCATCGCGCGGACGACGTGGTCATCGCGCGGGCGCAATTGGTAGGCGGCACAACGCTGATCGACGAGAACGTCACCGTTGCCGGCCTCGTGCCGCCCGGACACAAGGTCGCGACGCGAGCGATCGCGGCCGGTTCGCCGGTACGCCGCTACAACCAGGTGATCGGCTTCGCGAGCCGCGACATCCGCCCGGGCGAGCACGTGCACCTGCACAACCTCGCCATGGGTTCGTTCGATCGCGACTACGCGTTCGGCGCGGACGCGAAGCCGACGTCATACGTCGAGCAGCCCGCGACTTTCATGGCGATCGTCCGCCACGATGGACCGAACGCCGGCAAGGTTGCGACGCGCAACTACATCGGCATCCTGTCGACGGTCAACTGCTCGGCGACAGTCGCGCGCGGCATCGCCGCCCATTTCACGCGCGAGCGTCTCGCCGGGTTTCCGAACGTCGACGGCGTCGTCGCGCTGACGCATGGTTCAGGTTGCGGCATGGACACGCAGGGCGAGGGCATGGAGATCCTGCGTCGCACGCTCGCGGGCTATGCACAGCATGCCAATTTCGCCGGCGTGCTGATCGTCGGTCTCGGCTGCGAGGCAAACCAGATCGGCGCGCTGCTCGGCTCGGCGAATCTGGACGAAGGACCCCTGCTCCGCACGTTCTCGATTCAGGATACCGGAGGCACCGCGAAAACGATCGCACATGGCATTTCGCTCGTCGAGGCGATGCTTCCGCACGCCAACGACATCGTGCGCGAGCCTGTGGCTGCGTCGAACCTGATGGTTGGCCTGCAATGCGGCGGTTCCGACGGTTACTCGGGCATCACCGCGAATCCCGCGCTCGGTGCGGCCGTGGATCTGCTCGTCCGCCACGGCGGCACCGCGATCCTGTCCGAAACGCCCGAGATCTATGGTGCCGAGCACCTGCTGACGCGGCGCGCGGTGTCGCGTGAGGTTGGCGAAAAGCTCGTCGCGCGTCTTGCGTGGTGGGAGGACTACACGAAGCGCGAGCGCGGCGAGATGAACAACAATCCGTCCCCGGGCAACAAGGCGGGCGGCCTTACGACGATCCTCGAGAAATCGCTCGGCGCGGTGGCAAAGGGCGGAACGACCAATTTGGTAGACGTGTATCACTACGCCGAGCCGGTGACGGCGCACGGCTTCGTGTTCATGGATACGCCCGGTTACGACCCGGTGTCGGCCACGGGCCAGGTCGCCGGCGGTGCGAACATGATCGTGTTCACGACCGGCCGCGGCTCGGCGTACGGATGCGCGCCCGCGCCGTCGCTCAAGCTTTCGACCAACACCGGGCTGTGGCAGCGCCAGGAAGCGGACATGGACCTCAACTGCGGCGAGATCGTCGACGGTAACGCGACGGTGGCCGAGATCGGCGAGCGCCTCTTTCGCATGATGCTCGACGCGGCTTCCGGTGCGAAGACGAAAAGCGAGTTGCACGGCTACGGGCAGAACGAGTTCGTGCCGTGGTACGTGGGCGCAGTGATGTGAACCAATTCGGGGTCAGAGACGAAACTCGCGTTCCGCACGTTGCGTTCGAGTTTCGTTTGACCCCAAATTGGTTTGCGGTTGACTGTGCGCCAGACCGCCCGTAGGCTGCACGGCCGCGGCGCGTTTCGCCAACCAGGGAGGAATCGAATGAAGTTCGTGTGGAAATGCGCGAGCGCGCTCGTCGCGCTCGGGATGCTTTGCATGGCCGCGCCAGCCAGCGCGCAGGAAAAGCTTGTCGTCTGGTGGGTCAAGGGCTTCTACAAATCCGAAGACGATGCGCTCTACGCGATGATCAAGAAATACGAGCAGCAGAGCGGCGTCAAGGTCGAGCTATCGCAGTACGCGGTGCAGGACATGATCCCGAAGACCGTTTCGGCGCTCGATGCCGGCAACGTGCCCGATGTTGCCTACGTCGACGTCTACGACTTCCAGACCACCGGCAAGTGGGCCTACGACGGCAAGCTCGAGGATCTCTCCGACATCCTCGCGCCGATGAAGGACAAGTTCCTGCCGAACACGCTCGAGACCACGTACCTTCTGAACTCGAAGACCGGCAAGCGCGCGTACTACGCGTTTCCGCTCAAGCAGCAGACGATGCACATCGAGTACTGGAAGGACATGCTGGAGGAAGCGGGCTTCAAGGAGTCCGACATTCCGCAGACGTGGAAGGAGTACTGGAGCTTCTGGTGCGACAAGGCGCAGCCGGCGTATCGGAAGAAAACCGGCAGGCGCATCTACGGCACCGGCTTCCCCATGGGCGTCGATTCGAGCGACTCGTATTACTCGTTCCTGACGTTCATGGACGGCTACAACGTCAAGCTCGTCGATGACAACGGCAAGGTCACCGTGTCCGATCCCAAGGTGCGCGCCGGCGTGATCAACGCGCTTCGCGACTACACGACCCCGTACCTCAAGGGTTGCACCCCGCCGTCCTCGACGAGCTGGAAGGACCCGGACAACAACGTCGCGTTCCACAACAAGACGACGATCATGACGCATAACGCGACGATCTCGATCGCGGCGAAGTGGTTCGACGACATGAACAACGCCCAGCTCTCGTCGGCCGAGCGCGAGCAGGCGAAGAAGAACTACTACGACAACATCCGCACTGCCGGCTTTCCGAAGAAGCCGGACGGCAGCACGTTCACGTATCGCGCCGCGGTGAAGACCGGGCTGGTCTTCGCCGATTCGAAGAACAAGAAGCGCGCGAAGGAGTTCGTCGCGTTCCTGTTGCAGGACGAGAACCTGACCCCGTACGTCGAAGGCGCGCTCGGACGCTGGTATCCGGTGACGAAGTCGGGTGCGTCGCGACTTTCGTTCTGGCTCGCCGATCCGCATCGTTCGTCGGTGCAGCGGCAGTTCGTCGCCGGCACGGTGCCGTTCGAGTTCACGAAGAACTACAAGTTCACGATCCTCAACAACGAGAACGTCTGGGCGAAGGCGGTGAACCGCGTGGTGGTCGACAAGTGGACGCCGGAGAAGGCGGTCGACGAGATGATCGCGCGCATCAAGCAGGTCGCCGGCTGATGTCGTGTGTTGCCCCCCTGATAAGGGGGGTGGCGCCTCATTTGGCAAATGAGGCCGG
>DATFCW010000493.1:0-4014 GCA_035252665.1 Casimicrobiaceae bacterium | reverse complement strand
CGACGATTCGGCGGCGATCGTGATGTACGTCGAGAACGTGGACCCAATGCACGCGAACGACGCATTGCGCCGTCTTGTCGCGAGCGCCTGGCCGCCTGTGGCGTCGGCGCTCGCGCACGAAGCCGGAAGACAATAGATGGCCGCGCGCGACCTTCCCGATTTCGTCGCCTCGAATGCAACGCAGCCGGGCGACGATCGTCGTCCGCTCATCGCGCATGTCGTCTACCGGTTCGCGATCGGGGGCCTGGAGAACGGCGTCGTCAACCTGCTGAACCGTCTCCCGGCCGATCGCTTTCGCCACGCGGTGATCTCGCTCACCGACGTTACCGATTTTCGCCAGCGCGTGACGCGCGACGACGTCGCGTTCTTCGAGTTGCACAAGCCGCCGGGCCAGGGCGCGAAGGTGTTTCCAGCGCTCTTTCGCGTTTTCCGGCGATTGCGGCCCGCGATCGTGCACACGCGAAATCTCGCCGCGCTCGAAGCGATGTTTCCGGCATGGCTTGCCGGCGTCCCGATTCGCATCCACGGCGAGCATGGCCGCGACGTCGACGATCTCGACGGACGCAACCGCAAACATCGCCTCGTGCGCCGCATGCATCGTCCGTTCGTCGATCAGTACGTCGCGTTGTCGCGGGATCTCGTTCGCTATCTGATCGACGCGATCGGCGTGTCGCCCGCGATCGTCGAGCATATCGTGAACGGCGTCGACACGTCGTCGTTCACGCCTGTCACCGAGCGCGCCGTCCTTGCCGGCTCGCCGTTCGCCGGTCGCGATTTGTGGATCTTCGGTACCGTGGGGCGATTGCAAGCGGTGAAGAACCAGACGCATCTTGCGCGTGCGTTCGTGCGCGCACTCGAAATCGAACCCGCGCTTCGCAACAGTGCCAGGCTCGTGATCGTCGGCGACGGGCCGCTTCGAGCCGACGTGCAGGCAATCCTTGCCGAAGGCAACGCGACCGGGCTCGCGTGGCTTCCGGGCGAGCGCGACGACATCGCCGACGTGCTGCGCGCACTCGACGTGTTCGTGCTGCCGTCGCGCGCCGAAGGCATCTCGAACACGATCCTCGAAGCGATGGCGAGCGGCTTGCCGGTGCTCGCAACGGACGTCGGCGGCAATCGCGACCTCGTCACGCGTGAAGCGGGAATGCTCGTTATGCCTGATGACATCGATGCGCTCGCGAACGGCCTCTTGCATTACGCTCGCGATCGTGCGGCGGCAAGGGCGGCGGGCCTTATGGGACGTTTGCGCGCGGAGCAGGTGCACAGTCTGGACGGCATGATCGCCCGTTATGCGGCGCTCTACGAGCGTTTGCTCGCGGGTCGCGTGGCGTCACGCGGGCAGCAACGCACGCGAGTGACGATCGGGGGAGGCTGACCATGTGCGGGATCACCGGCATCTTCGACGCACACGCCCGGCGCGAAATCGATCGCGAGGTGCTCGTTCGCATGAACGAGTCGCAGCACCACCGCGGCCCGGACGAAGTCGGACTGCATGTCGAGCCGGGCATCGGGCTCGGTCATCGGCGGCTGTCCATCATCGATCTTTCGACGGGACAGCAGCCGCTCTACAACGAGGACGGCAGCGTCTGCATCGTCTTCAACGGCGAGATTTACAACTACCAGGAGCTGATTCCCGAGCTCACGCGCCTCGGCCATCGCTTTCGCACGAAGAGCGACACCGAGACGATCGTCCATGCATGGGAGAGCTGGGGCGAGGATTGCGTGACGCGGCTACGCGGCATGTTCGCGTTCGCGCTGTGGGATCGCAATCGCGAAACGCTGTTCCTCGCGCGCGACCGCCTCGGCGTCAAGCCGCTTCACTACGCGATGCTCGACAGCGGCGAGCTTCTGTTCGGCTCGGAGTTGAAGTCGCTGCTGGCGCATGGTGGCCTTCGTCGCGACGTCGATCCTTGCGCCGTCGAGGAATACTTCGCGCTCGGTTACGTCGCCGAGCCGAGGACGATCTTTCGCGGCGTGTGGAAGCTTCCGCCTGCTCACACGCTCGCGATACGGCGCGGGCAGTCGCTGCCTGCACCTGCGCAATACTGGAACGTGCGCTTCACCTGCGATGCGCGGATCGGCGTGAATGAGGCTTGCGAGGAGCTTTCGCGCCGGCTCGCCGAATCGGTGCGGCTCCGCATGATCGCCGAGGTGCCGCTCGGCGCATTCCTGTCGGGCGGCGTCGATTCGAGCGCGGTCGTCACCGCGATGGCGGCGCTTTCCCATTCGCCGGTCAACACCTGCTCGATCGCGTTCTCGGACCCGGCGTTCGACGAATCGCGTTATGCCGAGGAAGTGGCGAAGCGCTATCGCACGCGCCATCGCGTCGACCGCGTCGAAAGCGACGACTTCGACCTGATCGACACGCTCGCGACGCTCTACGACGAGCCCTACGCCGACAGCTCGGCGATTCCCACGTATCGCGTGTGCCAGCTCGCGCGCCAGCACGTGACGGTCGCTTTGTCCGGCGATGGCGGTGACGAGAGCTTCGGCGGCTACCGGCGCTATCGACTGCATCTCGCCGAGGAGCGATTGCGCGCCGCGATGCCGCTTTCGCTGCGCCGGCCGGTATTCGGCCTCCTCGGGCGCGCGTATCCCAAGCTCGATTGGGCGCCGCGGGTCTTTCGCGCCAAGACGACATTCGAGTCGCTCGCCCGCAATTCTGTCGACGCGTATTTCAACAGCGTCTGCTATCTGCGCGATCCGCTCCGCGCACAGCTTTTCAGCGGCAAGCTGCGTTCCGACCTCTCCGGCTACCACGCGCGCGAGGTATTCCACCGGCACGCGCGCGACGCGACCAGCGACGATCCGCTGGCGCTGATCCAATACCTCGACCTCAAGACCTATCTCGTCGGCGACATCAACACCAAGGTCGATCGCGCGAGCATGGCGCACTCGCTCGAGGTACGCGAGCCGCTGATGGATCACCCGCTCGTCGAGTGGCTCGCGAGCCTGCCGTCCGACCTCAAGATTCGCGGCGGCGAATCGAAATTCCTCCTGAAGAAGACGATGGAGGATCGGCTTTCGAGCGAAATCCTCCATCGGCCGAAGATGGGCTTCGCCGTGCCGCTGGCGCGCTGGTTCCGCGGCCCGTTGCGCTCGCGCGTCAAGCGCGCGCTCGAAAGCGGTGCGTTGCCGGACTGCGGACTTTTCAACGCGTCGACGCTCGCGCGCATCGGCGACGAGCATCTGTCCGGCCTACGGGACCACAGCACTCCGATCTGGACGCTGCTGATGTTCGAGGCGTTCATGCGCAACGTGCTCACCGAGGAAAGCGCCGCGCGCCCGCTGTCGCAGGCAGCGTGAAGGGATCGGGCACTCGATGCGGATCCTCCATGTGCTCGACCACTCGCTGCCTCTGCAGAGTGGCTACGCGTTTCGAACCGCGGCGATCCTGCGCGAGCAGCGGTTGCAGGGCTACGAAACGCTGCAGGTCACGACACCGCGCCAGAACAGCGGTCGCGAGCTGGTCCAAGATGTCGACGGGCTCCGATTTCACCGCACGCCGCTTGCGCATCCATTGCCGCTGCCGCTCGTGCGCTATGCGCACGAAGTCGTCGCGACCGCGCGCCGCATCGACGAGTTGATCGCCGCGTTCCGGCCGGACGTGATTCACGCGCATTCGCCGGTTCTGAACGCGCTGCCCGCGTTCAAGGCGGCGCGTCGTCATCGTCTTCCTGTCGTCTACGAAGTGCGGGCGTTGTGGGAGGACGCGGCAGTCGATCATGGGACGACGCATGAAGGCTCGTGGCGCTACAGGATGTCGCGCGCGCTCGAAACGTACGCACTGCATCGGGCGAGCCACGTCACGACGATCTGCGAGGGGCTCAAGGGCGAGATCGTGTCGCGCGGCATCGCCGAGGATCGCGTCACGGTGATTCCCAACGCGGTCGACACGCGCGAATTCGTCTTCGCCGCACCGTCCGATTCCGCGCTTCGCGCCCAATGGCGACTCGAAGGTGCGGTCGTCGTCGGTTTTGCCGGATCGTTCTATGGTTATGAGGGCCTCGATCT
>DATFCW010000492.1:0-16300 GCA_035252665.1 Casimicrobiaceae bacterium | reverse complement strand
AGCCTTTCCGCGCAACGCGAAGCCGCCCTGGCGCGCGATTGCAAGCGAAGTGTCGGGACGCGGGATCCCGATCGTCGGGGCCGAAAACTGGGTCAGGGAACCGCTTTCTTACTACCTAGCGGTGCGCGTGCCCGAGTGGTCGCATCTGACTACGCGGCAAAGAGCGGCCCATATGGTGTTCGTCTGCAGAGTCCCGAAATGCGCGGCCCCCGACGATGACGGATCGGCGCGGACCAGAACTCCGGTCGGTACGTGGCATTGGGGCGTCGGCCACGAGATCGTTGCCTTCGATCTGGCCGAGGACCGCGCGAAGTAACGTTCGACGCTAACCGGTGTGCAGTCCCTGCCCGGGCTCCCCCACCGGCTCCCACTCGATTCGCTCGTACTCGGCGATCACCTGCGCGCCGAAGAGCAGAACGATCGCCGCGAGCTCGAGCGACAGCAGCACGACGATCGACGTCGTAAGCGATCCGTAGACCGTCTGCACCTGCGACAACGTCGCGAAGTACCAGACGAGAACGTGTCGCGATATTTCCCACAGGACGGTCGCGCTCACGCCGCCGATCAGCGCGTGGCGCCACGAAAGCCGGCCCACCGGCATGACGAAGTAGATCGACGCGAGCACGAGCACTTCGCCGAGCACGCCGATCAGGTAAAAGAGCGTCCGCGACACGATGGAGAGCGACAACTCGTGCCCGAGCACGTCGAGGCGCGCGAGCGCGAGCGATTGCAGCACGCCCGTCATCAGCGTCACGATGAGCAAACCCACGCCGAGCAGCAGGATGTAGAGGTAGGGGATCAGCACCGAGATGATGAACGGACGGTGGCGCTTCAGCACGCGGTGGTAGAAGATCACCGACATGGCGTTCTCGAGCACCGAGAACGCGAGCGAGCTGAAGAAGATCAGCGTGATGGCGAGCGTCCAGCCGATCACCTCGCGATGCGCGATGAATGCGCGAAGCTCGCGGATCAGTGGCGCCGATTGTCCCGGGGCTACGATTTGGAGATAGCGCGCGAGCGTGGCCATCAACTGCTCGGCATCGATCGCATGCGACAGGATGATCACGAGCAGGATCATCAGCGGCACGATCGACAGCAGCGTGTAGTACGCGACGCCGCCCGCAAGCAGCAGACCCTGATTGGCGCGAAACGCGCGGATCGTCGAGCGCGCGAACCCCAGCGGATCGCGCGCGATCTTGCGCGCCGCGCGGGAAACTGCGGGCTTGGGAGACGCGCTGTCGCGCACGTGGTCGATTCGCTCCTTCGGCGGCGGCGAAGGCAGCGCCATCTACGTGGATCTCGCGCGTCGCATGCGTGACACGTGCTCGATGCAAAGCGCTCGGGCTGACAGGCGGAGACATCGGCGGTACATTTCCCTCCATACCCCATAAAGGAGACCCCGATGGCGGATTACGCAACGGAAAACATTCGTACCGTAGCCTGGGTGGGCGACGGGGGTGCGGGCAAGACCACCCTCGTCGAAGCGCTGCTTGCGAAGGCGGGCGCGATTCAGGCCGCGGGCAGCGTGGAGCGGGGCAGCACCGTCAGCGATTTCGACCCGCTCGAGAAGACGTATCAACATTCGCTTCGCGCGTCCGTCGTTCACCTCGAGACCGACGGCACGCGCATCCACATGATCGATACGCCTGGGCTGCCCGACTTCATCGGCCAGGCGATCGGCGCGCTCGATGCGGTCGAAACCGCGGCCATAGTCGTCAATGCCGCGACGAGTGTTCAGATGATCGGCGCGCGGATGATGGAATGGGCATCTGAGCGCAAGCTTTGCAGGCTGGTCGTGATCAACCGCATCGACGCGGAGAATGTCGATCTGCCCGCGGTATTGGAAGCAGTGCGCACCGCCTTCGGCAAGGAATGCCTGCCGATCAACCTGCCGGCCGACGGCGGCAAGCGCGTCGTCGACTGCTTCTTCAACCCTTCCGGAGATTCCGATTTCTCGTCGGTCGAGCACGCGCACGGCGCGCTCGTCGATCAGGTGGTCGAGGTCGACGAGGAACTGATGTCGCTGTACCTCGAGCAGGGCGAGGTCGCCCCCGAGCAATTGCATGCGCCGTTCGAGAAGGCGTTGCGCGAAGGGCATCTCGTTCCCGTGTGCTTCGTCTCGGCGCGCACCGGCGCCGGCGTCTCGGAGTTGCTCGACATCCTGGTCAAGCTCGCGCCGAACCCCACCGAGGGTAATCCGCCGCTTTTCATCAAGGGGGAGGGCGAAAGCGCGACGGAGTTCCATTCGACGCCCGATCCGAAGCTGCACGTGCTCGCGCATGTCTTCAAGGTCGTGATGGACCCCTTCGTCGGCAAACTCGGCGTGTTTCGCGTCCATCAGGGGACGGTGACGCGCGACACGCAGCTTTTCGTCGGTGACGGGCGCAAGCCGTTCAAGGTCGGGCACTTATTCATCGTGCAGGGAGGAAAATACATCGAGATCGATCGCGCGGTGCCCGGCGATCTCGCCGCGATCGCGAAGGTCGACGAGATCGTGTTCGATTGCGTGCTGCACGATTCGCACGACGAGGACCAGATCCACATGCGGCCGCTTCGCTTCCCCGTGCCCATGCATGGCTTCGCGATCACGCCGAAGCGCCGCGGTGACGAGCAGCGCATCTCGGACGTTTTGCACAAGATGATCGCCGAGGATCCCACGCTGGTCGTCGCGCACGACGCCGTTGCGAACGAGACCGTTCTGCGCGGCCTCGGCGAGCTTCACTTGCGCTCCGTCTTCGAACGGATGGCGACGCAATTCAAGCTCGAGGTCGAGACGCGTCCGCCGCGCGTGCCCTATCGCGAGACGGTCACGACGAAGGCCGAGGGCCATCACCGGCACAAGAAACAGACCGGTGGCGCCGGCCAGTTCGGCGAGGTCTATCTGCGCATCGAGCCGTTGCCGCGCGGCACGGGCTTCGAATTCGTCGACCAGGTGAAGGGCGGCGCGATTCCGAACACGTTGATCCCTGCGGTACAGAAGGGCGTCGAGCAGGTGTTGACCGCCGGGCCGGTCGCCGGCTTTCCGTTGCAGGACGTGCGCGTGACCGTCTACGACGGCAAGTATCACCCGGTGGACTCGAAGGAGGTCGCGTTCGTCGCCGCGGGTCGCAAGGCGTTCCTCGATGCAATCGCGAAGGCGAAGCCCATCGTCCTCGAGCCGATCGTCGGCGTCGAGATCAATTGCCCCGCGAACACGATGGGCGATGTCGCAGGTGACCTGTCATCGCGACGCGGCCAGGTGACCGGCACGCAGACGCTGCAGGCGAACATGCTGGCGGTCAATGGCTTCGCGCCGCTGGCCGAGTTGGACGGCTACGCCGCGCGGTTGAAGTCGATGACCGGCGGGCATGGCGCGTGGACGATGTCGCTTTCGCATTACGAGCAAGCGCCGCCGAATCTGCAAAATCAGCTCGCAACCGAATACGCGAAGCATCGGCGGCACGAGGAGGAGTAGGACGAGCGGGTGCGGCCGCCGGCGTCAGAACTCGTACTCGATCTGCGCGCGAAACGTCGTCGCCGGCGCCGCGTCGGACAGCCTGAACAGCACCGCCGCGTCGTACTTCAGCACCTGCCGGCCGCCGAGCGGAAATTTGCCGAAGATCGCCGGCCCCGCGATGTGCTCCTGCAGGCGCGCGGGCGCCCAGTCGTTCCACTGACCGACTTCGCCGAAACCCTGCGCGCCGAAATCGAGCGCCGGCTGCCACCGGTAACGAAGCTGCCACTGGTATTCGAGCTCGGTAACCTCCGGCTCGCTCGCATGGTAGTGGCGCTCGAGAAATACGTTGAAGTTGCCCTGAACGGGTCCGAAGTCCTTCTGCATCAACGGCCCGATCCGCAAC
The DNA here is from genome assembly GCA_035252665.1 of Casimicrobiaceae bacterium. Lineage (GTDB taxonomy): Bacteria > Pseudomonadota > Gammaproteobacteria > Burkholderiales > Casimicrobiaceae > VBCG01. The sequence continues at coordinate 12,461 of DATFCW010000492.1, read as the reverse complement.
TCGTAGCCTTCGGCGTGGTCGTGCGGAAACTCGGTCTCGACGAGCAGGCCGAAGTCGGCGAAATACTGGCCGGGCTCGGTCAACTGAAATTTGTTTTCCCATTCGACAGCATCGAAGCTCGTGGCGCCGCCGCGATGCCATTTGCCGTAGATTTCTGTTGCCCACCACGGTGTCACGCCGTAACCGAACGCGAGCGATGCCGCCGATTGGCGATGCGGATCGTCGGTCGCGCTCGCGGTGCCGAGCCGAAGCTCGATCTCGCGCTCGCCGTATTCGACCGCTGGCACGGCGACGTAGTCGTCGGCATCGGCATGCGCGAGCGGTGCCAGCGACAGCAGCGGAAGCGCGGCGGCGATCGCGAACGGTGCTCTTCTCATTGCGCCACCACGACGCCTTGCGCCGTGTCGGCGTGGAATTCGCCCATGAACGAATAACGCCCGGGCGCGAGCGGGCCGATGAAGATCGTCGCCTTCGATTTGCCCGCGATCACCTTCTCGCGATTGAGCGCGTGGCTGTCGAACTCCTCGGGCGTCGCATCCTGGTTGTCGACGACGAGCTTCACCTTCGTCTTCGCCGGGATGCGAAGCTCGGCGGGGCTGAACTTGTGATCGCGAATCGTCAGCGCGAATTCGGGCTCCCCGGCGGCATGCGCAAGGCCCACGGCGCACGCAAGCGCGAGCGACAGCAGGAGGCGGATCGGCACGGTCATCTCCTCGATTCCTGGTTCGGAACGAAGATGATAACCATTCTCATTCGCATATGGCAAGCCCCGACGACGCACGGGCAAGGTTTTCGGCGCTACGGTGTTGCGTCGCGCCTGCAAGCAAAAGCGTTCGATTGTGCGCGCCGGCGCGCGCCGGCTACAATTCGGGTCGAGTGGGCGAATCGGTGAACCTCACACACCATTTCCTGATCGCCATGCCGGCCATGGCCGATCCCCACTTCGCCAATTCGCTCACCTATGTCTGCGAGCACAACGACGAGGGAGCGCTCGGCATCGTCATCAACAAGCCGATCGATCTGACGCTCGAAGCGCTCTTCGAGCAAATCGAGATTCCGCTCTCGGATCGGGCGCTCTCCGAGGCGCCGGTCCACTTCGGCGGCCCGGTCCAGCTCGACCGGGGGTTCGTGCTGCACCGGCCGATCGGCAACTGGCAGTCGACGCTCCCGATTCACAACGAGGTCGGCTTGACGACGTCGAAGGACGTGCTCGAGGCGGCCGGGCGCGGCGAGGGTCCGAAGGACATGTTCGTGTCGCTTGGCTACGCCGGCTGGCAGGCCGGGCAGCTCGAGCACGAGCTCGCGCAAAACGCCTGGCTCACAGTCGAGGCCGACCCCGACGTGCTTTTCGATCTGCCGGCCGAGCGCCGGCTTCCCGCCGCGGTGCGCCTGCTCGGCATCGACATCTCGCGGCTCTCCGATACCGCCGGTCACGGGTGAGCGTGCGATGGAACCGGACGCGACCGTGCTCGCGTTCGATTTCGGCACGCGGCGGATCGGCGTCGCCGTTGGCAATGCGTTGACCCGCATTGCGCATCCACTCGCGACGATCGAGGCCGCGGATTCGGTCGCGCGCCTCGCATCGATTGGCGCATTGATCGCCGAATGGCGACCGGCGCGTCTCGTCGTCGGCCTCCCGCTTCATGCCGATGGCAGCGAGCATGCGATGACGAGCAAGGCGCGCGGCTTCGCCAGCGAGCTTTCGCGTCGCTTCGCCTTGCCCGTCGAATTCGAGGACGAGCGGCATTCGACCGAGGTCGCGCGCGAAGCGCTTGCTTCGCAGGGTCGCGGCGGACGTACGAACCGCGCGCTACGCGATCAGGTCGCAGCGCAGATCATCCTTCAGGCATGGCTGGACCGGACCGCATGACATGAATCAGGAACAAGCGCTGCCGGACGCGGAACGCGCGCTTGCGACGCTCGTCGAGCGCATGCACGGTGCCATCGCGCACGATGCGGCGCTCGTCGGCATCTATTCGGGCGGTGCGTGGGTCGCCGAACGGCTCGCGGCGCAATTGCCGGGTGCGCATCCGCTCGGCTTCATCGACGTCTCGTATTACCGTGACGACTACGAGATCTCGGGGCTCAAGGCGAACGCGCGCCGCACGTCGTTGCCGTTCGACGTCGCCGGTGCGTCGATCGTGCTGATCGACGACGTGCTCTACACCGGGCGTAGCGTGCGCGCGGCGATCAACGAGCTCTTCGATTTCGGGCGACCGGAACGCATCGAGCTTGCCGTTCTCGTCGATCGCGGCGGCCGCGAGCTTCCGATCGAGCCAACCTACACCGGCGTGCGGCTTGCGGTCGCGCGCGATCTGTCGATCGTATTGGCGCTCGATGCGAACGGGAAACTGGCGTTGGGCGTCGAGCCCGCGCGCCGGCGCGAGCGTGCCGAGCCCCGCGCAATGAAGTGAGCATGACTCGGAATCCGCAGCTCAACCGGAATGGCGAGCTCACGCACCTGCTGACCCTCGAGGGCCTTCCGCCCGCGATCATCACGCACATCCTCGACACTGCCGATCCGTTCGTGTCCATTGCCGAACGCGAGGTCAAGAAGGTGCCGCTGCTTCGCGGCAAGGCGATGTTCAACCTGTTCTTCGAGAACTCGACGCGCACGCGCACGACGTTCGAGATCGCCGCGAAGCGATTGTCCGCCGACGTCATCAACCTCAATATCGGCGTCTCGTCGACATCGAAGGGCGAGACGCTGCTCGACACCGTCGACAACCTCTGCGCAATGAACGCGGACCTCTTCGTCGTCCGCCATTCGCAGTCGGGCGCGCCGCACTTGATCGCATCGCATTTGACGCAGACCGGCCGCACGCACGTGCACGTGGTCAATGCCGGCGATGGCCGCCACGCCCATCCTACGCAAGGGTTGCTGGACCTCTACACGATCCGCCATTACAAGAAGGAGTTTCGCGAGCTGACCGTCGCGATCGTCGGCGACATCCTGCATTCGCGCGTCGCGCGCTCGCTGATCCACGGTCTGACCACGATGCAGGTGCCGCGCGTTCGCGTGATCGGGCCGCGCACGCTTCTGCCGACCGCCGTGCAATCGCTTGGCGTCGAGGTCGTGAACGACATGCGCGAAGGCCTTCGCGACTGCGACGTCATCGTGATGCTGCGCCTGCAAAGCGAGCGGATGAAGGGTGCGTTGCTGCCCTCCGCGGGCGAATATTTCAAGCATTACGGACTCACCGCCGAGAAGCTCGCGCTCGCAAAGCCCGACGCGATCGTCATGCATCCGGGACCGATGAATCGCGGCGTCGAGATCGATTCGTCGGTGGCCGATGGCGCGCGCTCGGTGATCCTGCCGCAGGTCACGTTCGGCATAGCCGTGCGCATGGCGGTGCTGTCGATCATCGCGTCCGCATAGGCCATGAAGATAGAAATCGCTGGCGGCCGCGTCGTCGATCCGGCCAACAAGGTCGATCGCGAGGCGTCGCTTTTCATCGACGACGGCGTCGTCGCCGGCGTCGGCGAGCGTCCGCGCGAATGGCGTGCGGAGCGCGTCATCGAAGCGCGCGGCTGCATCGTCAGTCCGGGCTTCGTCGATCTCGCGGCGCGTTTGCGCGAGCCGGGTCTCGAGCATAAGGCAACGCTTGAATCCGAGCTCGCCGCCGCAGCGGCGGGCGGCGTCACGCGCCTCGCGTGCCCGCCCGACACCGACCCGCCGCTCGACGAGCCGGGCCTCGTGCAGATGCTCAAGTATCGCGCGCGCCAAATTGGCGTCGCAGAGGTTTATCCGATCGGCGCGCTGACCGTCGGATTGAAAGGCACGACGCTCACCGAAATGGGCGAGCTCGCGCAAGCGGGCTGCGTCGCGTTCTCGCAAGCCGACGAGCCGTTACACGACACGCTGATGCTCCTTCGCGCGCTGCAATACGCGGGGACATTCGGCCATCGCGTCTGGCTTCGCCCGCAGGATCCCTATCTCGCCCAGGGCGGCGTTGCGCACGACGGCGAAGTGGCGACGCGACTCGGCCTCCCCGGAATTCCGGCCGCGGCCGAGACGATCGCGCTCGCGAAGATTTTCGGCTTGATTCGCGGGACCGGCTTCGGCGTGCATCTTTGCCGGCTCTCGTCGGCGGGAGGCGTGGCGATGGTGCGCGCGGCGAAAGCGGAAGGCTTGCCGATCACCTGCGACGTCGACGTGCATCACCTGCATCTTTGCGACGTCGACATCGGCTGGTTCGATCCGCAGGCGCATCTCGTTCCGCCGCTTCGCGGCGTCGGCGATCGCGACGCGTTATCGAGCGGCGTCGCCGACGGCACGATCGACGCGATCTGCTCCGATCACGCGCCGGTCGACGACGACGGCAAGCAGATGCCGTTCGGCGAATCGGAGCCCGGAGCGAGCGCGCTCGAATTGCTGCTGCCGCTGACGCTCCGTTGGGCGGGCGCTGCCAACCTGTCGCTCGTCGATGCGCTGTCGACGATCACCACCCGTCCCGCGGCGATTCTCGGCGTCGAAGCGCCGTCGCTCGCGATGGGCGCATCCGCCGATATTTGCGTGTTCGATCCGAAGGCGGCGTGGACGGTCGGTCCCGGGACGCTGCGAAGCCAGGGCAGGAACACGCCGTTCCTGGGCCTCGAAGTGGTCGGGCGGGTGCGCGCGACGCTTCTCGCCGGACGCATCGTGCACGAAGGCTGATTATTTGGGCGCGCCGGTCGACACCGTCATGTCGGATGCGATCGCGACCCATCCGCCGCCCATCGCCTTGTAGAGGTTCACGCTCGACGCCAGCAGCGATGCGCGGATGTTCGCGAGCGTGAGCTCGGCTGGAAACAGCGCCTGCTCGGCCTGCAGCACCGTCGAATAGGACGTATAGCCGCCGTTGTATTGCAGCGTCGCAAGGTGGTCGTAGTCCTTGAGCGCGGCGACGAGCTTCGTTTGCGCATCGAGTTGCTCGGCGAGCTTCTGCTTCACGACGAGCGCATTGTCGACGTCGCCGAACGCGTTGCGGATCGCCTGCTGATAATTGAGAAGCGCGGCATCGCGCGCGGCTTCCGCCTGAGCGACCTGTCCGCGGATCAGGCCGGCGGTGAAAATGGGACCGGTCACCTGGCCCGCGTAGCTCCATACGCGGGCGGGCCCCGTGAACAGGTTCGACAGATCGCTGCTCGATGCGCCGAATGCGCCGGTGAGCGAAATGGTCGGGAAATAAAGGGCGCGTGCCGCGCCGATCTGCGCGTTCGCCGCGACGAGCTGCTCTTCCGATTGCACGAGGTCTGGTCGCCGCGTGAGCAGATCCGACGGCACGCCGGAAGGAACCGGCGGCATGGCGAGGTCGTCGATCGATTTCCCGCGCACGATCGCGCCCGGATCGCGGCCGACGAGGATCGAAAGCGCGTGCTCGGTCTGCGCGATCTGCGATTCGATCACCGGGATCTGTGCCGCAGCCGTCTCGTATTGCGATTGCGCCTGCGCGACGTTCATGCGCGAGATGCGGCCGTACTTGAACTGCAACTCGAAGAGGCGCACCGACTCGCCGTAGGCGTTCAGCGTCTGGTTCGCGATGGCGAGCTGGCGGTCGAGTCCGCGCAGTTGGATGTAGTCGCTCGCCACCGACGCGACGAGCGACAGAACGACGGCGCGTCGCGCATCCTCGCTCGCGAGTGCATTGGCGCGCGCGGCTTCGCTCAGGCGGCGGACGCGTCCCCACAGGTCGAGCTCCCAACTCGCGGAAAGCAGCGCCTCGTAGCTCGTCTGAGGATTCGGGAACCTTGGGATGATCGCGACCAGGCCTACGTCGGGCACCTTCGTGCGCTGCGCGGTGGTCGAGTAGCCGACCTGCGGAAAGGCGCCGGCGCGTGCTTGCTCGAGCAGCGCCAATGCCTGCTGCACGTTGGCGGCGGCGATCATGACGTTGCGATTGTGCGCGAGCGCTTCGGCGATCAGCGCATCGAGGACCGGATCGCCGTACTGCGTCCACCATTGCGTGTCAGCCGTGTCAGCGGTCGACGTAGGCTGGTATCGAAATTGCGCGGGCGCATCGACGGCGGGCCGCACATAGTCGGGCCCCATCGTGCACGCGGCGAGCGATGCTGCCGTGATCGCGGCTAAGAGTGCGCGACGCATCAATCGCCTTCGCTTGGCTGCGGCGCCGGCGCGGCCGTGTCGCCTGCCGTTTGCGCGACGACGCGCTTCTCGCTTCCGCGCTCCTTCAGCCGATCGAACAGATAGAAGAGCAGCGGCACGTACAGCATCGCGAGCGTCGTCTCGCCGATCATGCCGCCGATGATCCCCGTGCCGATCGAGTGACGTGCGTTCGCGCCCACGCCGACCGCGATCGCGAGCGGCAGCACGCCGAATGCGAATGCGAGCGAGGTCATGATGATCGGTCGCAAGCGCTGTTCGCCGGCGAGGATCGTCGCTTCCATGATCGATTTGCCGTGCTTGCGGAAATCGACGGCCGCCGACACGCGCAGCACCGCGTTCTTCGCGCCGAGGCCAATGAGCACGAGCAGCCCGATCTGGAAATACACGTCGTTTTCCAGGCCCCGCAACCAGTTCGTCAGCAGCGCGCCGAGAATCCCGAACGGGACGGCGCTCATGACCGCGCCGGGAAGCGACCACGACTCGTATTGCGCGGCGAGCACGAGGAACACCAGGACGAAGCCGAACGCGAACGCGAGCATCGACGTCGCGCCCGATTTCTTCTCCTCGTACGCGAGTCCCGACCAGGCGAACGTGTAGCCCTGCGGCAGCACTTCGCGCGCGACGTCTTCCATTGCCGCAATCGCCTGTCCCGAGCTGTAGCCCGGCGCGGCATTGCCGATCACCTTCGCCGCCGGGAAGCCGTTGAAATGCGGCAGAAGGTCAGGACCCGATTCCCAGCGCGTGCTCACGAGCGACGACAGCGGCACCATCTGCGCGGATCGCGGCGGCGAGGTGCCGGGCGACGATGTATCGGCTTTATCCGGTTTGCTCGATCGCACGTAGAGACGCGTCAGATCGCTCGGGTCCTGCCGGAACTTCGCGTCCGATTGCAGGATCACCTGCCAGACGCGGCTCGACTCGTTGTACTGGCTGACGGTGAGCGAACCGAACTGTGCCTGGATCGCGCTGTAGACGTCCTCGATCGGAACGCCGAGGAGCGACGCTTTTTCGCGATCGACGTCGGCGCGCAATTGTTGCGTGTTCGCGCGATACGTGGTGTTGAGCGACGCGAGCTCGGGCCGCGCGCGCGCTTTCGCGAGAAAGCGCTGCGTCGTCTCGTCGAGTTGCACTGCGTCGCCCATTCCCGTGTCCTGGATCCAGAACTCGAAGCCGCCGGTCGTTCCGATGCCGGGAATCGGCGGCGGCGCGATCGGAATCACGAAGCCGCCGGGGATGTGCCGTGCTTGCTGGAACAGGTTGACGAGCACCGCACGCGCATTCTCCGCGCGCGCCTTGGCGACCGAAGCATAGCGTTCCTTGAAATCCTTGAGCGTGACGAAAAACGTCGCGGCGTTCGTCTTGTAGCCGCCGTCGAGGAGGCTGTAGCCCGTCACCATCGTGCGCCGGTCGACGCCAGGCGTCTTCGCGAAGATCGCATCGACGTCCTCGGCGACGCTTTGCGTGCGATCGAGACTCGCCGACGACGGCATGACGACTGCCGCCATCACGTAGCCCTGGTCCTCGTTCGGAACGAAGCTCGTCGGCAGAACGGTGAACAGGTGGTAGATGCTCCACAGGAAAAAGGCGAGCAGCACGAGCGCGATGATGGCGCGCGCGATCACGAATTCGACCGCATGGCCGAACGCGCGCGTGACCGCATCGACCTTGCGGTTGAACCACGCGAAGAACCCGCGCTTCGCCGCGCTCGTGTGCCTCAGCATCACCGCGCACATCGCCGGCGTGAGCGTCAGCGCAACGAACCCCGACACGGACACCGAAATGACGATCGTGATCGCGAACTGGCGATAGAGCTGGCCGGTGGTGCCGGGAAGGAATGCCGCCGGAACGAACACGGCGGCCATCACCAGCACGACCGCGACGAGCGAGCTCGCGATCTCGCCCATCGAGTGCAGCGTTGCCTCGCGCGGCGCGAGATGGAACTGCGCCATGTTGCGCTCGACGTTCTCGACGACGACGATCGCGTCGTCGACGACCATGCCGATCGCGAGGATCAGTCCGAAGAGTGTCAACAGGTTGATCGAAAAGCCGAGCGCCAGCATGCCGCCGAAGGTGGCGACGAGCGACACGATGATCGCCACCGTGCAGATCACGGTCGTGCGAAGGCTCTGCAGGAACAAATAGACGACGGCGACGACGAGCACCACCGCCTCGATCAGCGTGTGAATTACTTCCTCGATCGACAGGCGCACGAAGTCGTTGGTGTCGAGCGCGACGACATAGTCGATGCCTGCGGGAAAGCGCGGCTTCATCTCGGCGAGCGCCTTGCGCACGGCCGCCGATACGGCGAGGCCGTTCGCGCCCGTCTGCTGGTAGACGGCGATCAGCGTCGCGGGCTTGCCGTTGAGCTTCGAGTCGACGATGTACTGCCGAAGCCCCAAGTCCGCGTGCGCGACGTCGCCCACGCGCACGATCGCGCTGCCGTCCTGACTGCCGCGCAGGATGATCTTTTCGTACTCGCGAGGATCGCGAAACGGCGATTGCGTCACGACCGGAAAGGTCATGTCGACCGGACCCGCGGATGGGCGCTGTCCGATCTGTCCCGCGGCGAAGAGCGCGTTCTGCTGATTGACCGCGTTGGCGATGTCGCGCGTCGTGATCGAAAGCGACGCCATCCGGTCGGGGTCCATCCAGATGCGCATCGCCTGGTCGGCGACGCCGAGGATTTGCGCCTGCCCGGCACCCGGCACGCGCTTCAGCGCATCGAGCACGTAGACGTTCGCGTAGTTCGCGATGTAATCGGCGCCGTATCGATCGCCGTCCGCGGAAAGCGCGATCAGCATCATGATCGACGACGACTTCTTCTGCACCGCGACGCCCTGCTGCGTGACTGTGGACGGAAGCTGCGGCAACGCGAGGTTCACACGGTTTTGCACCTGCACCTGCGCCGTGTCGGGGTCGGTGTCGAGCGAGAAGAAGACGGTGAGGCTCAACTGTCCGTTGGCAGAGCTCGTCGATGACATGTAGAGCATGTTGTCGACGCCGTTGATCTGCGCTTCGATCGGTGCTGCGACCGATTCGGCGACCGTGTTTGCGTCGGCGCCGGGATAGGTCGCCTGAACCGTCACCTGCACCGGCGTAATCGTCGGGTATTGCTGCACGGGAAGCAGCAGCATCGACACCGCGCCCGCGATGACGATCACGATCGCCGTGACCGCCGCGAAGATCGGCCGCTCGATGAAGAAACGCGAGAACATGGCGGACTCTTTCGCTACAGGCCGCTACGTGCCCGAGCGCGGACTCGTCGGATTGCCTGCGTTCTTCGCCGGCGTCGCCGGATCGGCCGTCGTCGACGCCTGCTCCTGATAAGGCTTGACAACGACGTGCGCGCCGGGCGCCAACCTGACCGTGCCTTCCACGACGACGCGCTCCCCGGCACGAAGGCCGTCGGCGACGAACCATCCGTTCTCGTACCATTCGCCGACGATCACCGGCCGCTGCTCGACGCGATCATCGCTGCCGACGACCCAGACGAAATGTCCCTTCGCGCTCTGCTGGACGGCGCGTTGCGGCACGAGGATCGCGTTTGGCCGCACCGCGCCGCGAAGCCGCGCGCGCACGTATTGATTGGGCCTCAGCACACCATCGGGATTGTCGACGGACGCGCGAATCAGGAACGTTCCTGTCTGCGCGTTGTACGACGGATCGGCGAACGTGATTGCCCCGGTGTGCGGAAAGATGGTGCCGTCGACGAGCTCGATTTCGACGGTGAACTTGTTGCCGGGCGGAAGTCGAAGCAGACCCTTGCTTGCCTCGTCGCGGATTCGCGCCATTTGCCCTTCGGAGACGCTGAAGTTGACCCACATCGGCGAGAGCACGGACACGACCGTGAGTTGCGCGTTTTGCGGATTGACGTACGTGCCATCGGCGACCGCGGCGTAACTGCTGACGCCGGTCACCGGCGAGCGGATCGTCGTGTACGAAAGGTTGAGCTGCGCCTCCTCTAGTTGTGCTTTGGATTGCGCGACGGCGGCCTGCGCCTGGTCGTACTGCCCCTGCGCGTCGTCGAGATCTTTCTGCGACAGCGCTTCCTGCTCCGCAAGCGGCTTCGTTCGCTCGAGGTTCGCCTTCGCAACGCCGAGCGCGGCCTGGTTGCGTTGCAGGGCTGCCTTGGCGGCGTCCACCTGCGCCTGGAACGGCTTCTGGTCGATCTGGAACAGCACCTGTCCGGCCTTGACGAGCGAGCCTTCGACGTAGGTGTGCTTGTCGAGAAACCCGGAGACGCGCGCCTGCACGTTGACCGCTTGCGAGCTTTGCGTTTGCGCCACGTAGTCGGCGGCAACGGGAACGTCGCGTGGCGCGATGGCGATCGTCGTCACTTCGATCGCCGCCTGGGGCGGGATGGCGCGCTCCTGCCTCCCGCACGCCGCGACGAGCAGAAGCGCGAGCAGCGCCACGTACGCTCTCGGCGGGCATGCACTGCGGAAGGACCGACCCATCTTCGCTCCCTTCGTCACGTCGCGCGGAGCCCGCATTTCGCGGATACGTCAGCAGGACGGGATTGGACCAGCGTGCAAACGGGCGCAGTCTACGCTGCCGGCGACGGGAAGTCGCGAACTGGCCGCCGAAAGCGCGCTCGATATCGCGCGGTATTGGCGGCAATGCAACGAAGCGGCTTCAGCGCTTCGAGGCGATGATAGGAGGACGAAGCGACGTCAGCGCTTCGGAACGCGCCCTAAGAGATGGAACTCGTCGTTGGGCCGCATCGAGATCATGTTTGCCATCCGGTTCGAGAGCGCGAAGAAGGCCGCAATCGCGCCGATGTCCCAGATGTCCTCGTCGGTAAAGCCGTGCTCGCGCAGTCGCGAGAAATCGTCGTCCACGATCGTCGCGCTGTCGGTCGCGACTTTCATCGCGAACCCGAGCATTGCACGCTGGCGCAGGGTGATGTCGGCCTTTCGGTAGTTGACCGCGACCTGGTCGGCGACCAGCGGGTTCTTTGCGTAGATGCGCAGAATCGCGCCATGCGCGACGATGCAGTAGAGGCAGTCGTTCGCGCCCGAGGTCGCGACGACGATCATCTCGCGCTCGGCCTTCGAAAGGCCGCTTTCCTTCAGCATCAGCGCGTCGTGATAGGCGAAGAACGCGCGGAACTCGTCGGGACGGTGAGCAAGCGTCAGGAAGACGTTCGGCACGAACCCGGCCTTCTCCTGCACTTCGTCGATGCGCGCGCGAATGTCGTCGGGAAGCTCGTCGAGCTTCGGCACCGGGTAGCGGCTGATCGGCGGTTCGTTCATGCGTACCCAGTGTAGCAGCATGCTCGTCGGCAACCGACATACAATTCGCGCCGGACGAGGCTTCGCTTGTCAACCATACCGATCGCACGAAACGCGCTTTGCCCCTGCGGCAGCGGGAAGCGCTTCAAGCATTGTCATGGCGAGGCGAGGAGCGCGATCGGCGACGTTGTCGACTTCGTCATCGCGGGCGCGCAGCGAAGCGGCACGACGTCGCTCGACCTTCATCTTCGGCGACATCCGGCGATCTCGATGCCGGTCACGCGCAAGGAGCTGCACTTCTTCGACGACGACAAGCGCTTTCGCGATTCCGAAGTCCATTACGCGGCGTATCACGCGAATTTCGCGCCGCGGCACGCGGGGCAACTGCGCGGGGAGGTGACGCCGAGCTACCTCTTCTGGCCGCCCGCGGCCGAGCGCCTTGCCCGCTACAACCCGGCGATCAAGATCATCGTCGTTTTGCGCAATCCGATCGAGCGCGCGCATTCACACTGGAACAAGGAGTGGCAGCGCGGACGCGAAGCGTTGTCGTTTCTCGGTGCGCTCCAAGCGGAGCGCTCGCGCGCGCAGGCTTCACCGTCGGGACACGATCGGCGAAGCTCGTACCTCGAACGGGGCCGCTACGTCGTGCAACTCCAACGCCTCTGGCAACACTTCCCGGTTGCGCAAACGCTCGTGCTTCGCGCCGAGGCGCTGTTGCAGGCACCCCTGCCTACACTCGAGCAGATCGCACAATTCCTGGGCGTACCGTCGTTTCCGCCGGGTGAGCCGATCGCGGCCAACGTGCGGAGCTACGCGCGACCGATGCTACGCGACGAGTGGGAATGGCTCGCGACGCGCCTCGGACCGGAGATTCGCGATCTGGAAGCGCTGCTCGGCTGGGATTGCGCGGCGTGGCTTATTCCGCCGCGCTTCGACGAGGAGCAGGCCGAATGATCGTTCACCTCGTCGACGGAACGTACGAGCTCTTTCGTCACTTCCACGGTCTGCGTCGCTTTACGAAGGGTCGCGATCGGCCCTTTGGGGGCGTCGTCGGCGTATTGCAGACCGTGCTGCAGATGTTCGAGCAGGGCGCGTCGCATCTCGGCGTCGCGACCGATCAT
>DATFCW010000491.1:0-9500 GCA_035252665.1 Casimicrobiaceae bacterium | reverse complement strand
TGGCGAAGCGATCGGCGCCGTGCTCGCGAGTGGCGCGGGTGCGCTCGGTGTGCAACTCGGGGGCGCTCGGCCGGGACACGGCGGTGCGGATCGTCCGGAGATTGGCATCGGCGACGTAGTCGAGCCCGAAGTGTTGCCTTCGGCGGTCGGTCTCGTCTGGCGGGCGCTCGTGCTGTGGCTCTTGCTCGTGTTCCTGTTGTCGCTCGCGAATTGGGCGGCATAGGAGGTTGAAATCGGGGTCAACGGCGTGAATGCGCGATGAGAATCGCGCGCGCAATCACGCCCGACCCCGAACTTCGTGCGCTTCGCGTAGCAACTGTTGCAATAGCATCACGCGTTGCGGCACAACGCTTCCATGGGCAAGCGCGGCCTGCACCGCGCAACCGGGCTCACGATGGTGACGGCAGTCGCGGAAGCGGCATTGCGCTACGAGATCGCGCAAGTCGACGAATGCGTGCGCAATCGCTTCCGGCGTGCAATGTGCGAGCCCGAACACTTTCATGCCGGGCGAGTCGACGATCCAGCCGTCTTCGCATCGATAGAGCGCTGCCGACGTCGTCGTATGCCGTCCGCTTCGCAATGCTTTCGATAACTCGCCGGTCCGTGCAGCAGCCGAAGGCAGCAGTGCATTGATCAGCGTCGATTTGCCCATCCCCGATTGACCGATGATGACGCTGCGCTCGCCGCGAACGCGTGCCGCGAGCGGCGCCACGTCGCCAAGCGCGGACACGATGACCAGCGGATAGCCGAGTGTCGCGTAAGGTGCGAAACGCTTCGCAAGCGCACCGCTTTCCGGCAGATCGGCCTTGTTCAGAACGAGAACGAAGCGGCACCGCTCGGTTTCCGCCGCGATGATCCAGCGATTCAGCAGATGCTCGTCGACCGGCACATCGGGCGCGATCACGCCGATCACCTGAGTGACGTTGGCGGCGATCAGCTTCTGATTGAACGCATCGGATCGGTAGAAGAGACTTTCACGCGGCGCGAGCGCGACGATAACGGCGGCGCCGTGCTCGCGGGAGACCTCGACCCGATCGCCGCAGGCGAGGGAGATCGCGCGCCCCTTGAGCACGCAATCGGCCCTCTTGCCCGCATCGAGATCGACGGTGTAATGACGCCTTTGAACGGCGACGACCAGGCCGCTTTGCGTTTCTCCAGGCGGCCTGTTTGCCTCCATCGGCGCGCTACGCGCATCGATTTACGCGAACAGCGATTCGGTCTTCGCCGCGCAGACGACGTCGTTTTGCGTAATGCCGCCGGCATCGTGTGTCGACCATGCGACGACACAGCGGTTGTACGAAACGGTGAGATCGGGGTGGTGATCCTCGCGGTTCGCGATCCATGCGAGCGCGTTCACGAAGCTGGTCGTCTCGTAAAAATTCTTGAACGTGTAAGTCTTCGTTAGCCGTCCGGCGTCATCGGACCAGCCGGGCAGGTTGGTCAGATGCGATTTGACGTCGGTCGCGGACAGCTTCGCAGCGCCTGCCCGGCAGTGTTGCGCGCCGAGCGCGCGCACCGCATCGGACAGGGATGGAAAGTCGGTGGTCATCGTGGTCGCCTCATTCGGTTGACGAAAGCGTGCCCGTCATCCACCTGCACCGGACGGAGCAAGCGCGGTCAGCCGCGCGACGCGCACGGCGGCCGGCGGATGCGAGTCGTAGAACGCGGAATGCAGTGGATCGGGCGTAAGCGTGGCGGCATTGTCCTCGTAGAGCTTGATGAGCGCCGCGACGAGCGCGCTCGCCGACGCATGTCGCGCCGCAAAGGCATCGGCCTCGAATTCGTGACGGCGCGAGTACGCAGCGGCAAGCGGCGCGAGCACGAACGTGAAGACCGGAAGCGCGAGCATGAAGAGCGCGAGGGCGACGCCAGGTCGCGACATTGCCACGGAGACGTCGCCCGCCGGGATGCCGAGCCCGGCATAGAACCACGGCGCGCGCGCAAGCCACGCGAGGAGCGCCAGCAGCACGAGCGAGAACGCCGCCGACCAGACGACGCGCTTGACGACATGGCGCAGCCGGAAATGCCCGAGCTCGTGTGCGAGCACGGCTTCGATCTCTTCCGGGTCGAGCCGCGCGAGCAACGTATCGAAGAAGACGACGCGCTTTGCACGACCGAAGCCGGTGAAATAGGCGTTTCCGTGGCCTGATCGCTTCGAACCGTCCATCACGAACAGACCCGACGCCTTGAAGCCGCAGCGAGCGAGGAGCCGTTCGATGCGTTCACGCGCGGCGCCGGCAGGCAGCGGCGAAAATCGATTGAAGAGCGGCGCGATTACCGTTGGATACAGCACGAGCACGAGAAGCTGGAATGCCATCCACGCGATCCAGACGAAAAGCCACCAGAACGCGCCGGCGCGATCCATCAGCCACAGCACGACGAAGACGAGCGGCAAGCCGAGCGCCGTCGCCACGGCGAGCCCTTTCGCGAGATCGGCGAGCCAGGTCGCGAGCGTGGTCCTGTTGAAGCCGAAGCGCTCCTCGATTCGAAACGTGCGCCACCACGAGAAGGGCAGCGAAACGATGCCTGCGATCAGTGCGACGCCGCAAAGCAGCACGACGTCGCGCACGAGAGGAGAGAACGCGAGACGCTGCGTGAGCGACAGCAAAAGCGCGAGTCCGCCGCCTTCGGTCAGGAGCAAAAGCAGGATCGTATCGACGCCGGTTTCCACCATGCCGAAGCGCTGCTTCGCGATCGTGTAGTCGGCGGCCTTGCGGTGGGCCATGTCGTCGATACGCGCGGCGAACGCCGGCGGCGTTGCGACGCGATGCACGCGCACGTGCGCGATCTGGCGCGTGGCGAGCCAAAAGCGCAGCCACAGCGTGCAGGCGACGGCGAGAACGAACAGGACGGCGAATGCGCTGGAAGTCACGGCAACGGGCACGCGCTTCGAGCGGCGTGCTCCTCACGTACAATGCGGTCACTCATTTTACCGCTCGTTGCAACGACGCCGACGCTCGCTTTGGCACAGGATCCCAATCGGCTGATCTGGATCGACCTCGAAATGTCGGGCCTTCGGCCCGACACCGACCGCATCCTCGAAGTCGCGCTCGTCGTCACCGATCACGCGCTCGACACGATCGCGCAAGCGCCCGTGTGGGTCGTACACCAGGCCGACGCCGTGCTCGATTCGATGGACGCATGGAACCGCGCGACGCACGCGCGCTCCGGCCTGATCGATCGCGTGCGCGCGTCCACCGCGAGCGAGCAGGAGGTGGAAGCCGAGGCGCTCGCGTTCCTGCGCGAGCACGTGCCGGCGAAGACGTCACCGATGTGCGGCAACACGATCTGCCAGGATCGGCGATTTCTCGCGCGCTTCATGCCATCGCTCGAGGACTGGTTCCATTACCGCAATCTCGACGTATCGACGCTGAAGGAGCTGGCGCGGCGGTGGAAGCCCGAGCTCGTGAAGGGCGTGGCGAAGGAGGGCCGGCACGAGGCGCTGGCCGACGTGCTGGAATCGATCGCCGAGCTTCGCTACTACCGCGACAATTTTCTGCGCCTGTAATGCGTCGGGAAGTCGCAATTGCGCGTATCGTCCGGTGAATTTCTGCAGCGTCTGCGGATCGCCTCGCATCGAGCGCCGCGTGCCCGACGGTGATTCGCTTCCGCGCGACGTCTGCGCGCAATGCGGCGCAATCCACTACCAGAACCCGAAGGTCGTCGTCGGATGCCTGCCCGAGTGGAACGAGCGCGTGCTGCTTTGTCGTCGGGCGATCGAGCCGCGGCATGGCTTGTGGACGCTGCCGGCGGGATTTCTCGAGAATGCGGAGACGCTGACGAGCGGCGCGCTGCGGGAGACGCTCGAGGAGGCGGACGCGCGCGTTGCGGTGAACGAGCTCTACACGGTGATCAGCCTCCCACAGATCAACCAGGTGTACATGATGTTTCGCGCGCGACTTCTCGATCTCGACTTCGGGCCCGGGCCCGAGAGCCTCGAAGTGCGCCTTTTCGAGGAGAGCGAGATACCGTGGGAATCGCTCGCGTTTCGCACGATCGCGCGCACGCTTCGCAACTACTTCCTTGACCGGCGCCTGGACGCATTCGCCCTGCACGTGAGCGCGATCGAGCGTCGCACGCCCATCACGCCGGATCTGCTCGGCGCGGCGTGAAGCGTTACGCGATCGAGCGCACGACGCCGCCATCCACGCGAAGCGCCGCGCCCGTGGTCGCGGACGCACGCGCGCTTGCGACATAGACGATCATCGACGCCACTTCATCGGGCGTCGCAAAACGGCCGAGGATCGACGACGGCCGCGCGGTCGCGAAGAAGTCGCGCTCGACCTGCGCCGCGTCGATGCCGCGCTCCCTCGCAAGTCCTTCGACGAATCCGGCAACGCCTTCCGACGCCGTCGGCCCAGGAAGCACGCTGTTCACGGTGACGTTCGTGCCCGCGAGCGTTTCGGCGAGGCCGCGTGCGATCGCTAGCTGCGCAGTCTTCGTCATGCCGTAGTGAATCATCTCAATCGGCATCTGCAGCGCGGACTCGCTCGACACGAAAATGATCCGTCCGAAGTTGCGCTCGCGCATCGCGCGGATGTAATGGCGCGAAAGGCGAACGCCGGACAGCACGTTCGTGTCGAAGAAGCGCAGCCACTCCTCGTCAGCGATCGCCTCGAATGGCTTCGCCTCGAAGATCCCGACGTTGTTGACCAGGATGTCCACCTCCGGCAGTGCGCGGATTACGCGCTCGCACCCTTCTCGCGTGCCGAGATCGGCTGCGACACCGCTGACGCTCGCGCCTGGCACATCGCGTCCGATTCCAGCGATCGCCGCATCGACGCGCGCTTTCGTGCGTCCGTTGACGGTGACGCGCGCGCCTTCGCGGGCGAGCGCCCGGGCGGTCGCCAATCCGATGCCCGCCGTCGACCCGGTGACGAGCGCGATCTTTTGAGCGATGCCGAGATCGATGGCGAGAGTCCTGTCTGGAAGACTTACGCGGCGGGACGCGTGGCCGCCTTGCGGCGCAGCTTCTCGAACTGACGCTGCAGGCTATCCATCTCGTCATCGGAGAGCGATTCGAGGTTGATCAGGCTCGAGCGTGCGTTGCCGATGGCGCGAAGCAACTCGTCGAGCTTGAGCTGCGTCGCCTTCGTGTCGCGGTTCTGACTGCTCTGGATGACGAACACCATCAGAAATGTCACGACGTTCGTGATGGTGTTCGCGATGAGTTGCCAGCCGTTGGAGAAGCCGAACAGCGGACCGGTGACGGCCCAGACCACGATGAAGATCGCGGCGATGAAGAACGCCCAAGGCGCCCCGAAAGCGTTGGCGAGCACGTGCGCAGTTCTGCGAAACCAGTCGTTCATGACATTTCCCGAGGCATGTCTCTGCGATTCGACGCGCGCGAACACGATAAGAGCCTCGCGCGATCAGGAGGCGCTGCAGGCTATGACAGCGCGCAGAGGGACAAAGATCGACGCGCGGTCAGGAAACGATCGAAACCATGAGGGGGGTCCGACACGACTTTTCACAAAATCCCGAAAACTGGCGAAACCATGATGGGGTCAGACACCACTTTCCGAGAAAATCGTGGAAACTGGTGTCCGACCCCTGCTACTTCAGCACGCCCACCTCCTTGTAATATTTCGCCGCTCCCGGATGCAAGGGAATCGGCATCGCCTGCGTGGCGTTGTGGATGTCGATCGCCTTCGCCGCCGGATGCGCAGCAACGAGCTGGTCGAGATTTGTCCAGAGGGCCTTCGTCATGCCGTAGGCAACGTCCTCGCTGACGCCATCGTGGGTGACGAGAAAATTTTGCACGGCGACTGTAGGAACGTCGGAGGTCTGGCCGTCATACGTATTCGCCGGAATGATCGCCGCAATGTACGCGGGATCGTTGATCTTCTTGATCACGCCTTCCGGAATCGGTACGACGACCGTCGGCACGGTCGCCGCAAGGTCGCGAATGGGCGTGATGCCAAGTCCTGCCGACTGCAACGTGACGTCGATCTGGCGATTCTTCATGAGCTCGATCGATTCGCCGAACGGCAGGTACTCGACCTTCGCGAAATCCTTGTATTCGATCCCTGCGGCGTGCAGGACGGCACGCGCGTTGAGCTCGGTGCCCGAGTTCGGTGCACCGACCGAGATCCTTTTGCCCCTCAGATCGCCGAGCGTCCTCACGCCCGAGTCCGCACGCGCGACGATCTGAATGTAGTTCGGATAGATCGCCGCGATGCCGCGGAGCTTCTTGAGTGGCGACCTGAAGCCCGCTTCCTCGTCGCCCTTCCATGCTTCCGTCAACGCATCGCCAAGCGTGAACGCAAGCTCGCCGCGCCCGGCTTGCAGCAGGTTCAGGTTCTCGATCGACCCCTTCGTCGCCTGCACCGACGTCTTGATATTCGGCATCGTATTGCCGATCGCGGTCGCGAGCGCGACGCCGAGCGGGTAGTAGGCGCTGCTCGTACTGCCGGTCAGGACGTTGACGAAGGCGCTCGCGGCAAGCGCGATCGGTGCGACGAATGCCGCTGTCGCGACGACCAGCGCGGCCAATGCGTGGCGATGAGCCATTCGATTCCTCCAGGGGCTTTCGGCGTCGGCAGATCGCCGGCCGTCATCGGCGCAGCGCGCCGCGAGGCGCGGCGCTTCCTACGAGGCGATTATAAAGTCATGCTCTCGGAGCGCCGGAGTGCGCGGATGCGCGACCCGCCACCGCGGCGAGCAGATCGATGCCCGCGACCGGCTTCACCAGGTGATCCTCGAAGCCGGCATCGCGCGTGCGCGAGCGATCGATGTCGCGACCATACCCGGTGAGCGCGATGAGCCGTGGTGCGGAGTCGGTGACTGCCTCGCGAACGCGCGTGGCCAGTTCGTATCCATCCATCACCGGCAGCCCGATGTCGACGAGCATCACCGTGGGTTTCACGCGCTGCACGAGCGCGAGCGCCTCGAGCGGCTCGTAGGCTACGCTCACCTCGTGGCCGCCGTCTTCGAGAAGGAGCTTGAACAGGTTCGCCGCATCATGATTGTCGTCGACGACGAGCACGCGCTCGCGCCGGTCTGCGCGCCTGCGCGAAGGCGCCGAAGCGAAACGGCGCGCGTGCGGCTCGGCAACGAGACGGGGTAGCGTTACGATGAATTCGCTCCCCATGCCCGGACCTTCGCTTTCGACACGCACGCGGCCACCGTGGACCGACGTCAGCGTCTTGACGAGCGTGAGTCCAAGACCGAGTCCGCCCGGTGAGCGATCCGGTGCGACGCGTCCCTGTCGAAATGCGTCGAAGACGCGCGGCAGCAGCTCGGGCGCGATCCCGACGCCGTTGTCCCTGACGCTCACGCGCATCCACGCGCCTTCGCCGACTGCCTTCACGAGAATGCTGCCACCATCCGGCGTGTACTTGGCTGCGTTCGTGAGCAGGTCGGCGAACACCTGCGCGAGGCGAGTCACATCGCCATGAACGCTAAGCCCCGATGACGGAACGTCGATCGCGAGATGGTGACGATGCTGCTCGAGCATCGGATTCGCAGCCTCGACGGCCTTCGCGATGATCTCGGCAATTTCGACGGTCTCGCGTCGCAACTCGATCTTGCCGCGCGTGACGCGCGCGACGTCGAGCAGATCGTCGACGAGGCGCGTCAGATGGTTCACCTGTCGCTCGATGATCTGGTGCTCGCGGTCGAGCTCACCTTTTCCGCGGAGCTTGACGATGGCAAGCGCCGTCACGATCGGCGCAAGCGGATTGCGGAGCTCATGGCCGAGCATCGCGAGGAATTCGTCCTTGGCATGACTCGCCTCCTCGCGCTCGCGTGCGAGCTTCGCGTTCTGCAAGCCGGTGGCGGCCAAGCTCGTGGCGGCGCGAAGGTACGCGTACTGAGTGTCGGATGGAAATTCGGGATCCGCGGACGCGACGCAGAGCGAGCCGCCGCCGGCGTGAAAATCCATGTCGACTCGAAGAAGGCGAAGCTCGCCGATCCGCGTCCTGAGAACGGTCACGTTATCTGCCGGCTGCGTCGCATCGCAAGCCGCGCGAAGCGCTTCCCATTCGGCGCTGTCGGGCGCGATCTCCCCACTCGCGACGCGCATGATCTCGCAACGGTTGTACGCGCCGAACGTGTCGCAGCGCGCGTAGCACGCGGCGATCGGGAGCAGCGCCTCGAGCGCTTCGCAAAGCAGCGTCAGGAGCCTCTTCGGCTCGCGCCCGGTCCAGAGCGCGGGCAGGGCGAGCAGGCCGAGCAGATCGCGAATGCAGTTCTCGAGTTGCTCGACGCTTCTCGCGCGCGGCGCTTCGCTCCGAAGCGCGGCACCGTCCGCGACGTCAGTGCGCGGTTGCATGCGCGTTGCCCCTTGCACGGGCGCGCGCGCGAAGCTGCGGCAACAGCATGTCGGGCGGCGTGTAGAACGGGTTCTCGTTGACGACGCCGGCGACGAGCGTCAGCGGATGCGAGCGCAGGATGTCCATCATCATGCTGCCCGACAGGTGGGCCATGTCGTACACGCAAATCGCGGGCTGGCGATTGCGCGCGAGAACGTCGTTCACGCGCGCTTCGTATTCGATGAGCCGCTCGCTGTCCGGCACACCGTCGAGCGCCCATCCCATGTTGCCCATGATGCGAAGGCGAGGATAGCCGGCGTCGCGTCCGGCGGTTACCAACGACTCGACGGTTTCAAGCATCCGATCCTGGTCGAAGCTTCCCCCTGCCAGGTACGCTTCGTCCCACGGCAGGATTTGCAGTTGCTCGCAGGCAATGCACGCGGAAGCAGCAATGCCATGCGCTTCGAGTCGCGCGACGTGGTCGTCGATCAGCGCCGGATCGACGATGTGCATTTCCTTTTCACCCCACTCGAGACCTTCCTTGAAGAAAGGGCCGAGGACGGCGTATTCCTCGTCACGCGAGTTGAAGAGCGCGCAGACGTGGTAGTAGCGGTCGAGTATGGTCCCCGCAAGCGTTGGATGGTTCACGACGTGATTCCCCGGCGAAACGCGGGTCGCATAGCGCGAACCCGGCGTTGATCATAAGCCTTCGCGCCGCGATCGGGTAGCGAACGTTCGCGCCAGTGCGGCGATCGTTCTTGAGCAACCCCAAAGTCTTGCAGCAGCGTGCAAGACGCCGCGCTGCGCTTACGTCTAGCCGACGATCCTCACGTTTGCGCTCGCGAGCGCGCGATGGAGCTCGGCCACGTGATCATGGCCGGTCGTCTCGACGATGCACACGACGCGCACTTCGGAGAGGTCGGAGCCTGCGAAAGCGCGATCGTGCACGATCTCCTTGATCGACGCGCCGGTCGACGCGATGATCTCCGCAAGCCGCGCGAGTCCGCCCGGGCGATCGCTGATCGACACGGCGAAGCGCGACAGCCGCCCATCGGCAACGAGCCCGATCTCGATCACGCGATCGAGCATCGTGAGATCGATGTTGCCGCCGCAGAGCACCAGCACGACCTTCCTGCCCTCGAGCGCGTCGAGCTTGCCGGCGAGAAACGCCGCGAGCGGCGCAGCGCCCGCGCCTTCGACGACGCTCTTCTCGAGCTCGATCAAGCGCAGGACCGCGAGCGCGAT
>DATFCW010000490.1:0-4297 GCA_035252665.1 Casimicrobiaceae bacterium | reverse complement strand
GAGCCGTCGCTCGCAACGCTCGCCGATGCATGCACGTTCGATCAATTCATCGCCCCGTACGAGGCCGGCCGGATTGAATTCGCGAACGTGCCCTTCGACCATCCGGTGTTCGTCCTTTTTTCCTCGGGTACGACCGGGCGTCCGAAATGCATTGTCCATGGCGCAGGCGGCGCGCTTCTCGAGAACCTGAAGGCGCAGGCGCTGCAGTTCGACGTGAAGCGGGACGATTGCGTCTATTGGTGGACCTCCACCGGCTGGGTCGTATGGAACTTCATGGTCTTCGCGCTCGGGCGCGGCGCCAGCATCGTTCTGTACGACGGCTCGCCAACGTACCCGACGACGGATACGATCCTGCGCCATGCGGCGACCGAGCGAGCCACCTTCGTCCGGCTGACGCCCGGCTACGTCGACCTGCTCGCAAAGGCGGGATGCACGCCGTCGCGCTCGCTCGATTTCGACGCGCTGCGCACGATGATCGTGGCCAGCTCACCGTTCGGCGCGAGCGGCTACGACTACATCTACGAGAACGTGAAGCGCGACGTGCACCTCGCCTCGCCATCGGGGGGTACGGATCCGCTCGCCTCGCTCGTCTCGGCCAACCCGATCGGGCCCGTTTTCGCCGGCGAAATTCAGGCCGCCGCGCTCGGACTTGCGACGTGCGTCTTCGATGAAGCGGGCAACCGGTTGGTCGGCAAGGGAGGGGAGCTTGTCGTCTGCAAGCCGTTCCCGTCGATGCCGCTCGGTTTCGTCGGTGATCGAGGCGGCGAAAGATTCCGCGAGACGTATTTCCGCCGGTATCCCAACGTTTGGCGGCACGGCGACTGGGCGCAGATGACGGAACGCGGCGGATTTGTCATCTTCGGCCGTAGTGACGCGACGCTGAACGCGCGTGGCATTCGCATCGGCACCGCAGAGATCTATCACCAGCTCGCAACGATGCCGGAGATCGTTGCGAGCGTCGCCGTCGCGCAGGATTGGGACGGGGACACGAGGGTCGTGCTGTTCGTGCAGCTCGGCGCGAAGATCGCGCTCGACGGCGCGATGATCGAACGGATTCGCGCGCGCATCCGGGATGGTTTGTCCCCACGTCACGTCCCCGCGCGGATCATCGCGGTCCCCGATATACCGCGGACGACGACCGGCAAGGTGTCGGAGTTGGCGGTTCACAGTGCCATCCACGGCCGCCCCGTGCGAAACCGCCAAGCGCTCGCCAACCCCGACTCGCTCGAGTGCTTCGCGCCGCAAAAGCTGCCCGAACTCGCGCGCTGAAGGCTTGGCAGCCGCTCGACACGATGCGCCGCCCCCTGCGTTCATGCTCCAGTTGATATCAATCGTGCGCCGATTGATATCAAAGCCGCGCAAACACCGCTTAGCATTTTTTCACGGTCGGCCAGGCAACCGGAGAAGGCGATGTTCATACGCAACGCGTGGTACGCCGCGGGGTTTTCCGACGAGTTCGGACAAGCGCTGACCGCCCGGACATTTCTCTGTGAGGCGGTCGTCATCTACCGACGGCGCGACGGTGCTCCGGTTGCTTTCGAAGACCGGTGCGCTCATCGTCGCCTTCCACTGTCCATGGGACGCCTGGTCGAAGGCGATCAGATCGAGTGCGGCTACCACGGGCTCGTCTACGACTGCACAGGCACCTGCGTCAAGATTCCGGGACAGTCGCGTGCGAGCATTCCGGCAGGCGCCAAGGTTCGCGCGTACCCGGTTCTCGATCGCCATTGCTACCTGTGGATATGGATGGGAGATCCGGCGCTTGCCGACCCGGCCGCGATTCCGGACTTCGGCAAGCTGGAAAAGCCCGGCACGGCGCGGCACAGGATCAGCCTGCACCTGCCGTGCCACTTCCAACTCGTCGTGGACAATCTGCTCGACCTGTCGCATCTGGCCTACGTGCATGCAACGACGACGGGCAATGCGGCGCTCGCCGAGGACGCTGTCGTCAAGACAGTGCGGGACGGAGACACCGTGGAGATCAAGCGGTGGGTGCGCAACGTTCCGCCGTCGCGCACGTTCGTCGATTTCGGCAAGTACCAGGGACGCGTCAATCTTTGGCAGGTGTCGCAATACGCACCGCCGACCTATATCCGTGTGAGCTATGGCTCGTCCGATGCCGGCGTACCGATGTCCGAAGAGGACGACATCTGGAGCCACGGGCATTGGGGCTTCGACGTGTTCCATGGTCTCACTCCGGAAACGGAGCGCACGACGCACCAGTTCCGTCATGTGGGTTACAACCCCGCGTTCGGCGATGCGGCGGCGATCGACGATTTCCTGCGCCAGTGCGACCAGATCATCAACGAGGACCGCGAGATCTTCATCATCCAGCAGCGGGCGCTCGATTCCGATCCGCGCAAACTTTCGGCGCGTGATCCGCGCTCCACCGCGCCGATTCATGCCGACCAGGGTCTTTCGACAGCGCGCAGGATTCACGAGCAGCGGCTGAATGCCGAGATGGCCTCTGTCTCCGCCGCTTCGTCGCGCGAACTGGCGCCGGAAAGCGCGTGACCACTCTCCTGACGAGTCGAAGTCTCGGCGGCGGGGACGCGACGTTCGTGCGCAACGCCTGGTATGCCGCGGCGTGGAGCGAAGAGCTCGGCCACGACAAGCCGCTCGGATGCACGATGCTCGGCAATCCGGTCGTACTCTATCGCAACGCGGCGGGAACGCCCGTTGCGCTCGAGGATCGGTGCATCCATCGCAGCTTGCCTCTGTCGCTCGGGCGCATCCGCGGCGATGTGATCGAATGCGGCTATCATGGACTTCAATACGAAACGTCGGGGCGCTGCGTCCGCATTCCGGGCCAGCCATCGATTCCGCGCAGCGCCTGCATCCGCAGCTATCCTGTGATCGAGCAGGATGGTTTCGTCTGGCTCTGGATGGGGGAATCGGCCCGCGCGGATCGTAGCGCCATCACGCGGTTTTCGTGGATGAGTCGCGCGGGATGGCGGAAGACGACGCTGCATGCCCGCATCGCCTGCAACTACCAGCTCGTCATCGACAATCTGCTCGACCTGTCGCATCTGGCGTTCGTGCACGCCTCGACTGTCGGAAGCCCGGAGCTCGCCGACAATGCGATCGTCGAGACGCAGCGCATCGATCTTGGGGTACGAACGAGCCGCTGGACGCTCGACGTTGCGCCCGCGGCGACATACGCGCAATTTGGCCGCTACGACGGCAACGTCGACCGCTGGCAGATTACCGAGTTCACGCCGCCTTGCACCCTCGTCATCAGAAACGGTGCGGCGAAGGCGGGCACTGGCGCACGCGAAGGCCGCGGCGAGCAACGATGGGAGTTCATCGTCTGCCACGCCGTCACGCCGGAAACCGCACGCACGACGAGCTATTTCTGGGCGGTTACGCATGACTTCGGCGGCGACGACGCCGAGGCGATCGCCGAGTTTCACCGGCAGTGCCATCACGTGATCGGCGAGGACATCGCCGTCTTCACCGCACAGCAGAAGATGCTTGATCTCACCCCCGATGCGCCGCTGCTCGGCATCCGCTACGATCATGGGCCGCTGCAGGCCCGGCTCGCGATCGAGCGGCTGCTTGCCGCCGAGCGCGACGCGGCCCGGCCGCGCTCGATCGAACCCCATGTTTCTGCGTGACTACTGGTACGTCGCTGCGTGGAGCGACGAGGTAGCGCGTACTCCACTGGCGCGGACGCTCCTCGACGAGCCGATCGTGCTGTTTCGCAAGTCGAACGGCAGCGTCGTCGCCCTGGAGGACCGCTGTGCGCATCGGCGGTTGCCGCTGTCAGCCGGCGCAGTCGAAGGCGACTTCATCCGCTGCGGTTATCACGGGCTCGTCTACGACTGCGATGGCGTTTGCACGAAGATCCCCGGTCAGCCGCAGCCGGATCACGTGCATGTCAAGCGCTATCCGGTGGTCGAGCGAGATCTGTTCGTGCTCGTTTGGATGGGCGACCCCGAGCATGTGGATCCGTCGCGTCTCGTGAGCTTCCCCAGACTGTCCGATCCGGCCTGGGGGGTGACGAAGGTGCGCCTGCATATCCGCGGCAATTACCTTCTGATCGTCGACAACCTGCTCGACCTGTCGCATATCGCGTACGTGCACAATTCGACCATCGGCAATGCGGCCGTCGCCGAGGATGCCGAGGTGAAGTTCACGCGGCGGGGGCAAACGGTGCGGGTCACGCGCGACATGCACGCCGTTCCAGCCGCGCGGACCTACGCCGAATTCGGCCCGCACAAGGGCATTTTCGATCGGTGGCAGCTTTCCGAGTTCTACCCGCCGTCGTACTTCTTCATCAACAACGGCTCGGGAC
>DATFCW010000489.1:0-6494 GCA_035252665.1 Casimicrobiaceae bacterium | reverse complement strand
ATCCATCCGGTAAGCGGTCGCGTGAGTCCGTTGACCAGGTTGTCGATCGAAAGCGCGACGGTGAGTAGGGGCAGGGTCGCCCAGAAAAAGTTGACGGGCGTCGTCGCTACGCCGTAATCCTTCGCGATTGGCGCGACCTCTGCGGCCGCCATCAGCCCGCCGGAAGCCACGAGAATGAAGCAGATGTAGAGCATCCAGAACACCGGGGTGCGGAGCATTTCGCCGGGGGTGAAGTTGCGCCGCGTAAGCGGGTTCACGCTGCCCTTCACGGCGGCCGTGATCGCGCTCGTCGGCGGCCGGATCAGGAACAGCGACACGACGAGCACGACGGCGCCCTGGATCAGGCCGAAGGTGAAGAACGCCCGATCGTAACCGCCCGAACGCACCATGTTGGCGATCGGAATCACCGTTAGCGCAGCGCCGGCGCCGAATCCTGCGGCCGTGAGGCCCGCCGCGAGTCCGCGCTTGTCGGGGAACCACTTCAAGGCATTGCCGACGCACGTGCCGTAGACGCTCCCGGCACCGATGCCGCCGATGACGGCCGCAAAGTACAGCACGCCAAGCGACGTCGCATACGAATTGATGATCCACGAGATGCCGGCCAGGATGCCGCCGACCAGAACGACCGGCCGCGGGCCGAACTTGTCCATCAGCCAGCCCTCGACCGGGACCAGCCACGTTTCGCACAGCACGAAGATCGAGAACGCCACCTGGATCGCCGCGCGCGACCAGCCGAATTTCTGGCTCATCGGGTTGACGAAGAGCGTCCAACCGTATTGAAGGTTGGCGATCATGGCCATACAGATGATGCCCAAGACCAGTTGCGCCCATCGATTCGAAAGCCCGGTGTGTTGCACGGGTTCCTGCACTCGCGTTGCATTCATTTCGGGTTTCCTCCTAGCAGAGCCAGTTGCGTCCATCCGGACCGGACGGTGCGTCGCAATCGTTCCGGTGTACGCAATGCGGGGTGAAGTCCAAATGCAGTGACTGAAATGCGTTTGCGGGCCAGCGCGACGAGGATCGCGAAGATCGAGTCAAGGTGCCACAGTCAACGTCGGGATACAACGATGACGTCTCACTATGAACCGGCGTCTTTCCTCGCCGCACAATCGACATCGCGCCGAATGCAACAGTCGCGGCGCAATGCTGATCGATTGCTGACGAAACGCCTGTCGAATGCTGACAAAATCGTCGGAATCGGATCCGAGGATTCGACAGCGCAAATGCGACGGTGATCCGCTCAATCGCGCCAATGATAAAGAGCGAAGCTCTCGGCGCGATCGGCGGGTCGCGCACCGGACCAGGCCAGGGACCAATATCGCGTGTCGGGGGCGATGGGTCCCGACGAGCTATTTGAAAGGACGAGGAGCCACGGACATCCCTCGGCCGCGCGGTTGGGCTTCGAAATGTCTCCAACACCGGAATGGCCGAGGAACGAGCGCACGATCGTCGCGCGCGTTACATATTCGAGCAGGCTCAACTCCGACTCGCCCAGGTTGAGCGTCGCGACGCATCCGCGCTTGGCGGAGACGAGCCGCTTCACCTCGAGAAACGTCGCATCGTAGCTTCGCGCGGCATCGATCCAGGGCAGGAGCAGGAGCGAGGTGAGAACCCATGTCATCGCAACCCCGGCGCACCACGCGATGCAAGCACCCGCGAACGGCGCTCCGAGCACGACCTCGCGCCAGACAACGAGCACGACCATGCCGAGAACGACGGCGGTGACATTCATGGGTAATTTGAACGGCAATGGCAAATAGCGCGCGATGGCCGATCGCATTCCGGGCAGGTCGGGCACATCGCCGCGGACAACAAGGCCAAGCCAAACGACGATCACGATTGACGCGACGAGCATGAAGCCGAGATCAACGAGGACGGGCGCCAAAGTGCGAGCGCGCTGTCGGGGGAGGGCGACAAACGGGAGTCCGAGCAGCACCATCGCCGGGAGCACCGGCAGCAGGTATACGTCGCGCATCGATGCCGACGCCCCGAGCGCTGCGAGCGACGCGCCGAGGTAGATGGCGACCGCGGCGTGCCCGGGCGCGTCGCGCAGGAACTGCCACGAGCGCTGCCGGGCCGCCCCAAAGCACGAATCGCGACCCCTCGTGGAGGAGCGAAGCAGCGAGGCTCGGCTGTCGACGATACGAAGCGCGACCCACGCGGCCAGCACGATCGACGGGAAGCCCATGACGAGCATCGAGACGGCGCGGCTGCCGATCGACACGTTGTTTCCACCGAGGGCGGTGTAGCCGACGAACCGGCCGACATTATTGACGAATAGCCATTCCCGAAAGAGCGTGGGCGACGCACGATGCAGCGACGCCGGCCAGATCAGAAGCCATGGCAATGCGGCCAGCGCGGCGATGAGCAGAGCGATCATGGCGCGCCGATTTCGATACGCGGGAATGCAAAGGCAGCCGAGCGAGGTAACGGCAAGCGCGCAGGGAACGAAGAGACCCTTCGACATGAAGGCAATGCCCGCGCCCGTACCCTCGAGCATGCCCGCGATCGTTGCTTTCCGAACCCATCGGCTTTCGTCGCTCGACGCTCCAGCCCGTCCAGCCTGCGCAACACCGCTAAGCGCGAGAACCGAGCCGGCAAGCTGACCAATATCGACGGTGAGCTTGTGCACGTGCTCGACGAATCCGAGCGTGCCCGCCATGAGCAACGGCGCGAGGAGCGCGTAAAGGGCGGCGTCCAATGGCGGCGCTGCTGGAGCGCTCGGTGTGTCCTGCCCGGTGCGATCGAGCGATCGCCGCCATCTCACGACCTCGTGATGAAGCGTGTGCGCGCAGCCGGCCAGCGAACCCGCGGTGACGAGAACCAGGAGCAGGATCGCAACGCGGGCGCTTTCGAACGGGGGAAACGTCGGCAGAAGCTTGACGAACGCCGCCCCGAGCCAGAACACGAGTGGAGGCTTCTCGACGAACGGCTGATGAACGACCGTCGGCACAAGCCACGTATGATCGACCACCATCTCCCAGACGATGCCGAACGCATACGGCTCGTCGGCTTTCCACGGAAAGCGTCCGAAGACACCCGCGCTGAAATAGCCGACGAGGAGCACGACAACGCACACGCGCCATTGCCACCCGGGTCCGCGCATTTCCGCGGAGTTTCCCGGCGTGCTTCGACGCGATATTGTGCAAGCCGCGCCCCCTTGTTTCGGCGCGGACGTCGGTGTTTTACGAATTCGCGTCAGGCGCCCTTGACAGCGCTCACGGGCTCGGCCACATCGAGCCGTTGGGGCGGTGGAGCACTCGGCGCCGCATGAACGGGCACCGGCTTCTCGCGAAAACGTACCTGGATGAATGTGCCAATGCCAGCCGCGGATGGGGCGACGACGACCGAGGCGGCGTGTCGGTCGGCGCCTTCCTTCACGATCGCAAGGCCAAGCCCCGAACCGTCGCCACCGGCACCGGCGCCGCGGTAAAAGCGCTCGAAGACCTTCTCGCGCTCGCTTTCCGGAATGCCGATGCCCGTGTCCTCGACGCCAAGATAGGGGCCGTTTTCGTCGGCGCCACAACGAACCGTGACGGCGCCACCTGCCGGCGTGTAGCGGAGCGCGTTGTCGATCATGTTGTCCAACATTTCGGCGAGCAGCGCGTCGTCGCCTTCGACGATCGCAGGCGCCAGATCGAAGCCGAAATCGATGTTGCGGGCGATGGCCGGCTGGATCCATTGCGCGCCCACGCGCTCGGCGAGCGCGTGCAAGTCGATCGACTTGAAATGCTCGCCGTCGGGAACGGCCTGCTCGGCGCGCGCGAGCGCTAGCAAGCGATTGGTTACGCGGCCACTGCGCAACACCGCGTCGCGCATCTTGCCGAGCGTCACGCGTAGCGACTCGGACGTTGGCTCGCGAAGCGCAAGCTCGAGTTGCATCTGCATCCCGGCGAGCGGCGTACGCAGTTGGTGCGCGGCGTTGGCGAGAAAGCGTCGCTGCGACTCACGCGTCTCGCGAATGCGCTGGAACAGCCGATTCAGCGCGGCGATTGCAGGTCGCACTTCTGACGGCGCATGCGACAGGTCGAGTGCGCGCAGATCATCGGGCGAGCGCTGCGCGAGCTCGTTTCGCAGCTTGCGCAGCGGAGCGAGGCCGTGGCTGACGCCGAACCAGACCAGCGCCACCGCGGCGATGATCAGGATCAGCGACGGCAAGAGACCCGTGAGAATCACTTCCCACACGAGACGGTCGCGCTTGTTCGTCGTTTCCGCCACGTAGATTTCGAATCCCGGGTCGGTGCGCATCGCAGCGATCCGCACCGCGCTGTCGCCGACGGTCGCGCTGTAGAACGTCGGCACGCGCGCGACGAGCGGCTCCGGCGGAGGCGGCAGATCGCGCTGGCCGCCGGCGAACCAGCGGCCTCGGGCATCGCGCACCTGGAAGAAGACACGATCGGAACCGTCGAAGAGCAACGCCTCCTGCTCGCGCGCCGTCAGCGTGAGCGTGGGACCGTTCGGCCCTTGCCGCACGTTCTGCACGAGGTCCATGACCGGATCGAGCAGCGCATGGTCGTACGCGTCGTTCGCTACGCGATACGCGACGAACCAGGTGACGAAGCCGCTCAGGATCAGGAGGGCGAGCAGCGACACCATCAGCGTGCGCAGGAGTCGCGCCTGGATGCTGCCGACGTCAGCCGTTTGCCGCATGGTCGGGCTGTTCCCATAGGTAGCCGAAGCCGCGCACGGTGCGAATCACGATGCCGGCCGGCTCGAGCTTGGCGCGAAGCCTTGACACGTACACCTCGACGGTGTTGGGCGCGATCGCGGATGCCGAATCCGATACACCCTGCGCGATCGTGAGCTTCGACAGCGCATGCCCGGGTCGCGCGAGAAAGAGATCGAGCAGCGCCCATTCGCGCGCGGTCAAATCGACGGGCTGGCCGTCGATTCGGGCGCGCCGTGCCGCGTTGTCGACGGTCAGTCGTCCAATCACGGTTCGCGCCGCCACCTGCGGCTTGGCGCGCCGCAGCAGCGCGCGAACGCGTGCCTCGAGCTCGGACAGCGAGAACGGCTTGGTGAGGTAATCGTCCGCCCCGAGGTCGAGGCCGTGCACGCGTTCGTCGACTTCCTCGCGCGCTGTAACGATGAGCACCGGCGTCGAGTCTGCGCGCGCGCGAAGGCGCCGGAGCACCTCGAAGCCGTCGACGTCGGGCAGGCCGATGTCGAGCAGCAGAAGATCGTAGCGATTCGCGCGAAGCAGCGCGTCTGCGTCATGGCCGCGCCGAGCGTGACCGACACCATACCCTTGCTGTTGCAAGGCGCGAATCAGGCTTTCGGCGAGCAGCGGATCGTCTTCGACGACGAGAATGCGCACGAGCGTTCCTTTGGGTCACCTCGCGCGATTCGGAGGCCGACGTGGCGGCGGCATCTCTGCCGCCGCCACTTCAGGCCCTGCTGCACCCGCGCGCCCCCGGGGAAGCGGCGCGCGGAGGGGAGACGTCAATCGCGCGTTGCGACGATCGCGTTCAGTATAGCGTCGCGCTTTGCGCTCGCGCGCTCGCTCGTGGCTGGCGTATCGCGCGGTTGCATTGCCTCTTCTAGAACTGGTATTGCACGCCGAAGGAAACGCCCTGCGGCTTGCCGCCCGAGAAACAGTGCGGCCCGGTGTTCGTCACGCCGCCCGTCGTCGCATCGAATGCAGCCAGCGGCGTCGAATCGTGGCAGTCGATCGTTACGCCGTGGCCGCCCGCGCCGAGGTCGTAGTGCGCATCCGCGCCGTTGACCGTCAGCGCCCAGTCGAAATAGACCGACAGATAGCGGTCGATCGCGTGCCGCCATGCGATCGTGTACATGTTGCCGGAATTGTCGAAGCTCGTCTGGTTGTCGGGCGTGTTGTGCACGCCGAGGAAGCCCTTCGACTTGCTCGCATGCGCCCAGCCGAAGCTCACGCTGTCGCGATCCGTGATCTGCTGCGTGGCGGCGAGCCACGTCGCGTTCGGACGGCTGCGCTCGTTCTGGAACTCGAGGTCCGACGGCAGATCGCGATGCGTGCGCTCCCAGACGAAGTCGACGGTCGTCTTCGTCGGAAACTTGTATTGCACGCCCACCTTGACCGCGGTCTCGTCGCCGATGTCGCGCGGATCGAGGTTCGCGAGATCGCTCGTGCGATTGACGTTCTTGTGCAACTCGTAGGCGGCCGTCAGGTACAGCGGACCTTTCCGGTACAAGCCGCTTACGCTCCAGAGATCGCCGAACGAGCCGTCGTTGCAAAGCGGCGGCGTCGCGCCGCTTCCCGGGATGTTGCCGCCCGCGCAATCGGGCTCGGCGGCCGGAACGATGCTGCTCGTGTCGTCGCGATTCTGTCCAGGCGAATACAACGCTTTGAACGAGAACCCGCTCCAACTCGGCGATTCGTACCAGATCGCATGCGATGCGCGCAGCCCGAACTCGACGCGGTTGTCGCCGCCGGTGTTGCCCATGATCACGCGATAGTCGCCAAACATGCCGGAGAAGGGATTCAGCGGATCGGTCGACGTCTTGTACGGCGTCTC
>DATFCW010000488.1:0-20834 GCA_035252665.1 Casimicrobiaceae bacterium | reverse complement strand
GGGGATTCGGCTATGTGTACGTGCCGGAGGGAACGCAGGAAGACGCCGACACGTCGCCGGCCGCCGAAGCCGACGGAAATACGTGACCAGCGAGTCGCAACCAGGCGCGCTTCCAATCGCGTCGGGTCGCGTACCCGGTGCGGCAGGCGCATCCGAGACGCAGCGAAAGCCGGACTCGCGTTTCGAACACTGGACATTCTGGCCGCGCTCGCTCTTCGGGCGGCTTGTCCTGCTGCTCGTGACCGTGATCGCGCTCGCGGCGCTGACGACAATGCTCGTCTTCAACCAGGATCGCGCCGCGCTGCTCGCGAAGCAGTTCAACGACACCAAGGTCGTGCAGATGAAGGCGCTTCGCGCGTCGCTCGAAGGCGTCGACGGGCCGCAGCGACGGGAAGCGCTCGCTCGTTTGAGCCGCGAATATGGCGTGCACATCGTGCCCGAGCGGCAGCGGCCGTCGATCGGCATCGCGCCGATCGGCACGACGATGAAGGAGCTCGAGGATCGACTGCGCGCAGACCTCGGCACGGGCACAGAAGTGCGCATTTCGCCGCATGCGCGGCAACTCTTCGTACGGATGCAAGCGGGCGACGAAGGGTATTGGGTCGGCTTTCCGCTGCCGCCTCGCTCGCGCGAGGACATTCCGACGCGCTTGCTCGCATGGACGATCGCGATCATCGTGCTTCTGCTTCTCGCTGCGTTCGCGTTCGCGCGCTATCTCGCCCGGCCACTCGGACGATTGAAGGATGCGGTGGAGCGTGTCGGCCGAGGCGAGACGCCACCTCCCCTTCCCGAATCGGGGACCTCCGAGATCGCCGCAGTCAACCGCGGATTCAACGCGATGCTCGCGAACCTGCGCGAGATCGAGCGCGATCGCGCGATCCTGCTCGCCGGCGTGTCTCACGACCTTCGCACACCGCTCGCACGCCTTCGCCTCGGCATCGAGCTGTCGAGCGATGATGAGGCAACGCGGGCGGGCATGGTCGCCGACATCGAGGACATGGATCGCATCATCGATCAATTTCTCGATTTCGCGCGAAGCGATGTCGTCGCCGCCAGCGAGCCGATCGACGTCAACAACGAACTCGCCGCAAGCGTCGCGCGCTACGCGAAGACCGGCCGCGACGTGCGGCTTTCGAGTGCGCTCCCGGTCTATGCGCGTATCAAGCCGACCGCGCTGTCGAGGGTTGCGAGCAATCTCATCGACAACGCGCTCGCGTACGGCAAGCCGCCGCTCGAAGTCAAAGCGATGCGCGTGGGCAGCGAGGTGTTGATCGAAGTGACCGACCATGGACCCGGCATTCCGCCTGCGGATGTCGAGCGACTGAAGAAACCGTTCACGCGCGCGAACGAGGCGCGTGCCCGCACCGACGGCGCCGCCGGTGCGGGACTCGGGCTGGCAATCGTCGATCGCATCGCGCGCCTACACGGCGGAAGCTTCGATTTGCTGCCGCGTGGCGGTGGTGGAACGATCGCACGGATGCGCCTGCCTGCGGCCGACGCACCGTCGCGATAGCGGCGTGCTATCGTTGGCATGCAGCGCGAGAAGGCGCGACCTCGCCCGCGCAATGCAATAACAAAGGAGCTCCCTGACATGTCGCTTCAACGCTTCGCGCGCTGGGCGGTCGCGCTCTGCGGCCTCGTCGCGCTGGTCCTCTCCGTCCCTTCGCACGCCGCCGATCAGACGATCAAGGTGACGCGACAGTACGGGCTGCCGTACCTGCCGCTGATGGTGATGGAGCACGGCAAGTTGTTCGAGAAGCATCTTGCCGCGCTCGGTGAAGGCGACACCAAGGTGACGTGGGCGACGATGAGCACGACGACCGCGACGGTGGACGGGCTCCTGTCAGGCAGCGTCGACTTCGCATCGTCGGGCATCACCGGCCTCCTTGCGATGTGGGACAAGACGCAGGGAAGCGCGAACGAGATCAAGGCGATCTCGGGGATCTCGTCGTTTCCGTATCCGCTCGTCTCGCGCGATCCGGCCGTGAAGACGATCAAGGATTTCACCGACAAGGACCGCATCGCCGTGCCCGCGGTCAAGATTTCCGTGCAGGCGATCGTGCTGCAGATGGCGGCCGCGAAAACGTTCGGCCCCGACAAGCGCACCGCGCTCGATGCGCTCACCGTCTCGATGGGTCATCCAACGGCGGCGGTCGCGGTGATGTCGGGCAAGAGCGAGGTGAACGCACATTTCAGCTATCCCCCGTACAGCGAAGAGGAGTTGCGCACGCCGGGCGTGCACGTCGTGCTGTGGGCGAACGACGTGACGAACGGACCCGCGACGACGATCGAAGTCGTTACGCCTGCGCACGTCGTCAAGGACCACCCGAAATGGGTCGACGCTTGGCTTGCCGCACAGCGCGAGGCGAGCGATTTCATCAACCAGCATCACCGCGAAGCTGCGCAGATGTACCTCGCGATGACGAACGAGAAGAAGCTGACCGTCGATGATCTCGTGAAGATCCTTTCCGATCCCCAGGTGCGGATCGGCGTGACGCCGTACAACACGATGATCTTCGCGAAGTACATGCACGACGTCGGCAGCATCAAGCACCTGCCGTCGAGGTGGAATGATTACTTCTGGCCGGTGGCGCAGGGGCTCGCGGGAAGTTGAAGCGGTTCATGATCCCCCCACGCTCACTGCTTCGCAGTTCGCTGCCCCCCGAGGGGGCGCAATTCGCGCTTTGGGGCGGCCCGGCAGCGCTCATCGCGTCAGGCAACCTCCGTCGACGAGCAGCGTATCGCCGGTGACGTAGCTCGCGACGTCCGACGCGAGAAACGCCACCGCATTCGCGATGTCGTCGACGCTCGCGAGCCGGCCCATCGGCAATTGCGCGAGCAGCGCTTCGCGCGAGATGCTCGACAACTTTTCGCGCGTCATCGGCGTGTCGAGAAGGCCGGGCGCGATCGCGTTGACGTTGATGCCGTGTGGCGCGAGCTCCCGCGCGAAGCCTTTCGTGAATGCCACGACGCCGGCCTTCGTGGTGCCGTACAACACGTTGCCAAAAACACCGCCCGCCTTGGCCGCCGACATCGACGAGATATTGATGATCTTGCCGTAGCGCCTGCGTAGCATCACCGGCAGCACCGCCTTGATGCAGTAATAGACGCTCGACAAATTGATCCGGCATACCTCGTCCCAGTCCTCGATCGTCGAATCGATGACCGACGCGGTCTTGAGGATGCCGGCGTTGTTGACGAGAATGTCGAGCGCATGGTGGCGATCCACGATGGCGTCGACCGCGCGTCGCATGTCATCGTAGCGCGCGACGTCGATGCGAATTGCCTGCGCAGCGTCGCCGAGACGCGAAGCGGTACGGCGAGCCGCCTGCTCGTCGACATCGGCGACGTAGACGGTCGACCCCTCCTCGACGAGCTTGCCTGCGATCGCAGCGCCGATCGCGCCTCCGGCGCCGGTGACCAGCGCGATCTTGTCGTGCAGTTTCAGATCCATTGCTGCATGATCGCGTCGCGCATCGACGCCAGATGTCGGTTAGCTCGCCATCGCTTCCCGCGCTTCCTTTCCCGAGGATTTCGGTACGCGCGCCGGCTTTTCTGCAACAGAGGCGATCTCCGGCGCCCGCACCGGGAATCCGCGCTGACCCGGAAGACGATTCGGCGGCCAGCCGAGCTGTGCAAGCGCTTCGTCCGCGTCGCGATAGTACGTGCCGATCTTGTAGATGCGCTTTGCTTCCTCACCCGATGCCACGTCCCGGCCGATCTCGCGCGCGATGCGCACCATCTGCTCGATCTGCTCGACCGTCGTGATGCGCTCGCCCTTGCGTCGCCACAGATTATCCTCGACGCCGACGCGAACGTGCAGTCCCAGCGCGACCGCGATCGTACAGACGGGAATCACCGTGCGCATGATCGATTCGATCGTCAGCACGGCGCCATCGGGACAGCGGCGCACGAATTCCAGCATGTCCGCGGGATTGCGTCCCGCGTAACCGCCGCCGAGCGCCATGTGATTCAGCACGAGCGGGCCGGTGTACACGCCACTGCGAATGAGACGCTCGACCGTCTCGAGCTGGTGAATGCTGCCGAGCATGAAATGCGGCTGGATACCTCTCACGACCAGGCGCTTAAGATGCTCGACGAAGAACGACGGCGGCGCTTCGGTGACCATCTCTCGATAGGCGTTGTAGTACTCCGGCCTCGCCATGCTCGTGCCCGCGATGTCGTCTTTCGACATCAGCTCGACCATGCTCATCTGGTTGGTGTTGATAACGATCGTCACCTGATCGGGCTCGGGCGTGAGCTCCGCCAGCATGTGCCGCGTGTCGATGCCCGGCCAGCGTGCCTCGCCTCCCTCGGCTTCCGGCGCGAAGGAAATCGAGCCGCCGACCTGCAGCACCATATCGGGGACGGCGACGCGCAAACGCGATAGCAGCTCGTTGAATGTCGACATCCGGCGCGAGCCCTTGCCGTCCGCTTCGCGAACGTGAACGTGCAGGACGGTCGCGCCAGCGTTGTAGCAGTCGACCGCCTTCTGCACCTGCTCGTCCATGCTGACCGGGATGTCGTCGGAATCGGAAGGCAGCCATTCGGGGCCGTACGGCGCCGCCTGGATGACGAGCTTCTCCTGGTTCTCGGGCAACAGCGAATCGTCGAAGAAATGCATGAGGTGCTCCTTGATCGAGGCGAATGCCGACGTGGCGATTTTCATCCCGCGAGCCGCGGCGGCTTTTGCGAATTGGGACTCGGCCTTATCATTTTGAGAAATGCCCTATCGTGCGCGAAGCCAGATTCTGACCGGGTACGCAGCGCTCGCGCGTTCGCTGGGGCTCGTGCCCGAGCGTCTCGTGCGTTCGGTCGGCCTCGATCTCGCGGCGCTCGACGATCTCGACGCGCGCATCTCGGCACAGGCTTTCGCGGATCTGCTCGAGCGGTCGAACGAAGCTGCGCGCATCGACGATTTCGGACTGCGCCTCGCGGAATCCCGCGCCGTTGGCATCCTCGGCCCCATTGGCATCGTCGTGCATCAGGAGCCCGACCTGCGCTCGGCGCTCTCGTCGCTCGCGCGTTACCTGCCGTTCCACAACGAATCGCTCGTGCTGCGCCTCGACGAATCGGGCAATCTCGCGATCCTGCGCATGGATGTGCTCACGAGCGGCGGACCCGGTGGCGGGCGTCAGGTGACCGAGCTTTCGCTCGGCGCGTTCTTTCGCATCCTGAGCCGTCTTGCGGGACCGGACTGGAAGCCCCTTCGCGTCTGCTTCGAGCATTCGGCGCCGAGAAGCATCGCGACATATCGCCGATTCTTCGGTTGTCGCGTGGACTTCGAGAACGAGTTCAACGCGATCGTCTTTCGCGCGGCCGACCTCGATACGCCGCTTGCGATGTCCGATGCGATGCTCGCCAAGTACGCGCATCGCTATCTCGATTCGATCATGGTCCACGGCACGGCACCCGCGAGCCAAAAGGTGCGCGAGCTCGTGAGGCTTCTGCTCTCGAGCGGCAATTGCAGCGCCGAGAAGGTGGCGCGAGGACTCGGCGTCGACCGCAGGACCGTGCACCGCCATCTCGCCGCGGCTGGCGAGACATTCTCGTCCGTGCTGAGCGAAGCGCGCATCGAGATCGCAGCGCAGCTTCTCGCAAGTCATCGGCCCCTCGCTGAAATTGCCGAGCGTGTGGGGTTTTCGGGTTCCGCGGCGTTCTCGCGCTGGTTCAGGCAGTCGTTCGGGTGCAGTCCATCGAGTTGGCGAGCCACGAATGCACGACCGACGCCGCAACGCTTGTAGCCAACGTGGCAACCGCGCGGCCATCCGCCCGGATACGCATGTCCCCAAAAAGCATTCCGTTGTCCCGAAATGCAAATGACTTCTCCGGCGCGCGACTCAAAATGACATCGATGCTCATCTGGCAAACGCCATCGATCGACAACGTTCGCGTCAGCGCCATCGCGCGCAGCGCGATCGGCCCCGCCGAATGCCTGCGCCGTGCCGACGGCCGCGGCACGATCATCCTGTGCGAGCAAGGTAGTGCGCCAAAAGGCGTCGCCGAAACGCACGTGACGCGGGTACTGTCGAGCGGCGAGACAACATCCGATGCCGGTCGGTATCTCTTCTACGTGATCATCACCGCGCCGCGCGAATGGCGCGATGAGCTGTGCGACTGGTATCGCACCGAGCACGGTCCGATTCTGCTCGAATGTCCGCAGTGGCGCGGATTCACGCTGTACGAGTCGGCCGCTGGCAACGGATGCCGCCTGCACGTCTTGCACCGCATCGCGGATCGCACCGCGCTCGACTCGGAAGAGCGCAAGCGCTCGCGCGCAACGGCATGGTTCGAACGATTGGCCCGCAACGCCTGGTTCGACGGTCCGTTCGAGCGCATTCTCGCCGAGCGCGTCAATCTCCTGGAGCGGGCAACGCAATGAAAGCCGTTCTGATGCCTCGCCCCGGCGATCCTGATGTTCTCATGCTCGCCGATGTCCCGAAGCCTGCAATCACCGACGCGCATCAGCTTCTCGTTCGTGTTGATGCCGCGGGCCTGAATCCGCTCGACACGAAGATCCGCAAGCTGCATTTCTACTATCCGAACAACCTGCCGGCGATCCTCGGTTGTGACGGCGCCGGCGTCGTCGAGGCGGCAGGCGATAACGTCAAGCGTTTTCGTCCCGGCGACGAGGTCTATTTCTTCGCGAACGGTCTCGGCAACATGCCCGGCAGCTACGCGCAGTACACGATCGTCGACGAGCGCGAAGCAGCGCGAAAGCCGAAGCGGCTATCGATGGTCGAGGCCGCCGCTGTTCCGCTGGCGCTGATCACGGCCTGGGAGGCATTGGTCGACCGAACCGCGCTCGAGCGTGGCGAGCAACTGCTCGTTCACGGCGGTGCCGGCGGCGTCGGTCATCTGGCGATTCAGCTCGCGCGAAACCGAGGCGCACGCGTCGCTGCGACCGTCAGCGACGCGGAAAAGGCGCGCATCGCGCAAGAACTGGGCGCCGAAGTTGCGATCGATTACCGCACGCAGGATTTCGTCGCGGAAGCGTTGCATTGGACGGGCGGACGCGGCGTCGACGTCGTTCTCGACACTGTCGGCGGCAAGACGTTCTGCACGTCGTTCCGTGCGCTGCGCCTCTACGGACGCATCGCAACGCTGCTTTCGACGCCTTGCGAGCTCGCCGACGTGAACGAGGCGCGGATGCGCAACCTTCGCGTCGGCTACGTGCAGATGACGGCACCTTCGTATCTCGACGACGCCAACGCGCGTGCCGCGCAAACGCACATTCTCGAAACGTGCGCATCTGCGCTGGACGATGGATCGCTGCGGCCAATCGTGAGCACAGTGTTGCCGCTCGAACGCGCGGCCGATGGCCATCGCATCGTCGAGCAGGGCCACACGATCGGCAAGGTGGTTCTGACGGTCGATTGAGCCCGCATTGCGCGACATCCCCAAGCTTGCAATAATGAAACATGCAATTTCGCTCAGTAAAACTCGACGGTGAGGCGGCCAACGCGGAGCGCGCCGATTCGTCGGCGCTTCGCGCGTTCGCCGTGCTCGAGCACATCGCCTCGGCCGAACGCCCGCCGACGCTGGAGGAAGTCACGCGCGCGATCGGCCTGCCCAAGCCGACCGTCTTTCGGATCCTGCGCCTGCTCGTCGGCGGCGGACTCGCGCAGCGCGAGGTGCACGAGAAGCGCTACGTCGTCGGGCCACGCACCACGGCACTGGCGCTCGAAGTGCACATGCATTCGCCGGCGCGGCGCGAACGGCGCGCGATCCTCGCTCGCCTGGTGGAAACGATCGGAGAAACCTGCAACTTTACGATGCAGGACGGCGCCGAGGTCGTGTATCTCGATCGCGTCGAAACATCGGCGAACGTGCGGCTGCACATGAAGGCGGGCTCGCGCGTGCCTTTGCACTGCACGGCAAGCGGCAAGCTGCTCCTCTCGTCGCTCCCGATTGGTCAGGTCCGGCGCCTGCTCGGCTCGGGACCGCTGCGACGCTACACGCCGCGCACGATCGTCGATCCCGCTTCGCTCGAGCAGGAGCTTTCGCGCATTCGCGCAAGCGGCGTCAGCACCGACGTCGGCGAATACCTGGTCGACTCGGTCTGCGTCGCCGTCCCCGTTCGCGATGGTCAGGGTCGCACTTGCGCGGCGATTGCCGTTCACGGCCCCGCGCCGCGCATGACGCTTCGGAAAGGTTACGGCTTCGTGGCGGCGATGCAGCAGGCCGCAGACGAGATCGCCGCGACGCTCGCCGCGCCAACCACGCAGGCGCGTCCCGTTCGCAAGCGAATCGAGACATCGAGAAAGAACGAGGCACGAATGCGAGCTTGAGTGTGCCGACAAGGCGCATCATCCTGCGCCGGACACAACCGCGAGGAGGGACATTTCATGGAAGACGCGAAATCGAACGACGATACGCAAAGCAACCTGCCTGAACCGGGAGATGCCGGACGCCGCCGCTTCCTGGGCGGTGTTGCGAAGGCGGCCGGCGGCTTGCTCGTTGCGGATATCGTCGGCGTCCAATCCGCTGTAGCACAGGCGCCGGCCGTCGTTACGCGCAAGTTCACCGACTGGGGATGGCCGCTTCCTTACGAGCAGGTATCCGCCAAATCGAAGCAATGGTTGCAAAGCAAGGGCTGGTGGCCTCTCGGCGCGGCGTGGATCGTCGTGTGGTCCGGCGAGGAGATGGTCGGTCATGTGATGCAAACGCAGAAGCTCCTCGAAAAACGTGGCATCGACACCGACTGGAAAACGTTTGTCGCGGCCGGATTCTCGAACGAGGCGTTCATTCCCGGGCGCATCCAGATGGCGAACACGGGAGCGCTCGGCGTGCTGGCGCTCCTCAGCAACAAGGTGCCGATGCGCGCGATGGCCGTGCATTCGCCCGCGCTCACGCACGCCGCGACCGTTCCGCTCGACTCACCGCTCAAGAGCCTTTCCGATCTGAAGGGTGCGCGCGTGCTGAAGCGTCCTGCCGTCGTCGGCACGACGACCGGTTCCACGAATCACTTCGGATTCATTGCCGCCGCGCAATATCTCGGCCTCAAGCAGAACGAGGACTACACGCTGCGCAGCAGCCCTCCCGGCGATCTTGCGACCGCGCCGAAAGGCCTCGACGTCTACACGATCTGGGAGCCGCACGTCTCCTATTCGACCGACGTGCTCAAGGTGTCGCGGCTGCTCGAGCCGCTCGACCCGTACTACATCTACAGCGGCTACTGCTACGGACGCAAGGAGATCGAGGACAACGCGCCGGATGTCATGCAACTCATCAACGACGCGTTCATGGAGTCGGTGCTGTGGTCGCAGGCGAATCCCGACGAGGCGATCGATTCGCTGATGAAGCGCCCCGAATACGGACGGCTCGGAAAGGCGCTGATCACCAAGATGACGCAGAACTATCTGTTCTGGCCGAAGCCTACCGTCTATTACCCGTTCGACGATCCGAACGGCATCTGGCCGAAGGAGGAATCGCGGATCAGCAAGTGGGCCTACGAGACCGGCGCGTCGAAGAACGACGTCACCAACATCGAATGGCAGAAAGCGCGCAACACGCACTACATGGATGCCACGTACGAGAAGCTCGGCTGGGCGGTGCCGAAGCATCCGCCGTTCCTCCCGAATGACTTCGGCGGCGTTGGCAATCTGCCGTACAAGCCGTACGGCGCTGCACTGCTGCACGGTCCCGCGCCCTTCCCCGAGCCCGGGGAGCTCACGAAGCCATGGACGTTCAAGGGCAAGACGTATCACCCGTGATCGCCGCGCTGCGATTGCTGCTCATCGCGCCGGCGCAAAATTGCATCCGATGACGCAGGTACGCACGCGCGCATTCGCCGACCCGGCGATCGAGGACGACGTCGAGGCGCCGGCCCCGAAGGTGCGCGACGTCGACGTTCACCCGTCCGGCGTCGTCACGCCGGATGGCGGCGTGCCGCCCACCAACGAAGCGATGGTGAGGCTCGCGGCTTCGATGGTGCCGCCGCCCCCGCCGGCATGGAAGCGTGCGCTGTCGCGAATCTCGCGCCTGTGGCTGCTCGTCGTGTTCGTCATCGCGTGGCAATTGATCAGCATGTACGGACAGCGCATCAATCCGCAGCTCGACGTGATGATGCCGCCGCCGACCGCCGTGATTTCCGCGGCGGAAGATCTCGCGGCGCGCGGCGTGCTCTTCATGCACATCCTGGACAGCCTGAAGCGTGTGCTGCTCGCGGTAGGCGCCGCCACCGTGCTCGGCGTTCCGCTGGGCCTCGCGATGGGATGGTCGAAGCGCTTTCGCGCGGTCGTCGATCCGTTGCTCGAATTCATCCGCCCGATTCCGCCGCTCGCGTGGATACCGCTCAGCATCCTGTGGTTCGGCATCGGCGACCTGCAGATCGTTTACATCATCTTCCTCGCCGCGTTCTTTCCCGTCGTGCTGAACTCGCTCGCCGGTGCGCGCGACGTCGACTCATACCTCGTTCGCGCGGGGCTTTCGCTCGGCGCAAGCCGACGCGAGCTGTTTCTCACCGTCGTGCTTCCCGCCGCCCTTCCACACATCTTCACCGGCATGCGCATCGGTCTCGGCATTGGCTGGATGGCGCTCGTCGCGGGTGAGTTGGTCGCGGCGCCGAGCGGCCTCGGCTACATGATCAACAATGCACGTACACTCTTTCGCAGCGACTACATCCTGCTTGGCATGGTGCTGATCGGCGCGCTGGGGCTCGTGCTCGACTACCTGATGCGGCAGGCGGCGCGTTTCGCAATGCCGTGGTACCAGGCGAAATGAGCGCAGGCGACTCGCAGGTCAGCGTCGAGAACGTAAGCAAGGTGCACGTCTCGATGAAGGGCGAGCCGCTGCTCGCGCTGCTCGACGTGACGTTCTGCGTCGACAACAACGAGTTCTTCTCGATCGTCGGACCGAGCGGCTGTGGCAAGACGACGCTTCTCAATCTGCTTGCGGGCTTCGAGCAACCGACGCGGGGCGAGCTTCGCGTCGGCGGCGAGATCATCACCGAGCCAGGTTGGAAACGCGCCGTCGTCTTTCAGGAGTACGCGCTCTTTCCGTGGTACACGGTCGCGCAGAACATTCGCTACGGCCTTCGCCGCAAGCGCCTGGCCGAGGACGAGCAGCGGCGCATCGTCGACCATTACGTCGGCCTGGTCGGCTTGCGGGGCTTCGAGCAGCGCTATCCGCGCGAGCTTTCCGGTGGCATGCGCCAACGCGTGTCGCTGGCACGCGCGCTGGCCGTCAATCCGACCGTGCTGCTGATGGACGAGCCGTTCGCGGCGCTCGATATCCAGACGCGCGAGTACATGCAGGACGAGCTTCTGAAGATCTGGCAACGCGAGCCGAAGACGGTGATCTTCGTCACGCACAGCATCGACGAGGCAATCAAGCTGTCGGATCGAATCGCGATCATGGCACCAAGGCCCGGCCGCGTCGTCGAGATCAAGAACGTAGGCTTCGAGCGTCCGCGCGATTCGACGGACCCGCGCGTCGTGCATCTCGCGGCCGAGGTCAAGCGGTGGCTTAGGCGACA
The DNA here is from genome assembly GCA_035252665.1 of Casimicrobiaceae bacterium. Lineage (GTDB taxonomy): Bacteria > Pseudomonadota > Gammaproteobacteria > Burkholderiales > Casimicrobiaceae > VBCG01. Next base: position 9,355 of record DATFCW010000488.1, on the reverse strand, counting down.
GGTTTTCGACGAGCGCGCACCCGACGAAGCAGCGCGATCGGCGGCGGCCTGATGATAGCGCCTTGAGCCACGACAACCTGACCTACGAGGACCTGCTTCGCATCGTCGAGCTCGTCAAGTCGTCCGAGCAATTCTCGGAATTCAGGCTGAAGGTCGGCGATATCGAAGTGGAGCTCAAGCGGCGCGTACTTGGATACACGCCGCCTGAAGCACGACCGGCGCCTCCGTCAATGCCAGCGACGAGCCAGGCGAAGGAGACGCCGGGGCCGCGTGCGAGAACAGGCGAAGAACCGTCGTCAGGGACGAATTTGCCTGGCAATGCGACCGTCGTTCGCGCACCGATGGTCGGCACGTTCTATCGCGCGCCGGCGCCCGGCGCCCCACCGTTCGTCAGCGTTGGGCAGAGCGTTGAAGCAGAAACGATCGTCTGCATCATCGAAGTGATGAAGCTCATGAATTCGATCCCGGCAGGCGCGAACGGCATCGTGTCGCAAATCCTCGTCGAGGACGGTCAATCGGTGGAGGCGCACGCGCCGCTGATCGTGCTCGAGCCGAAGAGCACATGACCTACGCGTTTCGCCGCATTTTGGTCGCGAATCGCGGCGAGATCGCCGTGCGCATCATCCGCGCGTGCCACGAGCTTGGTCTCGAAGCGATCCAGGCGTATTCGGAAGCGGACCGCGAGTCGCTTGCCGTCGCGCTGGCCGACGGCGCAATCTGCATCGGACCGTCGCCCGCCACGCAAAGCTATCTGAAGCCGGAGCTGCTCGTCGCCGCGGCACGCACGGCGAACGCGGAAGCGATCCATCCGGGCTACGGATTCCTGTCGGAGAACGCGGGTTTCGCGCGCGCATGCGAGGAAGCGGGTATCACGTTCATCGGTCCGTCATCGAACGTGATCACAGCGATGGGCGACAAGGCAGTGGCGCGTCGCATGGCGGCCGAAGCGGGCGTGCCGACGACACCGGGATCGCGCGGCACGGTCGAAAACAGCGATGCGGCGCGCGAAGCCGCCGAGCTCGTCGGTTATCCGGTGCTTTTGAAAGCATCGGCGGGCGGCGGCGGTCGCGGCATGCGCGTCGTGCGCACTGCGGACGAGCTTTCGACGCGTTTTTCCGAAGCGTCGCGCGAAGCAAGCACGGCGTTCGGCGACGGCACGCTCTACGTCGAGAAATTCATGCCGCGCGTGCGCCATGTCGAAATCCAGGTGCTCTCCGACGGCGAGCGCGTGCTGCACCTCGGCGAGCGCGACTGCTCGATCCAGCGGCGCAATCAGAAGCTCGTCGAGGAGAGTCCCTCCCCCGCGCTCGACGACGACGTGCGCGCGCGAATGGGCGAAGCGGCCGTTCGGCTCTGTCGCGAGGCCGGCTACAGGAGCGCCGGCACCGTCGAGTTCATCGTCGATGCGGCAACGCAAAGCTTCTTCTTCATCGAAGTCAACGCGCGCGTGCAGGTCGAGCATCCCGTGACCGAGATGGTGACCCGCATCGACATCGTCAAACACCAGATTGCGATTGCGCAGGGCGAGCGCTTGCCGCTTTCGCAGGACGACGTGCATCTCAACGGGCATGCGATCGAATGCCGGATCAACGCGGAAAATCCGGCGCGCGATTTCCGCCCATCGCCCGGACAGGTGCAGAAGCTCCGCCTGCCTGGCGGCCCCGGTGTCCGCGTCGATACCCATCTCTTCGACGGCTACACGATCCCGCCGTTCTACGATTCGCTGATCGCGAAGCTCATCGCGTGGGGCGGCGACCGCGACGAGGCGCTTGCGCGGATGCGCCGCGCGCTCTCCGAGATGCACGTCGAGGGCATCCATACGACGATACCGTTCCATCGCGCGCTCTTCGATGATTCGCGTTTCGCCAATGGCGACGTGCATACTCGCTTCGTCGAGGACGAATTCAGGAAAACATCATGAAACGATTCGATTTCATCGACGTCACCCTTCGTGACGCGCACCAGTGCCTATGGTCCACCCGGATGACGACGGCGATGATGGCGCCGATCGTCAGCACGATCGATCGCGCGGGCTACGCGTACATCAACATCCTCGGTGGCGCGGTGTTCGACGTGTGCGTACGCTACCTGCACGAGAACCCGTGGCAGCGAATCGGCCTGCTCTGCGACCGCTTCCAAACGCCATGCGATGGCCTGACGCGCGGACAGAGTCTCTACACGTTCGAGCTCTTCCCCGACGACATCGTCGAGCTCAATTCGTATGCGCTCGCGCGTCGCGGCATCGAGGTGCTGACCGTCTACGATGCGCTGAACGACAACCGCAACATCGTCTCGTCGGTGCGCTCGGGCCACGGGGCCGGCATGAAGGTGAACGCGATGATCACCTACACGCTCTCGCCGGTACACACGGATGAGTACTACGTCGAGCGCGCGCGCGAGCTCGTCGCGCTCGATGCCGATTTCATCTCGATCAAGGATCCGAGCGGGCTTCTGACGCCCGACCGCGCCCGCACGCTCTTTCCGGCCATCGTCCGGGCTGCCGGCAAGATTCCGGTGCAATTGCATTCGCATTGCCTGTCGGGACTCGCGCCGCAGGTGTACGAGATCGCGATGGCGTCGGACTTCCGCTACGGCTACACGGCGAGCGAACCGCTCGGCAACGGCGCATCGCTGCCCGCGACCGAGGACGTGCTCGCGCGCGCGCGGCGCCTGGGCATTGCGACGTCGATGAACGACGAAGCGCTGCGCGAAGTCGCCGGCTATTTCCGCTGGATCTGCGCGCGCGAGAACAAGCCGTGCGGGACGATCGCCACCTACGATCCGGCGCTCTACGAGCACCAGATTCCCGGCGGCATGATCTCGAACCTGCACTATCAGCTCGAAACGATGGGCATCGGCGATCGCATGCCGGAGATTCTCGAGGAGGCCGCGCGCGTTCGCCAGGACCTGGGCTACCCGATCGCCGTCAGTCCGTTCGCGCAGTACATCGTCACGCAGGCGACCCTCAACGTCGTTCAGGGCGAACGCTACAAGACGATTCCCGACGAGGTACGCAAGTACGCGCGTGGCTACTACGGGCGACTGGCCGCGAAGCCGTGCGATGAATTCCTCGAGCGCGCGAAGATCCGCGACGACGAATACGTGACCGAGGCTCCGGGCGCGCATCTCGAGCCATGGATCCCGAAGCTTCGCGCCGAGCTTGGCGCCGGCGCGAGCGACGAGGACATCCTGCTTCACGCGTTCTACGATCGCAAGCTGATCGACGAGCTTCGCGATCCGACGCCAGAATGCCGCTTTCGCACCACGCCGCTCACCGAGCTCGTCGGATTTCTTTCCGGTCGCGCCGACATCGAGCGTGCGCGCGTGCGCTTCGCCGGTACCGACATGACGATGGCAGCGTAACGACGGCCGACTGCGAAAGGCGCGCGAGCGATCACGTTTGGACGCGCCCTCGACTTCCGCGCCGACGCTTGCGCTCGCGATCGGCGTCGCGCTCGCGGCCGGCGTCGTGCGCGGCATCACCGGCTTTGGCGGCGCGATGGTCATGTCGCCACCGCTTGCGCTGCTGCTCGGCGCGCGCGTCACCGTGCCGGTCGCGCTGCTGCTCGAATCGATCGTCGCCGCGCCGATGCTGTGGCAGACGCGAAAGCTCGTTCGCTGGCGAACCGTCGCCGCATTGCTCGCCGCCGCATGCGTATTCGTGCCGCTCGGCGTTCGCGTGCTGGCGGTCGCGGACCCCCGAATGATCCGGAGCGCGATCGCCGCCACCGTGATCGTCTTCGCGCTGCTTCTCTTGCGCGGTTGGCGCTATGCAGGCAAGCCGCGGCTCGCGACGTCGCTCGGCCTCGGCGCGATGAGCGGCACGATGCTCGGTGCGACGAGCGTCGGCGCGCCGCCCGTGATCCTCTATCTGTTGTCGGGTCCCGATCCGATCGAGACGACGCGCGCGAATCTGACGCTCTACGTGACGGCAACGTCGCTGATCGGCATCGCGATGCTCTTTCAGCAAGGCATCCTCGATGCGCACGCCGCATGGGTCTCGGTCTGGCTCGCGCCCGCGTACTATGCGGGACTGGTCAGCGGCGCTCGGCTGTTCCCGCGGTTCAACGACGCACGCTTTCGCGGCTTCACGCTCGCGCTCCTGATTGCCGTGTCGACCGGCATCCTGATTGCATGATCGAATGCGGGACATGCGCGTGAACGACGCTGCACGGATCACGATCGTCGGCGGCGGATTCAGCGGCGCGAGCGTTGCCGTGCAACTCGCGCGCACGACGTACGGCTCGCTCTCTATCACGATCGTCGAGCCGCGGCCGGAACCGGGCTACGGATCGGCGTATTCGAGCGTCGATCCCGATCATCGCCTGAATGGCATACCGGCGATTCATCTCGTCGATCCGGCGGATCCCGAGGCGTTCGTTCGCTGGTGTGCCACCGAGTCGCTCGCGACGCGCGATCCCGACGCGGTCTCGGCCGACGGCAGGCTTTTCGTGCGACGTCGCGAGTTCGGACGTTTTCTTGCGGATTCGGTCGAGCGCGCTTCGCAGGGCGCGAGGGATCGCTTGCGGATCACGCACGTGCGCAGTCGCGCCGTCGACGTCGTGGTCGACGATGGATACATGAGTGTCGCGACCGATGCAGGAGCGCGACTGCGAAGCGATCTGCTCGTCATCGCGACCGGCAATGCGCAGCCTCGGTTGCCTGCGTCGTTTCCGCCGGCGCTCGCCGACCATCCGGCGATCATCGGATCGGCCGACGATCTCGCTCGCATTCGCGCCATCGACGCGCAGGCGCGCGTACTCGTCTTGGGCACCGGCCTGACTGCGCTCGACGTCATCTCCACGATGGTGCGCGGCGGACATGGCGGAACGATCGTCGCCGTGTCGCGTCGCGGATTGCGGCCGCGTCCGTATCGGCCGCCGCCGCCGGAAGACGCGAAGCCGGTGCCTAGTCTGCTCGAACGCATCGACGGTCCTGTAGCGCCATTCGTCCTGGCCGCCGGAAATCCGCCGGCCGCACGTGCGCTATTGCATGCACTGCGAGCGCGCATCCGCGAAGCAAACACCGCCGGCGACACGTGGTACGGACCCTTCGACGAGCTTCGCGATCCGCTCTGGCAGGTTTGGAGCCGGCTCGATGCGCGCGAGAAATCGCGCATCCTGCGTCATGCGCGTCAATGGTACGACGTGCATCGCTTTCGCGCGCCGCCGCAAAACGATGCGATCGTGCGCGCGGCCGAGCGGCGCGGCATCGTGCAGTTCCATGCAGCGCGGATTCGCGCAGTGGAAGCGACCGATGGCGGACAACGAATTCGCGTAACGCTTCTTGACCACGGTGCCGACGAAACGCGAAGCAATTCCTTCGACGCCGTGGTCAACTGCACCGGGCTCGACTCGACGAGCGGACTTTCGAGCAACCCTTTCCTCGTCGCGCTCGCTCGCGCGGGATACTTGATCCCCGATCCGAGCGGGCTCGGCATCGCCGTCGATCGGCAATGCCGGCCGATCGGTGTCGATGGCGGTGCATGCGATCGCATGCGCGTCGTGGGACCGCCGACGGCCGGCGCGTTCGGCGATCCGCTTGGCGCCATCTTCATCGCCGCGCAGATTCGCCGCACGCTGCCGGGAATGCTCGCGTCGCTTACGGCCGCGCCTCGAACACCAGGTTGAACGGCGTCTGCGTTGCGCAGCGAAACCTGCTGAATCCGCCGGCGGTGACGACGTCGCGCAGCCGCTTCTCGCCCGCCTGCGCGCCAAGGCATAGCCCCACTTCCTGCGAGCGCGAGCACGGCGTGCAAAGCAGCGTCGAGAATCCATAGTACACGCGACCGACCGGGTTCAGGTTGTCCTCGAGCCTGTCCTTCGCGAACGGCTCGACGATCATCCACGTGCCATCATTCGCGAGCGATTTGCGCACGTGCGTCGCAGCGCCGATCGGATCGCCCATGTCATGCAGGCAATCGAACACGGCAACGAAATCGTAATCGTTGCCGGGATAATCCTTTGCCTTCGCGACCTCGAAGCGCACGCGATCGGACACGCCGGCGCGCTCGGCAGACTTGCGCGCCGCCTCGATCGATTTGTCGTGATAATCGAAGCCGACGAAGCGCGACTTCGGATAGGCCTTCGCCATCAGGATCGTCGATGCGCCGAGGCCGCAGCCGACGTCCGCGACGTGCGCCCCCGCGTCGAGCTTTTTCGCGACACCGTCGAGCGCGGGAATCCACGTGCTGACGAGATTCGCCGCGTAGCCGGGACGGAAGAACTTCTCGCAGCCGTGGAAGACGCCGGCATCGTGCTCGTGCCAGCCCATGCCTTCGCCGCTGCGGAAAGCTTCGGTAATCCGCGGCACCGCCTTGAGCGAGCCGAGCGCGAGCTCGAACGCGCCCGGAATGAACGCGGGGCTGTCGTCGACGGCGAGCGCGAGCGTCTGCTCCTCGCCGAGACTGAAGCGCTGCGTCTTCGCATCGTAGTTGACGTAGCCGCCGGCGGCCTGGGACGACAGCCATTCGCGCACGTAGCGCTCGTCGGTATCGGTTGACTTTGCGAGCTCGACCGACGTCATTGGCGTCTCGGCAAGCGCCTTGTAGAGGCCGAGCTTGTCGCCGATAACGACCATGCCGGCGTTCACCGTTCCGCCGAGGTCGCCGAGAAACTTGCCGATGAAAGCATTGAGCTTGTCCATGTCGATTGCCATGAGAATCTCCTGTGTCCTGTTTCCGGCGTTGCCACTGTAGCGTTACGAAATGGCAGCGCGACTTCATGAACGCCGCACATTTGTTTCGTCTGTTTCCGCCGGCCCTCGAAGCATCGCCAACTGACGTATTGGTGTCGTGAGGCGACGGTCCCGGAATGCGTGCGGTCAAGTCATGCGGCGACGTACGGATGCCGGCTCGCTTTGGGGCGCACGTCCCAAACGCCGTCCCGTTCACGGCGTCTCGTGAGAACCTCAGGCGCCCGTTCCGAAGCCCGCCTCGCGCGCGCGAACGATCGCCTGTGCGCGCGTCGTCACTTCCATCTTCGAGAAGATGCGCGTGATGTGATTGCGCACCGTCTTGTTCGATAGACCGAGGCGGAGCGCGATGTCGTCGTTGTCGCGGCCTTGTGCGATGAGCTCGAGCAGCTCGCGCTCGCGTTGTGTCAGCATCGGGAACGGCTGCGCGGTGTCGCGATCACGCACGCCATGCAGGAATGCGTGCAGCTCGGTGACGAGCGTCTTCCACGCCGGCTCGTGCGCCAGCACGACGTGATTGCGCGAATCGAGCGGCACGAAGCGCGCGCCCGGAATCAGGCTCGCGACGAGCCTTCCTTCGTCGAACGGCACGCGTGCATCCCCATGTGCGTGCAGCACGAGCGTGGGGCAGCGAACCTTCGCTGCCTGCGCCTGGACATCGATGTCGGCGTACCCGCGCACCATGCGCGCGGCCTCCTCGGCTGTCGCCGACACCTGCTGAAGCCGGTTGAACGAATCGACTTCGTCGGCGGTGCCGCCGGGCACGAACATCGACGTGAACAGTTGTCGAAACGCAGGGTTCTCGCGCCCCCAGCCAAGCTCGATCAGCTTGGTCGTCGCCTCGAACTCTTCCCGCTGGCGGTCGCCAAGTCCGCGGCGCAGCACGCCGCGCGCGTAGCCGCCGTACAGCACCAGACGCTCGACACGTTGTGGATGCCGCACCGCATAGTCGATCGCGATTGCCGCGCCTTGCGACATGCCAAGCAGGGCAAAACGCGCAAGACCGGCCGCTTCGACCACCGTTTCGAGATCGCGCACCCAGGCGTCGAGCACGTAGTGCGCGACGCTGCGATCGGATAATCCACAACCTCGCGGATCGTAGCGGTAGAGCGTGTTGTGACGCGAAAGCTCGGTGAGCCACGGTATCCAGACCGGGCTTTGACAGTCGTATTCGAGATGCGTGAGCCACGAGCCGACCTTCAATACCGGCGGGCCGGCGCCGAGCGCGGCGTACGCGAGATGCATGCCGTCGCCGCTCGTGCAGATGCGGATTTTCTGCTCGCGCGCGTCCACGCGATTGCGTTACGTCGTGGCGTCGTGGGCCGAGAGCATCACCGTTGCCATCGCCGCAATGCCCTCTTCGCGTCCGGTGAAACCGAGACGATCCGTCGTCGTCGCCTTCACCGACACTTTGGCAACGTCGCATCCCAGGTCGCTTGCGATGTTCGCGCGCATCGCATCGGTGAAAGGCGCGATCCTCGGCGCCTGCGCGATGACGGTTGCGTCGACATTGCCGATCGCATATCGCGCGGTCGCCATCATCGCGGCGACGGCGCGAAGCAGTCGCCTGCTGTCTGCGCCCTTCCATTTTGGATCGGAATCGGGAAAGTGCCGTCCGAGATCGCCGAATGCAAGCGCGCCGAGGATGGCATCGGCGATCGCGTGCAGCAGCACGTCGGCATCCGAATGTCCTTCGAGGCCGCGATCGTGCGGCAGCGTGACGCCGCCGATGACGAGCGGTCGCCCGGATGCGAACGCGTGCGCGTCGAAGCCGGTGCCGACTCTACAGGTCATTTGCCACGCTCCTGCATCTGCAAAATCGCAGCCGCCAGCGCAAGGTCGCCCGCGTAAGTGATCTTGAGATTCGCGGGACTGCCGCGAACAAGCCTCGGCCGATCGCAAACGCCGCTCGCGGCAAGCGCCTCGATCGCCTGCGCCTCGTCGGTGCAATCGCGTGCCGCAGGCAACGTGCAAGCCGCGGCGAGCAGCCGGTAGCGGAACATCTGCGGCGTCTGCGCGAGCCACAATCCGTCGCGCGATTCAGTGCGCAGAACTCGCGGAGGCTCATCGATGGCCGTGATGCGCTTCAGCGTGTCGCCGAGCGGCAACGCGAGAAGACCGCCGACCGCGTCGTCCGCGAGCTCGTGGATAAGCCGTGCGAGCGCTTCATTTGAGATGCACGGCCGCACTGCATCGTGCACCGCGATCCAATCGTCGTCGGCGCAGCGCTCGCCGATCGCATGCAACGCGTTCCGCACCGTCGCCGCGCGCGTCGCGCCACCGCAGCGGATCGCGTGGACGTTCGCGCGTGCGCCGACGACATCTTCATAGCGCGTGTCATCCGGGGCAAGCGCGACGACGATCGCTTCCGGCGTGAGCGAGGAAAGCCGTTCGAGCGTTCGCGAAAGCACCGGCGCCCCGGCAAGATCGGCATATTGCTTCGGCGTGGCGCCGCCGAAGCGCGCGCCCCCGCCCGCCGCCGGAACGATGACGAACGTGCGAATGTGATCCCCCCACGCTCGCGGCCGATTGGATTCGGCGCGCGCTTCGCTGCCCCCCGCGGGGGCGAAATTCGCCGCTCGGGGCGGTCCGTCGCCGCTCATCACGAATGCTTTCGGCAACGAGACAGTTCAGTTCACCGACTTGCTGCCAATGTACTTGT
>DATFCW010000487.1:0-3486 GCA_035252665.1 Casimicrobiaceae bacterium | reverse complement strand
ACAACTGCTGGTAGACCGTCTGCCCGATGAGGCAGACGACTTCCGCGCCAGCATCGTCGTCGTCATCGAACGCGCGGCCCTGGCCGATCTGCCAGTTGGTGGCGGCGAGGTAGCTCGGCGTGACGCCCTGGATGCTGGTCGTCCAGTTCTGGTTTCCATACTGAATCTGGCCGACCTGACGAATCAGGTAGCTCACATCGGCCACGGCAGGCGCCTCGCGCCGTATCGCCTGAGCGTCGCGAACCGTCAGCGTCGATGCGCTGCCCAAGCCTGCCCGTACCCCGCCGGACGTGGTCGCGCCCGGCAGCACGATCAACAAGTTCGTGCCGAGGCTTTCGATCTGTTTGCGCACCGCTGCATCCGCGCCGCGGCCGACGGCCACCATCGCGATCAATGCTGCCACACCGATGAACACGCCGAGCACCGTCAGGGCCGATCGCATCGTGTTCCGCGCGAGCGCCTGCGCAGCCGCGATCAGCGTCATCGACAGGAATCCCCACGAGGAGCCGCGCAAAGCGAGCGTGACGTCCGCTGCCGGCCTTGCCGGCATCGTTGCAGCCGCTGCGCATGAAGCCGCGCTCGCGGCATTCGCCGCGTCGGATTGAATTCGGCCGTCGCGCATCGTCACGATGCGATCCGCGTACGCGGCGATGTCCGGCTCGTGCGTGACGACGACGATCGTGACGCCTTGCTGCCGATTGAGCGCGCGCAGCGTATCCATGATTTCGTGCGACGTGCGCGTGTCGAGGTTGCCCGTCGGCTCGTCCGCCAGGAGAACTATCGGATGGTTGATCAAGGCGCGGGCGATTGCCGCACGCTGCTGTTGACCCCCCGAAAGCTGCGCCGGCGTGTTGCGCTCCCGCTCGGCGAGACCGAGCAGGCGTAGCGCCTCGCGCGAGCGCGAAAGCCGCTCGGTACGTCGCGCGGGTCCCGAAGACGCGTAGAACAGCGGGAGCGCCACGTTGTCGAGCGTGCTCGTCCGCGGCAGCAGGTTGAAGCTCTGGAAGACGAAGCCGATTTGGTCACCGCGGATCCGCGCGAGCTCGGGCTCGCCAAGATGCGCGATGTCGCGGCCTTCGAACAGATACCGGCCACTCGTCGGTCGATCAAGGCAGCCGAGCACGTTCATCAACGTCGACTTGCCCGATCCCGACGAGCCCATGATCGCGACGAAAGCGCCGCGATCGATCGACAGCGTCACGTTGTCGAGCGCGCGGATCTCCTCATCACCCAACCGGTAGACGCGCGTGACGTCGCGGATTTCGATGACCGGCGCTGGCACGAGCGTCAACGAGGGAAGAGCCGGAAAGTGGCAGTGTCTCGTGGCGAACTGCGCGCCTGCATCCCGACGACGACTTGGTCGCCGGGCTGCAGCGAACTTCCCACGACCTCAGCGGAGCTGTCGTCACCGAGGCCGGTGGTCACGCGCAGTTCTTGCGGACGCCCGTTGCGCGACCGGCGACACGATGTCGGTGTAGCCGAGGTTCACCTGCGCGGTCGCGAGCTCCGCGGCGCGCTGCTGGATCGTCGCGCGATCGAGCTCGATCTGCGCCTGCGCCTGGCCGTATGCGCTCCTGGCGTTGTCGACCGTGTCCTGCGAGACGATGCCACGGGCGAGCAGGCCATCGTCACGCTCGAAGCTGGTCTTCGCGTAGGCGAACGTTGCCTGGTCCTTGCTGAGCTGTGCCCCGGCGGTGGCGAGTGCGGCCTTCGCCTGGTCGACGGCGGCCTTGAATGGACGGGCGTCGATCCTCGCGCAAATCTGTCCCTTTTTCACCCGCGTGTTGTAGTCGCAGAACTGCTCGCGAATCACGCCGGACACATACGAGCCGACGATGATCGTGAGCTCCGGGTTGACCGTTCCGCTTGTCGAAACGGCCCGCGTGACGTCGCCCCGCGTGACCGACGCGGTCGTGTACACGACCGGCTGTGCGCGCTGGCGGACAAGCATGATGGACGCTGCGCCGATGACGACGGCCAATGCGAGCCCGGCGATCAGGAGGGCCCGGGGCCATGAGCGCGGTGCACTGCGGGTGACCCGTTGCGATGCGGGGGCTACTGTCTCGATGCCCTTTGCTTCGGGCGCTGCGTCGTCGTTCATCGGCTGCTGAAGATTGCGTCGATCGCCGACGCGAAATCTATGGTGACGTTTTGCAGCGCGCGCCGATTGACGCCCGTCAAGCTCTCGTAACGTAGCAGGCTCGCTATCGTAGTCGCAGCGCGCTGAGCGCGAGCGTCATCGCTCCGAGCAACAGCATCATCGCGAACTCCACGCCGTGGCCCGCCACGCTTCCGCCCTTCAGAAAAATGTCACGGATCACGACGAGGTAGTAGCGAAGCGGATCGATCCACGTGAAAAGCTGGATGGCTTCCGGCATGTTGCGGATGGGAAATGCGAATCCCGACAGCACGGTCATCGGCATGATGAAGAACATCGCCGACAGCATCGCCTGCTGCTGGGTGCGCGCGTAGCTCGAGACGAGCAGGCCGAGCCCTTGCGTGCTCGCGAGCAGGAAAAGGCTCGCGAGCACCAGGGCGACCAGGTCGCCACGCAACGGCACCGCGAACCAGGCGACGCCGACGAGCGTGATCAACGCGACGTCGAACAGTCCGACGCAGGCGACGGGCACCATCTTCCCGATCAGGAACTCGAGGCCTCCCACCGGCGTGACGAGCAGCCGCTCGAGCGTGCCGATTTCCCGCTCACGCACGACGAGCATCGCCGTCAGCATCATCGTGCTGACGAAGAGCACGTTGGCCATGATGCCCGGGATGAAGAACCAGCGATCCTCGAGGTTCGGGTTGAACCACGCACGCTCCTCGACGCTCACGGGCGGCGTGAAGTTGGCCGATGCGGCCGCGTAGCGCGCCACGGCCTGCGAGATTTCGGCGATGACCAGTTGCGCGGTGTTGGAATCCGAGCCATCGGCGACGAGCTCGATCCTTCGGCTGAGCGCGAAGCGCGCTGGTATCTGGATGATCACGCTGACGCGTCCCGCGTCGATCAGGCGGCTCGCATCGGCGACTGACGGCATCATTTGCAGCGTGTAATGACCCGTAGCCGCGATCGCCGACAGAAGCTCGCGCGCTTCCGGCCCCCGATCGTAATCGACGACGGCAACGTCGGCATGGCGTACGTCAAATGTCGCCGCGTACCCGAAGACGAAGAGTTGCATCAGCGGCGGCACGATCAGCGTGAAGCGCATCCGCCGGTCGCGCAAAAGCTGGACGAACTCCTTGCGCAACAGTGCCACGAGGCGGCCGAGACGAAGCGGAACGCGTATCACGTGACAAGGTCCAGGCGGGCCGCGCGCCGGTACAGGAGCGTCGCGAGCACGGCAAGCAGGACCGCCAGCGCAGCGATCGCAGGCCAGAGGACGAAGATCGAGACGCCCTTCAGGAAGATCGCCTTCGACAGCGAAACGTAATAGCGCGCGGGAAAGGCGAGCGTCGCGTATTGCAGCCACAGCGGCATGTTGCCGATCG
>DATFCW010000486.1:0-18395 GCA_035252665.1 Casimicrobiaceae bacterium | reverse complement strand
GGATTGCCGATCGTCGTCGACGGAATCACAATCGGCGGCATCGGCGTCGGATCGCAAACGGGTGAAGAAGACCTCGAAGTCGCCAAGGCCGGGCTCGCCGCGCTCGGGGGCGCGGCGGCGTTTGGGTGAGAATGCGCCACGCGAACGGGTACCGCGGCTCGCGCCGCGCCACCGGTAACTGCATCGCTTCCGATCACTGTCCTTCGATCCCCGATTTCCGAAATGAAGCTCGCCGTGTTCTGCGGATCGAACCTCGGTCGATCCGATGTCTATCGGGAGGCGGCAGCGTCTCTCGGACGAGCGCTTGCCGCGCGCGACATCGAGCTGGTCTTCGGCGGCTCCAGCAAGGGTCTGATGAAGATTGTCGCGGACGCGGTGCTGGAAGCGGGCGGCGAAGTGCGCGGCATCATTCCACGCGCGCTCGCCGACAAGGGCCACTTGCATACGAAGCTCACCTACGCCGAGATCGTCGACACGCGATCGATGCGCAAGCGCCGGATGGCGGAAGTGGCCGACGGTTTCATTGCGTTGCCGGGCGGTGTCGGCACGCTCGAGGAGTTGCTCGAAATGTGGGTCGATGCGCAACTCGACAGCCATGAGAAGCCACTGGGATTGCTCGACGTCGGCGGGTTCTATCGTTCGCTGCTCGCGCAGATCGACACGATGATTGCCGAGGGTTTCCTGCCGTCCGCGCATCGCGAGATGATCATCGCCGAATCCGATCCGGACGCGCTGCTCGGGCGATTCGGCGCGTTCGCGCCCGTGACGGCGTCCAAGTGGATGTAACGTCAATCAGGAGGAGAGCATGAGAATGTGGCTGCGAAACGTCCTGCGCGCTGGCCTCGTTGCCGCGGCCGCGCTTTCGATCGCTGCGCACGCGGCCGAACCCGTGAAGGTCCGCTTCATCCTGAACTGGAAATATCAGGGACCGCAGGCGTGGTTCTTCCTCGCGCAGGACAACGGCTATTTCAAGGCCGAGGGTCTCGACGTTCAGATGGATCAGGGCGAAGGGTCTGGCGCGGCGGTGACGCGCGTTGCGAGCAAGGCGTACGACGTGGGCTTCGGCGACATCAACGCACTGACGGTGTTCGCCGCGCAGCATCCCGAGGACACGCCCCAGGCCGTGTTCATGGTGTACGGCAATTCGCCGTTCACGATCTACTCGATGAAGGACAAGGGCATCACGAAGCCGAAGCAGCTCGAAGGCAAGACGCTCGGCGCGCCCGTCGACGACGCGCCGTTCAAGCTGTTCCCGGCCTTCGCAAAAGCGGCGGGGATCGACGCTAGCACGATCAAGTGGAAGCACATGCAGCCGAGCCTTCGCGAGCAGATGCTCGTGCGCGGGGAGGTCGACGCGATCTCGGGCTACATCAATACCGTCTGGTTCAGCCTGCGCAAGATCTACCCGAATCCGGGCGAGCACGTGAACATCATGAAGTACAGCGATTACGGGCTCGATCTTTACAGCAACGCGATCATCGTCTCGAAGGAGTTCATCCACGATCATCCCGAGGCAGTGAAAGGCCTGTTGCGCGCGATCGCGAAAGGCTTCCAGGACACGCTCGCGAATCCGGGCAAGGGCGTCGATGCGGCGCTCAAGCGCCAGCCGCTGCTCGATCGCAAGATCGAGCTCGAGAACCTGATCGCGACAGTCAATATCGAGATGCTGTCGCCTGAATCGAAACGGATCGGCATCGGCGACGTCGATGACGCGCATCTCAGGAAAGGCATCGGCATCGTCGTCGACGCGTACGAGCTGAAGCGCACGCCGGCGCCGCAGGAAATCTTCACGCGACAGTTCCTGCCGCCGCGCGAGCTGCGCGAGATTCACGAGTTGAAGGCCGCGGAATAGTTCGATGAGCGCTGTCGCGGCGCCTGAGGCGAGACCCGATGCGAAGGCCGCCGCGCGCGACGCCGACGTGTTCGTCGACGTTCGCGACGTCAAGCTCGACTACAAGGTCGGCAAGAACGCATCGACGCTCGCGCTCGACCGGACCAACCTGTCGCTTCGCCGCGGCGAGTTTGTCGCCATCGTCGGACCGAGCGGCTGCGGCAAGTCGTCGCTGTTGAAGCTCGCGTCGGGTCTGCGACGTCCATCGCAGGGCGCGGTCGTCGTGGGCGGCAGCGAGGTCGTCAAGCCGATCAAGATTGTCGGCATGGCGTTCCAGAACCCCACAATGCTCCCTTGGCTTCGCACGCTCGACAACGTGCTGATGCCGCTACGCATCGTCGAGCCGCATCGCAGTCAGTTTCACGCGAAGAAGCGCGAATATCGGGAAATGGCGCAGGCGTTGCTCACGGAAGTGGGCCTCGGCAACTTCGTCGACAAGTATCCGTGGGAGCTTTCGGGCGGCATGCTTCAGCGGGCGTCGCTGTGTCGCGCGTTGATCCACGATCCGCGCCTTCTGCTGCTCGACGAGCCGTTCGGCGCACTCGACGCGTTCACCCGCGAGGATCTGTGGCAGGTGCTGCAGAAGCTCTGGATGGAGCGCAGTCCGACGGTGATTCTCGTCACCCACGACCTGCGCGAGGCGGTCTTCCTTGCCGATACCGTCCACGTGATGAGCGCGCGACCGGGTCGCGTGCTGATGTCGCATCGCGTGACGATCAGGCGTCCGCGAACGCTCGACGATCTCTTCACCGAGGAGGCTTCGGAGCTCGTGCACGAGCTGCGAAGCCACATCTCGCACGATCGCGGGGTTTAGGAATGCAAATGCGGCCAGGCTCCGACAATGCCGAGCGTTAGCGAGCTCGATCGCGTCGCGCCGAGGCCCGCGGCTGCCGATGATGCGGACGCGCTGCCCATTGCCGGCGAAGGTCTCCGAAGCCGCCTCGCGACGATCTTCGCCGTCGACCGCACGTTCCCCCTGCTCGCGATCGTGCTCTTCTTCGTGCTGTGGGAAATCGCGTGCCGCGTGTTCAAGGTGCCGGTGTTCATTCTCCCGAAGCCGAGCGAGTTCCTCGGCGTGCTGGTCACCAAATGGCCGGCGATCCTGCCGAACGCGATTCAAACTCTCTACACGACGATCGTCGGGTTCTTCCTCGGCGTGGCGGTCGGTGCGGCGATCGGTGCGTGCATCGGGTTGTCGCGCTTCGTCTATCGCGTCACGTATCCGCTTCTGATCGGTTTCTACAGCGTGCCGAAGATCGCGGTCGTGCCTATCCTCGTCATCTGGTTCGGGATCGGCACGATACCGGCAATCCTGACGGCCGCGATCATGTGCCTGTTCCCGGTGGTCGTGAACGTCGCGACCGGCCTCGCGACGACCGAGCCCGAGCTCGAGGATGTGCTGCGCGCGCTCGGCGCGAGCAAGCTCGACATCCTGCGGCGGGTCGGGCTGCCGCGCTCGATGCCGTACTTCTTCGCATCGCTGAAGATTGCGGTTTCGCTCGCGTTCGTGGGTACCGTCGTCGCGGAGACCGTTGCCGCGAACATCGGCATCGGCAGCATGATGATCCTCGCAAGCTCGACGTTCGACGTGCCGCTCGTGTTCGCCGGCGTGTTCCTGCTCGCGGTGCTCGGCGTCGCGATGTATGCGATCTTCGCCCTGATCGAGCGGCGCGTGACGTTCTGGGCGCGGCGGAACGCGGACGTGGCGGTGTAACGACGCTTCGCAACGCTCGGCGGCTTCTGCGTTGTCCATACCGCCCGGTGGCGGCCCCCGACTCGGGCGGGCATATTATGATTTCGGCCGCACCGCCGCCGTGGCACATGGTTCGCGAACATTGTCGCCGCCGGCCGTCGCTTTTCGGCAACCGGAGATTTTCAATGAAAGCAACGAGCACTTCGTTCATGCGTTTGGTCGCGCTTGCGCTCGCGCTGCTCGCATCCGCCGCCGCGCTCGCCCAGCAACCGACGTCGACGATGCAGCAGATCAAGCAACGCGGCGAGCTTCGCATCGGCGTCACGCCCGGCGAGCCGTGGTTTTTCAAGGACCCGGCCAGCGGTCAGTGGAGCGGCATCGGCTACAGCATGGGCCAGCAGGTCGCGAAGGACCTCGGCGTCAAGCTCGTGCCGGTCGAAACGACGTGGGGTAACGCCGTCGCGGCCGTGCAGGCGAACCAGATCGACGTCATGTTCGTGCTCGACGCCACCGACGAGCGCAAGAAGGCGATCGACTTTCCCGATGCGCCGTTCTTCTGGTACGCGGAGGGCGTGCTCGTGCGCGACGGTCTCAAGGCAACGACCTGGTCCGATCTCGATCACGACAACGTGAAGATCGCGGTGACGCTCGGCACGGCCCCCGACCGCGACATCACCAAGCGCCTGCCGAAAGCCAGGATCGAGCGCTTCCAGAACATGGACGAGGCGATCGCGGCGTTCTATTCCGGTCGCGTCGACGCCGCGTGCTTCTATCATCCCGCGCTCGTGATGCAGCAGGCGCGCGTCAAGAAGGGCGAGGTCGTCATCCCGCAGCCGGTTGTCGCATTGCCGACGAGCGCCGGCGTGCGCCGGGAAAGCGACAAGTCGTTCGTCGAATTCCTCGACAAGGAATTCGCCAAGTACTACAAGGATGGCGAGACGCAGAAGTTCTACGAGGACTTTCTGAAGTCGCGGCACATCGACCCGGCGAAGGCGCCGCCGATCATCAAGGAGCAGTGGAAGTAGCGTCGGCGTACTGGGCGCGCAAGCCGCGTCGTGCGTCGCGCCGGCGCCGATTGATGCGATGCGCTCAGCGTGAAGTACCAATGGGACTTCGGCGCGGTCTTCGGCCATTTCGACATGCTCGTGATCGGGCTCGTCGGCACGCTGAAGCTCGCCGCGGTGTCGATCGTGCTCGGCATGATCGTCGGCTTCTTCGTCGCGCTGATGCGCCTGTCGCGGCGGCCGCTGCTGCACGTTCCTGCAACGGCGTTCGTCGATTTCTATCGCAACACGCCGCCGCTCGTCCATTTCTTCTGGTTCTTCTACGCGCTGCCGATCCTGATCGGGCTCTCGCTCGAACCGTTCACGGCGGCGGTGCTTGCACTATCGACGCAATCGGGCGCGTTCTACGCGGAGGTCTTTCGCGGCGGCATCGTCTCGATCGAGCGCGGCCAGTGGGAGGCGGCACGCTCGCTCGGCATGAACTATCGCGCAGCGCTTCGGCGCGTCATCGTGCCGCAGGCGCTTCGTCGCATGGTGCCGCCGTTCGTCGAGCGCTCGTTCGAGCTCACGAAGACGACGGCGCTCGCGTCGTCGCTCGCGTACGGCGAGTTGCTCTACCAGGCGATGCAGGTGAACAGCATCACGTTCCGCCCGATGGAGGTTTACACGACGATCGCGGCAATGTATTTCATCGTGCTCTTCGCCGCGAGCAACCTGATGCGGCTGTTCGAGTCACGCCTTGCGCGGATCGGCTGACCGCGAGCGATGAAATACACGTGGGACTTTGCCGTCATTCGCGACAATTTCCCGCTGCTGCTGCGCGGTGTCGCGGTCACCGTCGAGCTTTGGCTCGTCGCATTCGCGCTCGGCCTTGCCCTGGGCTTCGCGATCAGCCTCGCGCGCGTGTCGCATCGGCCATCGCTGAATGCGCTGGCGATCGGGTACGTCGAGGTCTTCCGCAACACGCCGGTGCTCGTGCAGCTCATCTGGTTCTACTACGCGTTTCCCATCGTGCTCGGCGCGCAACTGACGCCGTTCGTCGCGGCGGCGCTCGCGCTGACGCTCAACACGTCGGCATATTGCGCCGAGATCTTCCGCGGCGGCATCGTCTCGATCGCTCGGGGGCAATGGGAAGGCGCCAAGGCGATCGGAATGACGCGCGCGATGACGATGCGCCGGATCGTATTGCCGCAGGTGATGAAGCGGATGCTCCCCGCATTCACGAACCGCGCGATCGAGCTCGCGAAGGTGACCTCGCTTGCGTCGCTTCTCGCCGTCAACGAGGTGATGTACGAGGGACGGCTGCTGAGCTCGACGTACTATCGGCCACTCGAAATCCTGACCGTCGTCGCGCTGATCTACCTCGTACTGATCTATCCGGGCAGCTATCTGTCGTCTCGCCTCGAGCGGCGGCTCGCCGCCCGCGATTAAGAAAGTGACCGCAACCACGTCCGTCGCGGCGTCCGATGTGCCCGCCGGCGCGGCAAAGGCGAGCGAGGTCGTCATTCGCATCCGCAATCTTCACAAGCGCTTCGGCGACCTGCACGTGGTGAAGGGCGTCGACCTCGATATCCGCCGCGGCGAGCGGATCGCGATCATCGGCGCAAGCGGATCGGGGAAGAGCACGATCCTGCGCTGCCTCAATTTCATGGAGCTGCCGAGCGAAGGGACGATCGAGCTCGACGGCAAGGCGATCGGGCGGCAGGCGCGCGCCAATGGCGCTTCGCGCGAGCGCATGTATTCGGAGGCCGAGCTTTGCGGGATTCGAGCGCGCGTCGGCATGGTGTTCCAGCAGTTCAACCTGTTCCCGCACATGACCGTGCTCGCGAACGTGATGGAGGGGCTCGTCACCGTGAAGCGAATCTCCAAGGGCGCGGCACGCGAGCGTGCAACCGCTCAGCTCGCGAAGGTGGGCCTGCAGGACAAGCTCGATGCGTATCCGGCGAAGCTCTCGGGCGGTCAGCAGCAGCGCGTAGCGATCGCACGCGCACTCGCAATGGATCCCGAGGTCCTGCTCTTCGACGAACCGACGTCGTCGCTCGATCCGGAGCTCGTCGGCGAAGTGCTGCGCGTGATTCGCGCGCTCGCGGACGAGGGGAGGACGATGCTGCTCGTCACGCACGAGCTGGGCTTCGCCTACCATTTCGCCGACCGCGTCGTGTTCATCGCCGACGGCGTCGTTTACGAAACCGGCACCGCCGACGAGGTGCTCAAGCATCCCAAGCGGGAACGCACGCAGCAGTTCCTCGCACGCTTCGTCGAACGTGCGCTGTAGGCGAGCCCGTGAAGATCGTCGCCGCCAGGGTGCTCGAATTCCGGCGGCAGCTCGATGGGCGTTCGTGGAATCCGACGTTTCGCTGGCACGAGCGCCGCGCGCCGCTCGTCGTGCTCGACACCGATGCGGGCGTGCAGGGCGTCGGCGAGGCATGGTCGCGGCAACCGCAGATCGCGCTCGTGCTCGATGCGTTGGCGCGTCGATTCCTGCCCGCCTTGGTCGACGACGATGTCAAGCATGCAGCGGAAATCGTCGCGCGCGTCGCTGCACGAACGCCGTCGCTCGAGCCGTGGGTCGCGGCGGCCGCGGCAAGCGCGATCGACATCGCGCTGTGGGATGCGAAGGCACGCGCGGCCGGGCTGCCGCTTTGGCGTGCGCTTGGCGGACACCGAGGACGCGTCGCGGTCTACGCGAGCGGCGGCCTTTATCGCGACGGTGCGACGCATGGCGATCTCGCAAGCGAATTCGAGCGCTACGTCGAGATGGGCTTCACGCACGTGAAGATGAAGATCGGTGCGCTTTCGCGCGAGAGCGATGTCGAGCGCGCGCGCGCGGTGCGGCAGGCAATTCGCGACGACACCGTGCTCTGGGTCGATGCCGTCAACCAGCTCTCGCGCACGAGCGCACGCGCGTGGTGTGAATCGCTCGCCGACGCTGGAGTCGCGGCGATCCAGGCGCCGCTGTCATTCGATGACGTTGCGGGCATGGTCGAAATCAATGAATCGATTCTGCCCGTGGTCGCCACCGAAGCCGAGCATCGCGAAGATGCGTTTCGCGCGCTGGTCGACGCGCGCGCGGTGACGTTTCTTCAACACTGCCTCGGACTCTGCGGCGGCTTTTCGGGCGCGATGCGTATCGACAGCTACGCGGCCGAACGCGGGGTCAAGTCGACGCCGCAATGCTTCTCGACGGCCGTGATGCAGGCGGCGAGCCTGCATTTCGGCGCGGCACGCGACAATGTCGCGACAGTCGAATACCATCGCTTCCACGATCACCTCGCGCCGCTGTTGCCCGATGAGATGAAGCGCATCGATTGCGGATTCGTCGATCTCGGCGAGGCGCCGGGACTCGGCGTTGCACCGCCTTCGCTCGGCGAGCAGCCGGGCGGCGGCTATGTGCGTTTGCATCGCCAATTGACCCGCGCCGACTCGATTCCCACATGACCCCGACCAACGATCCCACTTCGGCAAGCTCGCAAGGCTACGTCGACGATCCGCGCAACGATGACGTGCTCGTTTACCTCAACGGCGAGCTCGTGCCGCGCGAGCGGGCGAGCGTATCGGTGTTCGACAGCGGCTTCGTGCTCGGCGACGGGATCTGGGAGAGCCTGCGTCTCGTCGATGGCCGGCTGGTCGCGCTCGATCGGCACATGGACCGCCTCTACGATGGCGCACGTGCGCTCGCGCTCGACATCGGCATGCCGCGCGACGCGCTCGTCGCCGCGATACGGGACACGCTCGAACGAAACGGGATGCGCGACGGCGTGCACGTTCGCATCATGATCACGCGCGGCAGAAAGAAGACGCCGAACCAGGATCCGCGCTTCGCGCTTGGCCGCGCCACGATCGTCATCGTCGCCGAATACAAGCAGCCGAATCCATCGCTTGCCGAGGATGGGTTGTCGCTTTTCACCTCGTCGTTTCGCTGCAGCACGCCCGATGTCTTCGATCTGCGGCTCAACACGCACAGCCGGCTCAACCTGATCCAGGCGCTGATCCAGGCGATCAACGCCGGCGCCGACGAGGCGCTGATGCTCGATCCGCACGGCTTCGTCGCGAGCTGCAACTCGACGAACTTCTTCGTCGTTCGTCGCGGCGAACTGTGGACATCGACGGGACGCTACAACTTCATGGGCATCACGCGCGCCGAGGTGATCGAGCTCTATCGCGCGGAAGGCGGCGTGGTGCGCGAGAGCGATTTCACGCTGAGCGAGGTTTACACCGCGGACGAAGCGTTCGCGACCGGCACGCTCGGCGGCATCACGCCGGTGACGCGCGTCGACGGCCGAGCGATCGGCAACGGCAGGCCCGGCCCCATGACGCGCCGAGTCGACGAGCTCTATCGCGAGGCGATTATGCGGGAGTGATTCAAACCGGCACGTCGCCCGCGATCGTCGTTCGATGCATGTGCCGGCGCACCGAGAAATCGTAATCGGACAACGCGTAGTGCATCGTGCAGCGGTTGTCCCAGAAGATCATGTCGTTGACACGCCACTTGTGCCGGTAGATGAATTCCGGCCGTGTCGCGTGGCGGAACAGGAAGTCGAGGATCGGCCGCGACTCCTCGTCGGGCATGTCGACGAATCCGACGGTGAAGCCGGGATTGACGTAGAGCGCCTTGCGGTGCGTGACCGGATGCGTGCGCACGGCGGGATGGCGAACCGGCGGCGTCTTCGCGCGCTGCTCCTGGGTAAGCGGCGGCCGCTCCTTCGTCTTCGCGAAGTAGGTGTCGTACGCATGGCTGTAATCGTGGATGGCCTCCAGCTCGCCGAGCAGGCGTTTCATCGGCGAAGACAGCGTCTCGTACGCGAGGTACATGTTCGCCCACATCGTGTCCCCTCCGATGTCCGGCATCTCGTGGCAGAGCAGAAGCGAGCCGAGCGACGGCTTCTCCATGTACGAGAGATCCGAGTGCCAGTATTGGCCCGCGTATACGGCGCCCTTGAGCCGTCCCTCCTCGCGAACGTTCGAGACGACGAAAATTTCCGGATGTCTCGGCAGGTTGAATTCGCCCACGACGTGCGATTCGAGCGGTCCGAACTGGCGGCTGAACGCGACGTGCTGGTCGGGATCGAGCTTCGCATCGCGAAAGAGCAGGCAGCCGTACGTGCCGAGCGCCTCGTGAAGCTGCGCGATCGCCGCTCGATCGAGCGGACGTGTCAGGTCAAGCCCGATGACTTCAGCACCGCACGCGGCGGACAGCGGTCGGATTGCGATTTCCGCGCGATTCGCATTTCGTTCCAACACCGGGCTTGTCGTCATAACGCGCCTCCTCGCGACAATGCATAGTGATAGTCGCGCGTACGCACGCGGCTCACTCGCACCTCGACCGGCACGTCGTTGAACGTGTACGCGGTGCGGTGCACTTCGAGCACCGGCTCACCTGCGCGCAGGCGAAGGATCCGCGCGGTGTCGCCGTCGCATGCGCTCGCGCGCAGCTTCTCGTCGGTGCGCACGATGTTGATCCCGTACAGGCTCTGGTACACCGCGTAGATCGTCGCCCCGCCGGTGCGGACGCGCTGCTGCGTGAGTCCGGGAAACATCGCAACCGATACGGCGATGTCGGACACGACGATGCGAACGTCGTTGACCGTCAGCACGTTGCGCAACCGATGGATCGCGAGGCCGCCGGCGGTTCGAGGCAATTCGAGCGCGTGCGCGACGTCCGGATCGGCGCGACCGGATTTGATCCACACCAGCTCGCTCACGGGAAGCACCTTGACGCCGTCGTCGCGGACGACGTGGAAGAACTGGTAGACGCTGCGCCGCTCCTCCTCGCGGCACACGTAGGTGCCCTTGCCCTGCCGGCGGGCGAGCACCTTCATCGCCGTCAGCTCACCGATTGCCGCACGGATCGTCGCGATGCCGACGCCGTAGTGGTCGGCGAGCTTGCGCTCGCTCGGCAGCGCTTCGCCGGGCTTCCACTCGCTCGCGGACAAACGATTCACGAGGTCGCTTCGGACCTGCTTGTACAGCGGGTCGGACGCCATCAGCGGGTTGTGCATGCCCATGGCGGGGCGCGTGCGGGGTAGCGGCTGCGCCGCCCTGGTCCTCGCGCCTTCGAGGGGTGATTGACGTGCCATGAGCATACGGGCTACAGTCATTCGAATGATATGACTGATCCGGCTTTTTCGCAATCGACCGAACCGATTCCGCGAATCGGCCAAGGACCGGACGATCGAAGGAGGAGGAAATGGAAGCAATCCATCGAGGAGGATGGTCGGCGCTGTGCGTTGTCGCGCTCGCCGCATGCGTCGCGAGCTCGCCGACAGTTGCATTTGCCGATACGACGCAAGTCAGGATCGCCCAGCAGTTCGGCGTCAACTACCTGCCGCTTCTGATGATGAAGAAGCACCAGCTCGTCAGGAAGCAGGCGCGCGCCGCCGGCCTCGGCGATGTTCAGGTCACGTGGGCGCAGTTCGGCTCGGGCGCGGCGATGAACGACGCGCTTCTTGCCGACAGTCTCGACTTCGCCTCCGGCGGCGTCGGCCCGCTGCTTCGCATCTGGGACAAGTCGAAGGGCACGATCGACGTCAAGGGCGTCGCATCGCTGGGATCGATGCCGCTGTATATCACGACGACCGATGAGGGCGTCAAGACGCTCGCCGATTTCACGAGCAAGGACCGCATCGCGCTTCCGGCCGTCAAGGTGTCGATCCAGGCAATCGTGCTCGAAATGGCCGCGGCGAAAGCATTCGGTGAAGCGAATTACGACAAGCTCGATTTGCTCACCGTGTCGATGCGCCATCCGGACGCGATGATCGCGATGCTCGGCCGGGGCACCGAGATCACCGCGCACTTCGCGAATGCGCCGTTCCAGGAGCAGGAGCTGGCGTCACCCGGCGTGCACAAGGTGCTAAGCTCCTACGACGTTGTCGGCCAGAGCACGCTGAACTCGCTCTACACGACCGCGAAGTTCCACGACAGCAATCCGAAGGTGTATCGCGCGGTGCTCGCCGCGCTCCGCGAAGCGATCGACATGATCAACCGCGACAAGAAGGCCGCCGCGCGCACCTACGTCGAGGAGGAGCACTCGAAGCTTTCGCCGCAGTTCATCGCGCGCATTCTCGAAAGCCCCGATTTCATCGTGACGTCGACGCCCGAGGGCATCATGAAGTATGCGAGCTTCATGTACCGGACGAAGTCGCTTCGTCACGAGCCTGCAGGCTGGAAGGATGTGTATTTTCCCGAGATTCACGGTGCGCCGGGGAGTTGAACGGCTCATGACTTCTCATTGCTCGAGTTTGTCGAAGCGACGGCTCCTCTCGGCACTCGTGGCGGGATTCGCCTGGACGGTCGCGCACGAAGCCCGCGGCACGAGCGACCATTCGAACGAGGGCGAGAATCGGGCGCGTTTCGCGCAGCTCGAAAAGACCGACGCCGTCATCGAGGGCCCGCGCGAGGCGCGGCGCATCCTTTACGTCTTCTTCGATCCGAACTGCTTCTATTGCCACCTGACGTGGAAGGCGCTGCAGCCATACGAGAAAGCAGGGTTGCAGGTTCGCCTCGTGCCCGTGGCGTATCAGCAACCGAGCTCGGCGGGCCGCGCGGCGGCGATCATGCAGGCGCCTGATCGCGTCGCGGCGATGCGTGAGAACGAGCTCCGCTACGACCGCGCGCATTTCGATGGCGGCATTGCGCCTGTGAACGTTTCCAAGGCGCTCGCGGCGCAACTCGACGCCAACACGAAGCTCATGCACGCGTTCGGCGCGCCGGGAACGCCGCTTCTCGTGTGGAGGGATTCGAACGGAAGGATACAGGTGATGAATGCGGTGCCGCGATTGTCCGAGCTTCCCCGCATTACGGGACTGCCCGCACAACCCGAGAACGACCCGGAGCTCGCGCAATGGCGATGAAATGGTTGCGCGCGATCGCGCTGGTCCTGTTCGCCGGTGCCTGCGGCGTCGCATCGGCGCAGCAATATCCCGATCACGCCATTCGCCTGATCGTGCCGTACACGCCGGGCGGCGGCACCGACGTGATGGCGCGCGTCATCGCCGCGGAATTGACCAAGCTTCTCGGCCAGTCGATGATCGTCGAGAACAAGCCAGGCGCGGGCGGCATCATCGGCACCGACGCAGTCGCGAAGGCACGTCCCGACGGCTATACGATCGGGCTTATCTCGAGCGGCCACGCGATCAATCCGGCATTGCACACGACGATGCCCTTCGATCCGATCAAGGGCATCGCGCCGGTGATCCAGGTGGCGTCGGGCCCGAACGTGATCGTCGTCAACGCCGCTGTGAAGGCGAGGACGCTGCGCGAGCTGGTCGATCTTGCAAAGCGCGAGCCGGGCCATCTGACGTTCGGGTCGGCAGGCGTTGGAAACCCGACCCATCTCGCCGGTGAAATCTTCCAGCGCGTCACGAACACGAAGCTTTTGCACGTTCCGTACAAGGGGAGCGGACAGGCCGAGGTCGCGCTCGCGAGTGGGGAGATCACGATGATCATCGACAGCATTCCGGCCGCGCTGCCGTTCATCACGTCGGGCAAGACGCGCGCGCTCGCGGTCACCGGCAAGCAGCGCTTCCCGCTTCTTCCCGACGTGCCGACCGTCGACGAAACGGGCGTCGGACACTACGAGGTATCGACGTGGTGGGGCGTCGTGTCCGCGCCAGGAACGCCGGCGCCGATCGTGTCGCTACTGAACAAGGACATCGCGACCGTGCTCGCCGAGCCGTCGATCCGCAAGCAGTTCCTGCAGTTCGGCGCAGAGCCGGTCACTGGCACGAGCGCGGAGTTCGGCGACTTCATCGCCGCCGAGCTCGACCGTTACGCGAAGCTCGTCAAGTCGCTCGGGATTCAGCCGCTGTCGTGAACCAGTTTGGGGTCAGAGACGAAACTCTCAGTTCAACGATGCCGACGCGACAAGCTATTCGCGAGTTTCGTCTCTGACCCCAAACTGGTCTGAACGGGTTTCATTCCGGCTTGATGTGCGCCGCCGCGATCACCTTCGCCCACTTTTCGCGCTCGGCGCCGAGGAATGACGCAAAGCTCTGCGGCGATCCGCCGACTGCTTCCATGCCGAGCGCCGCGAACGCGTCCTTCGTTCCGCTCGCGGCGAGAACGGCCGCCGTTTCGGCGTTGAGCTTGGCGACGATCGCCTCCGGCGTGCCGCGCGGCGCGACGATGCCGTTCCACGCGCTGCCGACCACGGCGTAACCGGCCTCCGTCAGCGTCGGTACATCGGGCAGGAGCTTCGATCGATTGGCGCTCGCGACCGCGATCGGACGCAGCTTGCCCGACTTGATGTAGGGCAACACGAGCGGGACGACGCTGAAGAACATGTCGACGCGCCCGCTGATCACGTCGATCGCCGCCGGGCCGCCGCCCTTATAGGGCACGTCGAGGATCTCGATGCCGGCCGCTGCCTTGAACATTTCAGTGACGAGGTGCGGCACCGAACCGGTCGACACGAGTGCGCACGTAAACTTGCCGGGACTTGCCTTCGCAAGCGCCACCAGCTCGCGCGTCGTTTTCGCGGCAACGCCCGGATTGACGACGAGCACAATCGGGCTCTCGTTGACGAGAATCACCGGAACGAGGTCGGTTCGAGGATCATACGGGAGCGACGGGTACAGACTGCGCGCGACCGTCACCGGCCCGGGCGTCGCCATCCCGATCGTGTAGCCGTCGGCGGCCGCGTGCGCGATCAGGTCCGTGCCGAGATTGCCGTTCGCGCCGCCACGGTTATCGACGATCAGTTGCCGCTGCAAGCGTTCGCCGAGTTTTTGCGCGACGAAGCGTGCCGCGATGTCGGTGCCGCCGCCGGCGGGGTACGGCACGATGAGCTTGATCGGACGATCGGGATAGTCGTCCGCGCGCGCAGGAGGGATCGCGCAGGCGATGGAAACGATCAGAAACGTCAGCAGCGTGCGCATCGTCATGCGCCTCGATCCCGCAAGCGAAGCCATCAATGGCTCGCCTTCATCGCACGAAGCGCGGTCGTCATCATCACCTCGACGAGCGCCGCATGCACGTCGAGCGACAATCCGTCGACCGTCGCCTCGCACTTGCCCGTGTTGCCGTCGACCAACCCCGCGCTCGCGGCCGCTTCGACGAGTCGTCGCTCCCTCGCGGGCGTGTGCAGCAGATCCGCTTTGCCGGTGAGCACGGCCAGCGCACCGACGATCGCATAGCAGCCCCAGTTCGACACGCCGGCCGGAAGCAGCACGTCGGTCGCGAGCTTCGCGCAAAGCGTCGGTCCGTGCGGCACATGCTGATGCACGGCTTCCGCGACGGCGCCCATGCCGATCTCGTTGCCGCCATCGCCGACGCCAACGGTCGGAATGCCGCGCGCAGCGGCCGCCTCGACAAGATAGTCGATCCGCGCGCGTCCCTCGCTGAAGTCCTGTCCGAGCATGTTGTGATAGGTGCCGCGCGTCGTCATGCCAGCACGTTCGACCGAAATCACCGACTTGGGCGACAACGCGTCGATCATGCGCTTGCCTTCAGCGCGCGCTTCCTCGTCATCGATCGGAAAATCCTGCATCACGGCGACGCTGCAGAACCGCTTGTTCGCGGTAGCGCGCTTCGCCTGCTCGAGCGTTGCCGGCGTAAGGCCCCCGGCACGAACCGTTTCGCCGATCGGCTCGATCAGCGACGTATCGGTGACGACGACGGGGATCGCGTTGAAGCCGTAGCTCAACGCACGCGCGAGCGCCGCGATGCCGACCGGCCCGTCCGTTTCGCCGATCCGCGGCGATACCCAAGGACGCGTCAGCGAGCCGGTGATCAGCACGACGCATTCGCCTGCATTGAGACCGAGGAGCGTGCGCGCCGCGGCCGCGCAAAGCGGCTCGCTGTTTCGCGCGCGCGCCGGCTCGTAGAGCCTGTCGACGCCGCGATTGCCGATGTCGAGATTCATGATGCGATCGAGTAGGTGAAGCATCGGTTCTCCGTTTCAATGCGAAAGTTGGAACGCCGGTTTGGCGACCATCAGGTAGAAGATTACAAGCACGGCGAGAAACGCCGGCCAGCCGAGCGCAAACCACGCCCTGTAGCAGCGGGCATACGCATGCGGCAGCGCGGTGCGCGTCGCAGCGGCGTGCTTCGCCATGTCGCGCATCCTGATTTGCAGCCAGACGACGGGTAGCCAGAAGCAACCGACGAGCACGTAAAGCACGATCGAAACGACGAGCCAAGGTTGCGCGAACGACGCGCCGCTGAGCCACAGCATCGCAAGACCCGTGAGAGGTTGGGTGACGACTGCGGTCGCGGTGAAGAGCGCATCCGCGATCACGACGTCGCGGCTGACCGCGGCAATGATCGTTGTGTTCCTCGTGCGATGCGCGCGGATGAAGAAGAACGCGATGCCGGCGCCCATGCCGAACAGCACGGTCGACGATACGATGTGCAGCCATTTGGCGACCAGATAGGCAATCGTCATGCGCCCATCTCGTCCACCGACGTCGACATGTTCCAACGCGCGAATTCTGGCTCGAACTCGGCGAGGGTAAGCATGCCGATGCACGCGCGCGCGCCGGCGTCGATCGTCTCGCCGGAGGCAAGCTTGCACGTCAACAGAATTGCCGCCATGCACGGAATCTCCGGGCCGTGATTGTCTCTCGCAACGATGTACCACGTCGCGCGGCGCCGCTCGCCGGACGCGCGATAACCCGTGACGCTGACGCTCATTCCCCCGCAATCGCTCCCGAAGCGATCGAGCGCAACGGCAAGGCGATCGAGCCATGGCGCAAGCGGTTCGATCCGAAGCGGCATGCCGATGCGTCGCGCGCCGGCGAGGCATGCGAGCGCGTAATGCTCGATCGACAACTCGAGCGCTGCCCGGAGTCTGACGCTGCGCACGCCCGGATAACGCATTGACAGCAATGCGAGATCGGGAACGTCGCAGGCCGCGGCGGTCCGCGTTCCGAACGGAAACCGCACCCGCCGCAATGCCTGCCACCCATACACGGTGCGCCATGCGCCATCTTCCAACCAGGTGAACGGACGTCCGGCGTAGCCGAGCACCGCGCTCATCGTTGCGCTGCCGCGAGGGCTGCGTTGCGCCGGCGCGATCGCGATGTCGATTTCGTCGATGCGAGCGAAACCGCGCGCGAGGTCGTCGACGACCGCCGAGGAAAGCGCGGGCAGCGTGCTCGCGCCTGAGATTGCCGCGCGTCCCGCGGCAAGCGCTCGCGCATCATTGGACGACGCGAAGTTCGCGACGAAATCTCGCGCATCCGCGAGATCGAGGTAATGTGCGGCACATGCGAGCGACGCGTGAGCGACGCGGTAGTCCTGCCCCTGATATGGCCCGGCGCAGTGGATCACGACATCGGGACGCAACGCGCGAAGCGCCTCCTCGAATTGCGGCGCCGTGCGGTCGAGCATGACGAAGCGCCGTGCGGTATCAGCGTCGCGCGATTCTCGCCGTGATGTCGCGATGACCTCGATGCCCTGTTCCTGGGCGAGGCGTCGGCATATTCGCGCGCCGAAATTGCCCGCTCCGCCGATGACGACGACGCGCACCGCGGTTACTGGTCCCCCCACGCTCGCAGCTTCGCCGCTTCGCTGCCCCCGGAGGGGGAGCAATTCGCGCTTTGGGGCGGCCCGGCAGCGCTCATCGGCAACTACATCCGGTTCTTGTACCAGGTCCCGCCCTTCATGATCCCCGCGATGTGAGCGCCCTGATCCTGCAATATGCGAAGATCGCGATACGGATCGCCGTCGACGACGAGCAGGTCCGCGAACGCGCCCGGCTTGATTTCGCCCAACTCGCCTTCGCGACGCACGATCTGCGCATTGACGATCGTCGCCGAATGAATGATCTCCTGCGGCGTCATCGCTTCGGCGCGAATCAGGAACTCCCCGCACTGATTTTCCTGAAGCTGTCCGAGCAGATCGGTGCCGAACCCGATCGGCACACCCGCCGCGCGGCAAAGCTCGAGGGAGCGCAGTCCGGCGTCCAGCACGATCTTGTTCTTCTCGAGGCTGTACGGCGTGAGCCCGTAATCCGGTCCGCGCCGTTGCAGGCTGTCGTAGGTGACGAGCGTCGGCACCATGTACGCGCCGCGTTCCGCCATCCGGCGCGCCGCGGCCTCGTCGACGAGATTGCCGTGCTCGATCGTTCGCACGCCGCAATCGACGGCGCGGCGAATCGCTTCCGCCGAATACGCATGCGCCATCACGTACGTGCCGAAACTCATCGCCTGCTCGACCGCCGCCTCGATCTCGTCGACGCGAAACTGGAGGCTTTCGAGCGGATCGCTTTGCGACGCGACGCCGCCCGACACCATCAGCTTGATCTGGTCGGCGCCCTTGCGCAGCTCGTCGCGCACCGCCTTCAGCATCTCGGGCACGCCATCGGCGATGCGGCTCATGTACGCGAGTCCCGAACTGCACGAACATTCGTACTGCGTTTGCGTGCGCCGGCGAAAATCGGCGTGGCCACCGGTCTGGCTGATCGGCATGCCGGCGATGAAAACGCGCGGTCCCTCGACAAGACCGGCATCGATGGCCGCCTTGATGCCGTAATCGCCGCCTCCGGCGTCGCGCACCGTGGTGAACCCGCGCATCAGCATGCGTTTAGCTGCGACCACGGCTTTCGTCGTCAGCAGCGTAAGCGGCATGCCGTCGAGCAAGCCGAGGTTCACTTCGGCGAGAAACAGGTGAACGTGCGCGTCGATCAATCCGGGCATCAGCGTTCGCCCGCGAAGGTCGATGCGCGTCGCGCTGTCGAGCTTGATTGGCCGGTCGGAGACTTCCCTGATGCGCTCGCCTTCGACGAGCACTTCGACGCCGTCGCGAAGCTCGCGCGTGCGTGGATCGAGAAAGCGACCGCCGAAAAAGTGATACGCCGCCATTCGAT